>NZ_CP047591.1:2554475-2873785 GCF_010120715.1 Aminipila terrae
GAAGAGGTGTTGGACAGGCTTGGAGTTCCTGGGATAGATGGAGCATTACTGGATTTGGGTGTTTCTTCTTTCCAGCTTGACAATTTTGAGCGGGGATTTTCATATATGCAGACAGCCCCTTGGATATGAGAATGAACGCAGAGGATACCCTGACTGCGGAAGAAGTAGTGAATAGCTATTCACAGGAAGAACTCACAGAGATCATACGAAAATATGGTGAAGAAAGATGGGCTTCAAGAATTAGTGATTTTATAGTAAAGGCGAGAAAAAGTAAACCAATAAAAGATACTACAGAATTAGTGGATATTATTAAGGCCGCCATACCCGCCTCTGCAAGAAGAGACGGACCACATCCGGCTAAAAGAACCTTTCAGGCAATAAGGATTGAAGTGAATGACGAACTGGGACATCTTGAAAAAGCGGTGGAAGCATTTTGCAACGTCCTTAATCCTGGAGGAAGACTTTGTATTATAACTTTTCATTCCCTGGAAGACAGAATTGTTAAAGAGTATTTCAATCGTAGATTGAACCCTTGTACGTGTCCAAAGGAATTTCCAATCTGTACTTGTGGAAAAGTTACAGATGTAGTTAAAGTGACGGGGAAACCAATTGTTTCTACAAAAGAAGAACTGGAGGCTAACCCCAGAGCCAGAAGCGCAAAGCTTAGAATCATTGAGAAAAAGAGGTAAAGAAATATGATGCCTGCTGAACAGTGGTACGAATACCAGGATAGTTATAAAAAGTATGGTTTCGATATGAAGCCTAAAAAAGTACGTACAGTTAAACAGAAGAAGAAATCAAGTGTAACGTCCAAGGACCGGGTTGCTATGATATTTCTTACAATTGTTATTGGTGCTCTTTGTGTGTCAGTTATTATTACGACTGCGTATGCTGCAAGTATAAAATATAATATTAATGATATTATTAAGAAAAATGAAGTAATAACCGGGGAAATTGAAAACTTAACGGTACAATTAAACCAGGCAAATAATATTCAGGCTATAGAGTATAAAGCTACTACACAATTAGGGATGGTTAATCCCGATCCAAACGATTTTATATATGTTACACCGAAGGAAAAACCGGCTAAGGATTTTGCATTACTTCTGAAAGAAGAAGCATATAATTAGCTTAAATTGGAATAATAGTTTTTAATATTAAATATAATAAATTGAAATCTTTTAACTGCATATTGAATATAACCGGACAATTAAATTAACAAAAATTTTTGAGTCCGGTTTAGTTTTTATATGTGGCAAATACCACTTTGTGGTAATAATCAGATATGATGGTCAATGGGACCGGATGGAAGCTAGAAGAATATTGAAGAGGACTTAGGAAGGAATAAATGAATAATCCAACACCAAACAGCGTTAAAAAAAGAATAATAATAGGGTTTTTGATTATCTGTCTTACTACTGTGGGGCTATCTTTCAGAGTCGGCTGGGTTCAGATTGTTGATGGAGGAGAGCTTTCAAAAAAGGCAATAGAATCACAAACCAGAGACGTACCGATTCCGGCTAAAAGGGGAGCTATTTATGATAGAAATGGTAAAGAACTGGCTGTTAGTGCAGTTACCTTTTCAGTATGGGCCAGACCAGATAAAGTAAGATATGGCAGCAAAAAACATACCCCGGAAGAAAATATAGATAAAACTGCTGAGTTTCTGGCTCAGAAGCTCAATATGAAAAAGGCTGATGTAAAAGATATAATAAGTGAAAATAAGGCTTTAGTAAAAGTGGCTAAATATGTCCAGAAAAACGTAGCTGACACCATAAGGCAGGAGGATTACCTGGGGTTGAAATTGCAGAGGATGTTAAACGTTATTATCCTCTGGGCAGTTTCGCTTCGCAAGTTCTTGGAAGTGTAACGGATGATAATAACGGCCTTGCAGGCCTGGAACTTAAATATAATCAATATTTAAGCGGAGTTCCCGGCAGGTGGATAAAAAACACGGATGTAAATGGAAATGGTTTAGCTTATGGTATGGAAAAATATTATAAGGCAGAAGATGGTCTCAATCTGGTTCTTACCATAGATGAGGTTATACAGCACTATGTGGAAAAGGCACTGGATACCGTTCAAAAAAATACCATGGCTGATCGTGTGCTGTGTATTATGATGGACCCTAAAACAGGGGATATTTTAGCTATGGCTATGACTCCTGATTATGATCCCAATAATCCGAGAGTACCGACAGACCCGGAAAAAGCAGCTTATGTAGAAACATTATCCGACAGCGAGAAACTGGAATATTGGAATGCAATGTGGAGAAATCCAATGGTCAGCGACTCATACGAACCAGGTTCTACTTTTAAGCTTCTAACTACATCTATGGCGTTAGAGGAACAGCTTACAACATTGAATGAGCACTTTGTCTGCAAGGGGAAATATTCCATTGCAGGGACACCTTTAAAGTGCTGGCGTTGGTATAATCCCCATGGGGATGAAACTCTTGTTCAGGCAGTAGGTAACTCATGTAATCCGGTATTTGCTACCCTGGCTACAAGATTGGGAATTGAAAAGTATTATCAATACTTGGAGCTCTTTGGGATAAAAGATAAAACAGGAATTGATTATCCGGGAGAAGGCAATGCAATACTACAGAATAAAGAGACTGCAGGCCCAGTGGGAATTGCAACTATGGGATATGGTCAGGGAATTGCTGTAACACCAATCCAGTTGGTCACAGCAGTATCCTGTTTTGGTAATGATGGTAAACTAATGCAGCCGAGACTGGTAAAAGAGCTTACAGACAGTGATGGAAATGTTGTAGAAAAGTTTGATACGAAGGTAGTGAGACAGGTAGTCTCTAAAAAAACTGCTGAAGAAATGCGATTAATCATGGAAAGCGTAGTTTCAAAAGGCGGAGGCGGAACAGCAAAAATCCCTGGTTACAGAATAGGAGGGAAAACCGGTACTGCAAATAAAGCAAAGAATGGAGGCTATAGTCAGGAGACCTACTCATCATTCATTGGTATGGCGCCAATGGATGATCCAAAGGTTGCTATTCTGCTAATTGTAGATAACCCTAAAGGGGTAAAATTCGGAAGCCAGACTGCTGCTCCCGGTGTTAAACTGATTTTGGAGGATACCCTCAGATATTTAAATATACAGCCTTCTTACACACAGGAAGAAGCAGCAGAGATGAATAGTGGAAAAACTACGGTACCTGATTTAACTGGCAAAAATTTTGATGAGGCTATAGGTATTTTGGGAGGAGCGTCACTGACATATACTATATCACCTGCTTTGGGAGAAGGAGAAAATTTAGGAGAGGCCGCTGTAGTTGACCAGTATCCTAAGGCTGGCGAGAAGATAAGCGCAGGAGGAAGAGTATATTTATATAGGGAGTGATAATGGGTGACCATAGAAGTTTTCGGCATTACGGGAACTAACGGAAAAACCACAGTATCATACATGCTGAAAAGCATATTAGAAGAAGCCGGCAGAGAATGCGGCTTAATAGGAACCATAACCCACACCATAGGTCAGACAAAATATGATGCATTAAATACCACACCATCCAGGGAAGTTTTAGATAAATATTTTAATGAGCTGGAACAACAAAATATAGGAACCTGTATTATGGAAGTTTCTTCCCATGGCCTGGATCAGGGAAGGATTGATAATGTAGATATCCATTATTCAGGTTTCACTAATTTAACCCAGGATCATCTTGATTACCACATAACAATGGAAAATTATTTTAATGCCAAGACAAAATTATTTTATAAGACTCAAAAGGGAATGTGTATTAATGTTGATGACCCTTATGGTAAAAGGCTTTATGATAAAATGAAAGAAGAGCAGGCTGCAGGAGGAGTTCTAGCCCGTGATATAAAAATAAGTTCATTCTCTTTCAAAGAAGAGGATGCAGAATATTTCGGAAAGATAATAAAAACTCTATACATGGAATTGTACTTGAACCTTTTGAAGCTGGTGAATCATGGGGAGAAATTGAAATAGAACTGCCTGGCAGGACTACTGCATATAATGGACTTCTTGCACTGGCCATGGCAAGGTTAGCAGGAATTGAAAAAAAATCTGTCATAAAAGGCCTAAAAAAACTAAAGGGTGTTCCAGGTCGATTCCAGAAAGTCCAAAACAGTAAAAATATTGATGTAGTAATTGATTTTGCACATACTCCTGATGCACTTGAAAATCTTTTGAAGACTGCTGATGAATTGAAAACTGGAAGGCTCATATGTGTATTTGGATGCGGTGGCAACCGGGATAAGGAAAAAAGAGGAATTATGGGCAGAATCGCAGGCCAATACAGCGATTTTTGTATCATAACTTCGGATAACCCAAGGTTTGAAGAACCAGAATCCATAACAGCAGAAATTGAAAAAGGAATGTTACAGACAGATTGTGAATATCTGGTAGAGATTGACAGGCATGAGGCAATAAAAAAATCTATTGATATTTTTAAAAAAGGTGATTTAATTGTAATAGCAGGTAAAGGTCATGAAAAATACCAGCTTGTTAATGGTAAAAAGCTGCCGTTTGATGATTATATGGCAGTTAAAGATATAATCGATATGAGAGAGTGATAAGATGAAAAAACTAAGGATGAAAGAAATCTGCCAGGAACTGAATGGCAAATTCGTTTTAGGAAAAGAAGAAAGTTATATTCAGAGAGTATGTACAGATTCAAGAAACGCCAAGGAGGGGGATTTATTTTTCCCCCTTTTAGGCGAAACTCATGATGCGCATAAATTTATTCCCATGGCCATTGATCAGGGTTGCAGAGACTTTGTTGTTTCAGATCAGAAAGAAATAATGAATCACCCGCTTAAAGAACAGTTAACTGTAATTTTGGTGGAGGATACTACATGGGCATTACAAAGACTGGCGTCTTACTATCTTTCCACTTTTGATATAAAAAAGATAGGGGTCACAGGAAGTACAGGAAAAACCACAACAAAAGATATGCTGTACTATATCTGCAGTGAAAAATTTAAAACTGCAAGAAATGTAGGAAATTTTAATAACCACATCGGATTACCTCTTACTGTTTTGGGATTTGAAGAAGGGACAGAGGTTGGAATCCTGGAAATGGGTATGAGTGAGTTTGGAGAGATAAATTTGCTGGCTGACATTGTAAGACCAGACATCGGGATTATAACAAACATAGGAACTTCTCACATAGAAAATCTGGGAAGTAGGGAAGGTATACTTAAAGCAAAGCTGGAAATAACAAATTTCTTTCATGAGAATAATGTACTGGTAGTAAATGAAATAAATGATCTTCTCACCAGGGAAAACACAGAAGGTGTATATAAGAGACTATCCGTAGGCAATAATGGTAAAAGTGATTTTATTATTTCGGATATAACAGACAGGGGAGAAGAAGGGATTGCTTTTACGGTTGAGCACAATTTAGATACCCAGAGGTTTGAACTTACCATTCCAGGCAGACATAATGCTATAAATGGAACTCTGGCTGTAGCAGCGGCCATGGAACTAGGTATAACTATGGAAGAGGCTGCAAGAGGCCTTAAAAAAATGGAATTGACTGATAAAAGACTAAGTATAAAAGGTAAAAATGGTGTAAAAGTTATTGATGACACCTACAACGCCAGTCCTGATTCCATGAAAGCAGGTCTGGATGTTCTTATGTCAACGAAAGGCTTACGAAAAATTGCTATTTTGGCTGATATGCTGGAAATGGGCAAAGAAAGCCCTAGATATCATGGTGAAGTGGGAGAGTATGCAGCCAGTCAAAAGGTGGATCTGTTAATAGCTGTAGGGATAATGCAAAATATATAGCGGAATCAGCCAAAAAATACTAGGAGAAGAAAAAGTCTTATATTATAATGACAAAGAAGAATTAATGAGTGAAATAAGAACTATGATACAACTGGGGGATATTATCCTGGTTAAGGGTTCCAGGGGGATGGCTATGGATCAGGTAGTTAAGAAAATTATGGAATAGTTTTAGGAGTGGTTATGAGTTATTTACAAATTGGAATTTTAATTATAGTGGCATTTTTCATAAGTTTAGTACTTACCTATGTAGAAATACCCATTTTACAGAATTTAAAGGCAGGGCAGAACATCAGAGAAGAAGGTCCTAAATCTCATAAAGTTAAAGCGGGGACTCCTTCTATGGGCGGACTTGCAATAATAGCTGCAACTACTATAACCTGTCTGACCTCTGGAGGAATATCCAAAGATATGGGAGTAATTCTGGCAGCATTTATTCTCTTTGGATTATTAGGTTTTTTAGATGATTATTTGAAAGTAGCCAAAAAACAAAATCTGGGGTTAAGAGCATGGCAGAAGCTGGTACTTCAGATTATAATTTCAGCTGCAGTAGCTGCATATCAATCCAGTGTTTCTGTTTATGGAACTTCAGTATATATACCATTTATAGACCAGCATTGGAACTTTGGAATCTGGTATATACCTTTTGTGGCTTTTGTAGTGGTGGCAATGGTAAACAGTGTAAATCTTACGGATGGACTGGATGGCCTGGCATCAGGGGTCACTACTCTGGTAGCTTTGTTCTTTGCTATTATTGCTGTAGATTTTGGCATGAATGCCGGAGGAATCTTTAATTCGGCTTTAGCGGGTGGATGCATGGGATTTTTGATGTTTAACAAAAATCCGGCCAAGGTTTTTATGGGAGATACAGGGTCTCTGGCTTTAGGAGGCGGATTAGCCGCAGCAGCAATCATTATGAATATGGAATTGATGCTTCCCATTGCAGGATTATTATTTGTTATTGAGGCGCTTTCTGTGATGATACAGGTAGTAAGTTTTAAAACTACAGGAAAAAGAGTTTTTAAAATGGCACCACTGCACCATCATTTTGAGCTATGTGGTTTGAAGGAAACACAAGTTGTGGCATTATTCTGGGCATTTACACTGATTTGTTGTGTAATTGGATTATTAATTCTGTAGAGGTGAAATAATGAAAAATGATATAGAAAATAAAAAAGTTTTAATTGTAGGAATGGGAAAATCAGGAGTTGCAGCCACGCAGGCTCTTCTGCGTCTTGGGGCAAAAGTTTATGTCCAGGATTCAAAATCTGTTTCAGATATGGAGCCTCAGTTAGTTAATTTTTACTCAGCCGAGATGTGAAATGTTATTTTGGTGAGGAGCCATCATGCATTGATGAAATTGATATGATGGTGTTAAGTCCAGGAGTTCCAACGGAACTGGGTTTTGTAAGAAAAGCTGTGGAAAAAGGTGTTGAAGTAATAGGTGAATTAGAAATAGCTTACAGAGTAGGAAATGGAAATTATGTAGCCATTACTGGAACAAATGGAAAAACTACCACCACCACACTGGTCGGAGAGATCTTTAAAAACTCAAAGAGAAAGACTTATGTAGTGGGTAATATTGGTGTTGCGGTTATATCAATGGCTATCAGTGCAGAATTAGATTCATGGCTTATAACTGAAACAAGCAGTTTTCAGCTGGAGACGATTAAATATTTTAAACCTAAGATTTCTGCTATTCTAAATCTGACGCCAGACCATTTAAACAGGCATCACACTATGGAAAATTATGCAGCAGCAAAAGCTAAGGTTTTCCAAAACCAGGATGAAGAGGGATATTATATTGCTAATTATGATGATCCTGCCAGCTTTGCTTTGAGCAAGGAGTGTAAAAGAGCCAGAGTAGTTCCTTTCAGTGTGAAACAAAAGCTTTCATATGGGGCGTTTATTGCAGACGGACATATAGTAATTATTAATGATGCTGGAGATCTGATAACCCTGTGCAGGGCAGATGAACTGCAAATTCCGGGGACTCATAATCTGGAGAATGCCCTTGCAGCAGCAGCAATTTCTTATTTTGCAGGAATTGACCCGGCTGTTATTACAGAGACTCTAAGGAATTTTCAGGGAGTAGAGCACAGACTTGAATACTGCGGACAGGTAGATGGGGTAAAATTTGTAAACGACTCCAAAGGAACCAATCCTGATGCATCCATGAAGGCCATTGATGCTATGAAAAACAATATTATCTTAATTGCTGGAGGATATGATAAAGGCTCTGATTTTACAGAATTTATAAAGGCCTTCCATGGAAGAGTAAAGCATATGGTGCTACTGGGAAAAACTGCTCCCATAATTAAGGAGCAGGCTGAAGCTGTAGGATTTACCAGCATAACCATGGCCAAAAATATGGAGGAATGTGTAGGGTCAGCATTTAAACTTGCAGTACCTGGAGATACCGTATTGCTGTCTCCTGCATGTGCAAGCTGGGATATGTATACTTGCTTTGAACAGAGGGGTGAACATTTTAAAAATTGTGTTCATGGTCTGGAAAAATAATTTACTGAGGTTGGAAATGTAAATGGCAAAAATAAAAAGAAGAATGAAATCTGGAGACTTTGTTCTGGTACTGATTACTCTGGCACTTGTGATTTTTGGAATAATCATGGTGTTTAGTGCCAGTTATTATACTTCAATAAATACAAGCGGCAATCCTTATTCCTATCTGGTTAAGGATACTGTATGGGCTATGCTTGGGCTTGGTGCCATGCTGATTACCGCATCTGTTGATTACAGGTTCTACGCTAAAATTGCAAAGCCTGTAATGATTATAAGTATTATACTTTTATTACTGCTTTTCACTCCACTGGGGATAGAATTAAACTATGCAAAAAGGTGGCTTGGAGTCGGAGGTATAACCATCATGCCCGGAGAGCTGGCAAAACCGGCAGCTATCGTATTTACTTCGTGGTTTTTAAGTAAAAATCCTAAAATAATAAAATCACTGACAAAGGGAGTTGCACCATTGTTTGTGCTATGCGGAATTTATGGGGGCCTAATCATTCTACAGCCTAATTTGTCTACGGCAATTACTGTCTGCATCATCATCATAGGCATAATGTTTGCAGCAGGTCTTAACTATGTTTATCTGGGTGGACTGATAGGAGTAGGTGCTTTTGGCATATGCGCATTGATTATTACTAATCCTGAAAGTCACTGGATGAAACGTCTTACAAGTTTTATGGACCCTTTTGCAGATCCGTTAAATACTGGATATCAAGTTGTCCAATCCTTATTGGCACTGGGATCCGGAGGCCTGTTTGGATTGGGCCTGGGTAAAAGTATACAGAAAAACCTGTATTTACCGGAACCACAGAATGATTTTATTTTTGCAATAATAGGGGAAGAACTGGGATATATCGGATGCCTTATTTTGATTGTTGCCTATATCATTCTCGTGTGGAGAGGAATCCATATAGCCATTAATGCAGCAGATTTATTTGGAACGCTGCTTGCAGCAGGAATATCTATAATGATTGGGGTCCAGGTCATATTAAACATTGCTGTTGTTACTTCTTCGATGCCACCTACAGGTGTTACCCTTCCCTTTGTCAGCTATGGAGGAAATGCATTAATGATTTTCATGGCTTCAATAGGAGTATTGCTGAACATATCACGGCATACGGCTGCAGTAGAATAAGAAAACTGATAATATGTCATTTGAAGAGAGGTAGTAAGTTATGAAAGTTATTATGACAGGCGGAGGAACCGGAGGTCATATTTACCCGGCTATAGCCATAGCAGAAAAGATCAGAGAAAAGAATCCTGAAGCAGAAATACTTTTTGTGGGCACAAAAAGAGGACTGGAAAAGGATTTAGTACCACAGAATGGGTATCCGATTAAATTTATAACAGTCAGTGGATTTAACAGAAGAAATATGCTGAAAAATGTAAAGGTTGTAAAAGATCTTCTAAAGGGTAACAAAGAAGCAAAAAAAATTATTAAGGATTTTAATCCAGATATAGTAATAGGCACTGGAGGCTATGTATGCGGACCAGTGGTAAGAGCAGCTCATAAACTGGGAATAAAAACATTTATACATGAACAGAATGCTTTTCCGGGAATGACCAATAAAATGCTTGAAAAATACGTTGACCATGTATTTATCAGTTTTACAGACGCAGAAAAGTATTTCAAAAATAAGGATAAACTCGTATTGTCTGGAAACCCTGTGAGACAGGCATTCTTTAATGCAGATAAAATGAATTCTAGAAGTTTTATAGGTGAAAGTGAAAATAACTTTGTTATTTTGTGCTTTGGAGGAAGTCAGGGCGCTGGGAAGATAAACGATGTCATGCTGGAAGTAGCAGAAAGTTTAAGTGGAGTCAAAGATATTTCATTATACTTTGTAACAGGTAATGCATATTATGACAATATAACAAAAACCATGAATGACAAGGGCCTGACAAGTGGGGGCAATATACACATAAAAAAATATATAAATAACATGCAGGATTATTTAAGTGCTGCAGATCTGGTTATAAGCAGGTCTGGTGCATTGACTGTTTCTGAAATAACCGTATGTGGGAAAGCCTCTGTTTTAATTCCTTCACCAAACGTTACAGGGAATCATCAGTTTCACAATGCCAAGGCTGTGGCAGATAAGGGCGGAGCAGTAATTATTGAGGAAAAAGATTTAACTGCAGAATCTCTTCTGAAGGTTATTTCAAATTTCAAATCAAATCCAGAAAAACTAAAGGATATGGAACTGGCTAGTCTGAAGACTGCACCCAGTGATGCAACTAAAATTATTTATGATCATCTAGGAATATAAGAAACTAAATTGTAACAAAACTGACACCTTTTCATATTATATATTAATAATAGTGGAGGTGTATCTGTTTTGGAATCATATCATATACGGGGCGGCAACAAGATTAGTGGTGAATACAGTGTAAAAGGAGCTAAAAATGCAGCACTGCCGATTTTGGCGGCCACCATATTGAGTGGGGCTGAATGTCAACTTTCCAATATTCCGCAAATAACTGATGTTTGTAGCATGAAAAAAATATTAAATGAATTGGGATGTAAGATAGACACAGGCGACGAGACTATAACCGTGGATTCAAGGGAGCTGGTGGCTGACACCATTTCCTTGAAGCGGATGCGAGAAATGAGGTCATCCGTTTTTTTGTTGGGTGCGTTGCTTGGCAGGTGCGGGAGCGCAGTAATCAGTCAGCCCGGGGGCTGTAATATAGGCAGCAGGCCAATCGATTTGCATTTATACGCATTAAGAAAGTTAGGGGTCGAAATAACAGAAGAGGATGATGTGATTACCTGCAAAGCAAATAAACTTAGAGGTGCAGTAATTGATTTGTCCTTTCCCAGCGTAGGGGCCACTGAAAATGCAATCATGGCAGCAGTAACCGCTGAGGGCCATACAGAATTGAATAATTGTGCCATGGAACCTGAAATATGTGACCTGCAGGATTTTTTAAATTCCTGTGGTGCTGATATTAATGGCGCAGGAACAAAAACCATACATATTAACGGCTGTTCCTCCTTACATGGAGGAAATCACCGAATTATACCAGACAGAATAGAATGTGGAACCTATCTGGTTGCAGCAGCAGCTACTGGGGGAGAAATTACAATAAATAACGTTAAAAGCCAGCATCTGAAAAGTATTTTGGAAAAGCTTATAGAAACAGGTTGCGAAGTAGGGGTAAAAAGAGATAAAATATATCTTAAAGCGTGTAGCAAGCTAAATGCTTTAGACCGTATTATTACGGGACCTTACCCAGAGTTTCCTACTGATTTACAGTCACCATTTTTAACGATGTTAACTTTGGCTGAAGGTAAGAGTTATGTTGAAGAAACCATTTTTGAAAACCGCTTTGCTTTTACCAATGAACTGAGGAAGATGGGGGCAGATATACAGGTTGAAAACAATCGTGCTTTTGTAACTGGTGTAGGAACGTTGCAGGGCTGCAGAGTAGCAGCAACGGATTTAAGAGGAGGGGCTTCACTGGCAATCGCAGGGCTTATGGCTCAGGGCGAGACTATTATAGAAGGTGTAGAACACATAGAGAGAGGATATGCAGATTTTTCCCAGACACTAAAAAGTCTGGGTGCAGATATTAGGAAAACGAATGACTGATAAACTTAGAAAGAAGAAAAAACGAAAGAAAAAGAACTATCTCCTAAGGTTATTAGTAATAATAGCTATAGGAGTTGGTTTGTATTTTTTGATTACCTCAGAATTGTTTGATATTGATTCAGTAAAGATAAAAAACAATAATTACTATACTGTTGAGCAGGTAAAGGACAAATCTGGGATAAAAATCGGAGAAAATATTTTTAAACTAAAGAAGAATGAAATCAAGGACAAGCTGCTGAAGGACCCTTATTTTGCAAACGTTATCATAAAAAGAAAACTCCCAGCAACTGTAGTGGTGGAAGTGACAGAAAGAACCGAAAAGGCTGCAGTTATTTATAATGGGGCGTATATTATAATTGATTCGGATGGGATGGTACTTAGAAAAGCAAGTGCGGAACCTAAGATTACTGTTATACAGGGACTTACAGTTAAAAAAGCAAAGGAGGGGAAACCTCTTGAGGTAGAAGAAAATTCCATATTGGCAGATACACTGAGGATGCTGAAATCTATGGAAAGTTCGGACTTGTTCTTTAAAAAAATAGATATTTCGAATGTAATAATCAAAGCACACATTTATGATGAGCTCATTTGTGAGGGTACTCCTGAGAATTTATCACAGAACATCAAAAATGGAAATCTTGAAACTGCACTTTATGAAATGTATAGTAAAGGCATAAAAAGAGGAATTATAAAAGTGGGAACTGATAATTATTGTTCTTTTGATCCAAATGTTGAGTAGGAGAGTAAATATGAAGAAGTACAGTGGATTAATTGTTTTGGGATTGTTAGCTTTGTTTATAGGGCTGGTTTTATCAATTCAGTTAAGGATGACTGCTGGCAGTGATCAGGGCGGTCTTGTTCCTTTAGCAAAAGTTAGGGGCTATGAAGCAGAGCTAAAGAATGTCAAAGACGAAAAAGAGATTGTTGTGCAGCAACTGATGGATTTAGAAGCAAGGCTGAATTCCATAGAAGGGGATAAGGCCAAAGAGGACGGATTTATAAACGGACTTGTTTCAGATCTGGAGAAATATAAAATGTCTTCCGGTGTTCTGGATGTACAGGGGCCTGGAGTTCTGGTCACTATTAAAGATCCCGTAGTAACAGATGAGTATGAAAAGGACTTTAGTACAATTATGTATAACTACGAGCTGCTGCTAAGTCTGGTGAATAAATTAAAAGAAGCTGGTGCAGAGGGCATATCTATCAATGAACAAAGAATTGTTGGAACTTCAGAAGTGAGTAAGGCTGGTAGTAACGTTAATATCAATGGGACACCTACGGCTCCGCCATATTATGTGAAAGCTATTGGAAATCCTGACACTCTTAATGATGCAATCAATATAAGAAGTGGAATTATTGATACCATGAAAATGAAATACAATTTGATTGTAACTACAGAAAAAAAGCAGAACATCGTAATACCTAGATACACGGGAACCATAAATTTCAAATATGCGAAGCCTGTTGCTGAAGAAAAATCTGAGTAACAGTCAGAGGTGTATGATGAATAAGAGAATGATTTTGATTACATTTGTCGTGTGCACAATCATAGGACTTGGACTTGCCTGCCAAATGAAAATCAGTGACGGAGACCGGTTATATGTGTCTCCTAAAACAATTAAGGACTATAGTACTACCATTAACAGCGAAAAAGAAGAAATAAAAAAGTATCAGAACATGATTGAAGACGCCAAAGCTAAGCTTCAGAATTATGAAAAGGCTGACCATTCTGACGGACAGTCAGATAAAGAGTTCCAGCAGAGCCTTACAGCAGATTTGGAAAAATATAAAGTTTCCAGTGGTAAAGAGGCAGTCAGAGGTGCCGGTGTGGAAGTAGTGATTGATGATGGGACCCGTGAACTTTATGATGGGGAAGATATTAATAACTTACTGGTGCATGATTCAGACATTATTATGATTGTAAACGAACTTAACCGCTGTGGTGCAGAAGCAGTTTCAGTTAACGGCCAGAGAATTACGGCCAATACCGCAATATCCTGTTCCGGTTACACGGTCCGGATTAATGGCGAAGTTTATGCCAGACCTTTTAAAATTAAAGCCATTGGAGATGGTAAAAGAATGGCTGCAGCACTTGTGGATCCCGATGGATATGGCACATCTCTGAAAAACTGGGGGGTGCAGTTTGAAGTCAGGTTAAAGGATGATATTACGATAGATGCTGTTTCCAAGAATTACGTATATAAATATATGAACAAGCTTCAAAAGGAGGGAACAAATTGATTTTTGCAGTTGTGATAGGCCTGGCACTTGGCCTGGCATTGGGATTTGGACTTGATATTTCGTATCCTGCCAATTATTCTTTTTATATTACTATGGGACTTTTGGCTGCAATGGATTCAATCGTGGGGGCAGCCCGTTCCATGATGGAAGAAAAATATAATAATTTAATTTTCATATCAGGTTTTGTCACAAACGCTTTGCTGGCAATGCTTTTAACCTATGTGGGAGACAAATTGGGGGTACCACTTTATTACGCTGCCATCCTTGTTTTTGGGGGAAGACTGTTTAATAATCTTGCAGTTTTAAGAAGGCTTGCTATTGAGAGGTACTTTGAAAGAAAAAATCGAAAAAACGAGTTAAAAAATAAACAAAATATTGAGGAATAGTAGTGCAAACATACATTATTTATGATATAATTAAGCATTAATATGTATTTTAATTTTGTGCTATAGTGACAGGAGGTTACTTGATAATGCTGCAGTTTGAGGTAAATGAACAAAATGCTGCCCAGATAAAGGTTATAGGTGTTGGCGGCGGTGGCTGCAATGCTGTAAATCGAATGATTGAAAAAGGCCTGAAGGGCGTTACTTATATGGCTGTTAATACGGACAAGCAGGCGTTAGCCGGAAGCTTGGCAGAAACAAAAATTCAGATTGGTGAAAAGCTTACCAAAGGACTGGGAGCAGGAGCTAATCCGGAAATAGGTCAAAAAGCCGCAGAAGAAAATATTGAAGATATTTCAAAGTTTATCCAGGGTTCTGACATGGTATTCATTACAGCTGGTATGGGCGGAGGGACAGGTACTGGTGCTGCACCGGTTATTGCTAAAATAGCAAAAGACATGGACATACTTACAGTAGGGGTTGTTACAAAACCTTTTACTTTTGAAGGAAAAAGAAGAAGACAGCATGCTGAGTTAGGTATAAGCCTGTTAAAAAAATATGTGGACTCTCTTGTAGTAGTACCTAATGACAGATTACTTCAGGTGGCAGAGAAAAATACTTCTATGCTTCAAGCATTCAGTATGGCTGATGAAGTTTTAAAACAGGGTGTTCAGGGTATTTCAGACTTAATTGCTGAAGCAGGTCTGATTAATCTGGATTTTGCGGACGTGAAGACTGTTATGAGTGACAGAGGAATTGCACATATGGGTGTGGGCAGAGCATCTGGTGATAACCGGGTTGAAGAAGCAGTTAAAAATGCCATTGAAAGTCCGCTTCTTGAAACTTCCATTGATGGAGCGAAGGCTATTATCCTTAATATCATGGGAGGCTATGATATGGGTATGCTTGAAGTCAGTCAGGCAGCAGCTCAGATTGAAGATGCTGCAGGGGAAGATGCTATTGTTATCTTTGGTGCCTCTATTAAGGAAGACCTTCAGGATGAAATACTGGTTACAGTTATTGCAACAGGCTTTGAACAACGGCCTAGTGAAGCAGCAGCTGGTATATTTAAACCTGCCACTCAGACTGCGGAGCAGGATAATCCGGCAGAAGATACTGCTGTGACTGATAATAAGGATGATGACTTGTTGTCAGGAGGCAATTCTGACTTTGTAATACCGTCTTTTTTGAATAGAGAAAGAAATGGTTTTTAGAATAATTAACAGAAAGCCGGTACGATAACCGGCTTTTTCTTTCATTAAAGGAACAAGAAAAAAGTTTAATGCTTGCGGTGGTTTATGATAAAAATTACTTCCCCAGACAATAAAATATTTAAAATGTGTTTACAGCTGGAAAACAGAAAACATAGAGAAAAGCTGGGAAGATATATTATTGAAGGCCCCAATCTCATAGAGGAGGCCTTAAAAAATAACCGGATACCTGATTTTCTTATATTAGCGGAAGAAGACAAACAAAAGTCAGAAATTGTAGCACTTTGTGAAAGGTATGCAGCTATTGCTGGTAAATCGGGAAATGAAAAAGTACTGGTTTTTGAAGAAAACTTATTCGCAAGGATAACACAAACAGAAAATTCCCAGGGGATTCTGGGAATCGTTCAGAAAGCTTTTTATGATGAGAAAGATTTTTTTTGTGGTAAAAAACAGGGAAATGGCAATGTTGTAGTGCTTGACAGGCTACAGGATCCAGGCAATGTGGGAACAATTATCAGAACAGCTGATGCTGCAGGATATGATGGGATTATGATACTAAAAGGCACCGTAGATGTATTTTCAGCTAAAGTAGTGAGAGCCTGTACGGGTTCCCTTTTCAGAATGCCCATGTTGTTTGTAGATTCCCCGGAGCAGGCTATTGACCTGTTAAAAAAACACCATAAACGGGTAGTGAGTACAGGATTTGAAACAGATAAATATTACTATGAGACAGACTTAAGGACAAACATAGGATTGGTTATAGGCAATGAGGGAAATGGTATATGTGAAGAGTTTAAGCTACACGCAGATACCGTAATAAAGATTCCTATGTCAGGATCCATTGAATCGCTAAATGCATCGGTGGCAGCAGCAATACTAATGTATGAAGCTATGAGACACTGATTGATATATATATATAGATATTATTAAAATCAAGATATAGAGAGGATTATAAAATGCAGACTCAGTTAAGTAGGATTTTGCAGGAAGCCAGAGAACAGATAAAAAAAGCTTCCTCACAAGTTGAAACAGAAGAAATCAGAGTTAAAGTTCTTGGTAAGAAGGGTGAATTGACTGACATTCTTAAATCCATGGGAAAACTTGCTCCAGAAGAAAGAAAATCGCTTGGAGCAGCAGCAAACAGTGTGAGAGCAGAAATAGAAGCTTTACTGGAAGAAAAATTTGCTATGGTTAAAGAAGCAGCAAGACAGGAGAAGTTCAGACTGGAAACAATTGATGTAACGGAACCTGGTGTGAAGTATAATCTGGGGGTTAAACATCCTCTTACTATAACCATAGAAGAGATTTCAAGAGTGTTTATGTCCATGGGATTTTCCATTGCTGAGGGCCCTGAGGTTGAAACGGTATTCAACAACTTTGATGCTTTAAACGCAGGTCCAAATCATCCTTCAAGGGATTTTTCTGATACTTTCTATATTTCAGAAGATATATTACTTAGAACACAAACATCACCGGTACAGGCCAGAACTCTTATGAAGCAGAAACCGCCTATTAAGATTATTTCACCGGGAAGATGTTTCAGGTGTGATACTCCTGATGCAACACATTCACCAATGTTCCACCAGGTTGAGGGACTTGTAGTAGATGAAGGAATAACCATGGCGGACCTAAAAGGTACTTTAGACAGCTTTGCAAAACAACTTTTTGGCTCTGATTCTAAAACTAAATTCAGGCCACATCATTTCCCGTTTACTGAGCCGAGTGCGGAAATGGACGTTTCATGCTTTAAATGTGGTGGAAAAGGTTGTAATGTATGCAAGGGAAGCGGCTGGATTGAAATCCTGGGCTGTGGTATGGTGCATCCAAATGTGCTTAAGGTAGGAAAGATTGATACCGAAAAGTACACAGGCTTTGCTTTTGGTATGGGTGTAGAGAGAATTGCAATGCTTAAATATGGAGTTGATGATATCAGAAATTTCTATGAAAATGATATGCGATTCATCAACCAGTTCAAATAGGAGGTGCCATAAATGTTAGTTCCAGTAGAATGGCTAAAAGATTATACAGATGTGAATGTAAGCGTAGACGAGTTCTGCGATAAAATGATTATGTCAGGCTCAAATCTTGAGACTGTTGAATATTTTGGAGAAAATATTGATAAAGTAGTTGTAGGAAAGATTTTAAAGATTGAAAGGCATCCGGACGCAGATAAGCTGGTGGTATGCCAGATTGATGCAGGTCAGGAAGAGCCAGTACAAATTGTTACTGGGGCCTCCAATGTCTTTGAAGGAGCTTTTGTTCCGGTAGCCCTTCATGGCAGTACTATACCAGGACCCCTTCACGGACAACCTAAGCAGGAAGGCGGAGTAAAGATTAAGAAGGGGAAGCTTCGAGGGGTTGAATCTTTCGGAATGCTCTGTTCTGCAGGAGAACTTGGTTTTGAAGATAAAGTCATTCCGGTAGCACATAAAGAAGGTATCTGGATACTTGGAGAAGGATATACGGTAGGACAGGAAATCACAGAAGCATTAGGACTTAAGATGGCCGTAGTGGATTTTGAAATAACACCGAATCGTCCTGATTGCCTTTCCATGATAGGAATGGCCAGAGAAACCGCTGCTACTTTCAGGGAAGAACTTCGCTATCCGGATACAATCTGCGTAAATGAAAAAGGAAATGCCAAAGATTATATTAAGGTTGAAATAAAAAAACCAGAACTTTGCAAACGATATGCAGCAAGAATTGTAACAGATGTAAAAATAGAGCAGTCTCCTTGGTGGCTTCAGAAAAGACTGATAGCTTCAGGGATGAGACCAATTAACAATATTGTAGATATTACAAACTTTGTTATGCTTGAATACGGACAACCTTTACATGCTTTTGATATCAGAAGAGTGGAAGAGGACAGAATTGTTGTAGATACAGCAGAAGAAGGTGAAATGTTTACCACTCTTGACGGAACGGAAAGAAAGCTCACAAAAGACATGCTTTTAATCAGAGATGGGAAAAAAGCAGTAGCTATAGCCGGAGTTATGGGTGGAATGAATTCGGAGATTGAACCAGATACTACTACAATTCTCATAGAATCTGCAAACTTTTGCGGGGATAGCATACGAGCAACTTCAAAAAAACTTGGGCTTCGTACAGAAGCATCTTCACGATTTGAGAAAGGAATAGATCCCAATCTCTGTGAGGCTGCTGCAGACAGAGTATGCCGACTGATAGAAATATTAGGTGCAGGAACAGTTTGCTCGGGAAGTGTGGATGTTTACCCTTCCGTTGAAAAGGCCAGAACTTTAGACGTCAGAGTGGATCGGATCAATAAGGTACTGGGTATTGAATTGAGCAGAGATGCTATGGCAGAGATGCTTGAGAGACTGGAAATGAAAGTGGCCGGCCAAGGCAATATTATTACCGTTACACCGCCAACTATCCGCCAGGATCTTGAAATAGAAGAAGATTACGTTGAAGAGATTGCCAGAATTTATGGATATGACAAACTTCCGGTAACATTGCCAAAAGGCGATACAGAGGCATGCAAATCCTGGAAAAGAACCCTCAAAGATCTGGCAAGGGATACTATGTGCTCCCTTGGAGCCAACGAAATTCAGACTTATTCTTTCTGCAGCCCTAAGAGCGTGGACAATGTAAGAATCGATGAGGATTCATGGGAAAGAAGCTTTGTAAGACTACTAAATCCTTTAGGTGAGGAAACTTCTGTAATGCGTACAATTCTTACCCCAAATATGATGGAAGTTCTAGGTACCAATTTTAGAAGAAATATAGACGCAGTAAGAGCGTTTGAATTAGGTAATACATTTATGGCTAATTTAGCAGACCCTAACCAGCTGCCGGAAGAATCTGATTCCATGTGTATTGGTATATATGGAAAAGAAGAATCTTTCTTCACATTGAAGGGCATGGTGGAGGAACTCTTAAATGTATTAGGAATAAGAGATATAACTTTTGAGAGCGAAAGCGAGTATGGTGTATACCACCCAGGCAGATGTGCAAGAATACTAATGGATGATATGGAGCTTGGAATTATGGGAGAAGTTCATCCAGAAGTTACTGAGAAATATGGAATTGCAACCCGCTGCTATGTTTGTGAATTATTCTTTGATAATGTCTTAAGTAAGGCTGACAGGGAAGTAATCTATAAGCCATTGCCAAAATATCCTTCTACGTCAAGAGATATTGCGCTTCTTGTAGGTGAGGCTGTTCCGGTTGGAAAAATCAGAGCAATAATAAAGGCCAACGGCGGAAAAATCTTAGAAAAAGTTGAGCTGTTTGATGTATACAGAGGTAAGCAGGTAGCAGAAGGAAAGAAAAGTGCTGCATTTAATCTGACTTACCGTTCTGAAGAAATGACTTTAACTGATGATGATGTAGCAAAAGTTCACAATAAAGTATTAGAAGCTTTAAAGAATGAACTGGATGCTGTACTGAGAGAAATGTAGTTTTAGTTGCAAGGGGGAAAATAAAAATGGATAATAACAAAGTAACCGTTAAGATTTTCGGTCAGGAATATACTATTATGGGCAGTAAGTCCAGAGAACATATTATGAAGGTTGCGGATTATGTTGACGTTAAGATGAAGGAAATCTCCCAAGCACTAAATTCAGGTCCATTATCCTCCATAGCGGTGCTTGCTGCAGTAAACATGGCCGATGATTATTTTAGTGCCTTAGAAAGATTCCAGCATTTAGAGGTGACCAATGCTCAGGCTGAAAAGGATACAGAGCATTACGTTCAGCTTTGGGAAGAAGCAAAGAAGAGTCACATTCAGCAGCAGGAGGAAATAAAGGAACTAAACAGTCAGAGATCAGAATTAAAAGATAGTTTTGATAACCAGCTGGCAGACCTGCAGAAATTAGTTGAAGAAAAAGATGCTGAGATAAAAAAACTAAAGGAAGATTCGGCTAAAACTGAAGTGCAGCTTATGGAATCTTCAAGTGACATGGTTAATGAACTTGAAGCAAAATACAAGGATCTGGAGAGCAGTTTCTTTGACATTCAGATGGAAAATATTCAGTTAAAGGGAGAACTCGATCGCTATAAAAAGAAGATGGAATAAAAACCAATGAATGAAAAAACATACAGAGTACTTGAATATAATAAAATAATTGAGAAACTGAAAGCTGAGGCTGCTTCTGAAATGACCCAGAAAATCATTTCAGAGCTCAGGCCTTTAGTTGATGTGTGCTTAATTGAAGAACGATTAGCGGAAACCTCGGAAGCGGTTTCCGTTATTGTGCATAAAGGAACATTGCCTCTTGGCAGCTTTTATGATATTGAAAACAGTCTTTATCTGGCACATAAGGGGGCACCCTGACCATGAAACAACTATTGGAAGTGCTTTACAATCTTCATGTGGCCAGAAATGCAGTTACTTTTTTAAAGGCAGATTTGCCAAAACTTCCGATTATTCATGAAATGGCAGAACTCCTTTCTGTCCAGAAAAGACTGGAAGAAAATATTGACCGATGTATAATATCCGAAGATGAAATGTCAGACAATGCCAGTCCAGAGCTGAGGCAGATAAGAAGAAGTATTGCAAGACAAAATGAAGCCGTTAAAGTCAAGCTGAATCATATACTGAATTCTTCTGACAACAAGGCCCTTTTACAGGATGCCATTGTAACCATGCGGCAGGGAAGATATGTAATTCCCGTTAAACTGGAACATAAGAATCGGTTTCCAGGGATTGTCCACGATCAGTCTGCAACAGGTGCAACCTTGTTTATTGAACCACAGCCAATTGTTACTTTAAATAATGAACTCAGAGAACTGGAACTGGCAGAAAAAAAAGAAGTTCAGCGAATTCTTGCGGAACTATCTGGTAATGTTGCAGAGCATTTTCATGAACTGTTAAACAATCAGGGATTATTGGTAAAATTGGACTTTATTTTTGCAAAAGGCAGACTAAGTGTTAAATACAGGGGAACAGATGCCCAGATTAGTGAAGAAGGCATTCTGGATATAAAAAGGGAAGACATCCTTTACTAGATGCAGAGAAAGTTGTCCCTATAAACGTGTCTCTTGGCAAAGACTATGATACACTGGTTATCACAGGCCCAAATACAGGGGGAAAGACGGTAACATTAAAAACTGTGGGATTGCTTGCTATGATGACACAAAGTGGTTTGCATATTCCTGTAGGCTCAGGCACGGTAATGCCGGTGTTTGAAAAGATTTATGCAGATATAGGAGATGAACAAAGCATAGAGCAGAGTTTGAGTACATTTTCATCCCATATGAATAATATCGTAGATATCGTTTCAGGTGCAGACCGGAACACTCTGGTACTTGTGGATGAACTGGGGCAGGAACCGATCCTACAGAAGGAGCAGCTCTTGCCATTGCAGTGCTGGAGGATTTATATCAGAAAGGTGCTCACACTATTGCAACTACCCATTATACAGAGCTTAAGAAGTATGCTATTGAAACCCATGGAGTACAGAATGCTTCCATGGAATTCAATGTAGAAACATTAAGCCCTACGTATAAACTGACTATCGGTATCCCGGGGAAATCAAATGCTTTTGAAATATCAGAAAAACTTGGACTTCCGGGCAGAATCATAGATAAAGCACGGACCCTGCTGGATAAAGGCGATATTGAATTTGAAAATGTTATAAGTTCTATTGAAGAAGACAAAAAAATGGCTGAAGCCGAAAGGGACGAAGCCATATTTATAAACCTTGAAATGAAACGGCAAAAACAAGAGCTGGATAAAAAGATAAAGAAGCTGGAAGAGCAAAAAGAAAAAATTCTTGCTAAGGCAAAAGAAGAAGCCAGAGACATATTAAAAGATGCAAAAAACGTTGCGGAAGAAACCCAGAAACAACTAAAAGATATAGACAAAATGGATTCCATGGCAGAAAGACATGCCAGACTTTCAGAAAGTAAGCGCAGAATTAAAGAAGCAGATTCCAGATATAGAGAAACCATTCAGGTACCTGAAAACTATAATCCCGTTACTATTGATCAGCTGAAAATCGGGGACAGGGTGAAAGTCTTAACTCTGGGACAGAATGGTGAGATCCTTTCACTGCCTGACGATAAAGGGATATGTTCGTTCAGATTGGGATGCTTAAAGCCAATGTAAATGTAAAAAACCTAATGTTGATTAATGATGGCACGAAGGCTAAAAAAACACCTGCTGCCAGAACGAAGTATGGAAGCTTATATAAATCAAAGGCTCAGAATATTTCATTATCTGTAAATGTCCGGGGAAGAAATCTGGATGATGCACTCATGGATGTGGACAAATATCTGGATGATGCATATATGGCAGGATTGAAAGAAGTCACTGTTATACACGGACGGGGAGAGGGTATTCTCAGAAACGGACTGCAGGATATGTTTAAAAAACATAAGCATGTAGAATCCTTTAGAAAAGGCGCTTTTAATGAAGGCGGTGATGGTGTTACCGTAGTAACACTTAAGTGATATATCGTTCATAAATTGTAAGAGGGATAAAGATATGTATATAATAAGCGGATGTCTGTTAGGTCAGAATTGCAGATATAATGGCGGGAATAACTTTATCGACTGGGTAAAGGCATTCTCCAGAAAACATAACTATATTCCGGTCTGCCCAGAGGTAGAAGGTGGGTTGGAAACCCCAAGACCACCTGTAGAAATAAGAGATGGCAGAGCGGTTAATCGTGAAGGATCAGATGTTACAGAATTTTTCCGGCGGGGCTGTGAAATGGTATGGGAAAATAGTTGCCGGAGAGCCCAGGAGCTGGGCGAAGAAATAGAAGGGGCAATTTTAAAAGCCAATAGTCCATCTTGTGGAAGCGGAATGATTTATGATGGTACGTTTTCACGTCAGTTAACGGAAGGGGATGGATTTCTTACAGCTTTTTAAGAGAAAAAGGTATAAAAGTCATAAGCGAATTGGAAATAAATCTGGAGGATTAAAAAATGATAAATTATAAGAAAAAGATTGCAGAAATAATCTGTGAAGCAGTAGAAGGACTTACCCTTGAAGAAGTAATGTCAATGGTAGAAGTTCCAACAGACACAAAAATGGGAGATTATGCATTTCCTTGTTTTAAGTTTGCAAAGACACTGAGAAAAGCACCACCTTTAATTGCCAAGGATGTTGCTGGCAAACTTGAGGGAAATGAAGCTTTTGCAAAAGTGGAAAATGTAAATGCCTATGTGAATATGTTTCTGTCAAGAAAAGGATTCATGGAGGAAGTTGTTAAAGAAGCTGTTGCTGAAGGGGATAATTATGGCAGAAGCACTATAGGAAAAGATAAGAAGGTTATCGTAGAATTTTCTTCTCCTAATATTGCAAAACCATTCCATATTGGACATATCAGAAGTACGGTTATCGGAAACTCTATTTATAAAATATATGATTTTCTTGGTTATGATACGGTTAGGATTAACCATCTGGGTGACTATGGAACTCAGTTTGGTAAAATGATTGTTGCCTACAGAAAATGGGGCAACAAAGAAGACGTTATTAAGTCTCCAATTAAAACATTACTGGAGTATTACACTAAATTTCATGTGGAAGTTGAAACGGATCCTACTCTTGATGATGAGGCCAGAGCTGTATTTACAAAGCTTGAAAATGGCTCACCAGAAGAAGTTGAACTTTGGCAGTGGTTCAGGGATGAGAGTCTGAAAGAATTTCATCGTGTTTATGATTTGCTGGGAATCGCTTTTGATTCTTATGCAGGGGAAAGTTTCTACTCTGACAAAATGGGCAGGATTGTTGACTGGCTGAAGGAAAAAAAATTACTTCTGGAGTCAGAAGGTGCACAGATTGTTGATCTTGAAGAATACGGCATGTCACCAGCCCTTATAACAAAGAAAGATGGTTCAACTTTGTATATTACCAGAGATATTGCTGCGGCTGTTTACAGAAAAGAACATTATAACTTCTATAAGAATCTGTATATTGTTGCATCACAGCAAAACCTTCATTTCCAGCAGTGGTTTAAAATCGTTGAACTGATGGGCTGCGAGTGGGCTAAGGACTGCGTACACATTCCTTTTGGTCTGGTAAGCCTTGAAGAAGGAACCATGTCTACAAGGCACGGGAGAGTAGTGTTCCTTGAAGACGTTTTGAACAAGGCTGTAGAGCAGACGAAGGAAATCATAAAAGAGAAAAATGTTGCCACAGATAATATTGATGAAACAGCAAAAATGGTAGGCATTGGTGCTGTAATGTTCCAGGAATTATCCAATAACCGAATTAAGGATTATGTTTTCTCCTGGGAGAAGGTCCTGAATTTTGAAGGAGAAACTGGCCCTTATGTACAATATACTCATGCAAGAGCAGCAAGTGTTTTAAGAAAAGCAGACGCTGAGTCAGTGGAAAAAGCAAAGAAAGTACCGGCACTGGATATGTCACATGTTCTTTCAGACAGCGCTTATGATCTTGCAAAGCTGATTTATGAATTCCCGCAGGTTATTGCAGAAGCTGGAGATAAATATGAGCCATCTGTTGTTACAAGACATATTGTTGACATTGCACAGAGCTTCAACAGATTCTATCACGATGAATACATTTTAGTGGATGATGAGGCTGAAAAACTTGCAAAACTGGCACTTGTAATGGCCGCTAAAAATACTCTTAAGAACGGATTATATCTGTTGGGAATCCGTGCACCGGAAAAAATGTAAACGGTTAGGTTTAAGGAGGTTTTATGAGATACGAAGGAAATATATTCAGACCCCCTAGTGAAGCGTACAGCCTGATAGTTCAGGTAACTATTGGCTGTACTCATAATAAATGTACTTTCTGCAGCATGTTTAAAGACAAAGAATTCAGGGTCAGAAATGTGCAGGAAGTACTGGAAGACCTGGACATGGCCAGAAAATATTACAGGCATGTGGAAAAGATTTTTCTGGCAGACGGAGATGCACTTTGTCTCTCCACCCATAAACTTCTGACTATTCTGGAACATATAAAAAAGGTATTTCCTGAATGTAAAAGAGTAGGAGCCTATGGAACTCCTCAGGATGTGCTTATAAAAAGCCCTGAGGAGCTGATACAGCTTCGTAAACGTGGATTAGGTATCATTTATATAGGAGCCGAATCAGGAAGCCAGAAAGTGTTGGAATCGGTAAATAAAGGGGTTACAAGAGAACAAATCATTGAAGCAGTAAAAAAGATAGAGGCGGTAGGAATCAAAGCTTCCGTTACATTTATTTCCGGGCTTGCAGGGCCTGAAAATATGGAGGAGCACGCTTTGGAGACGGCCAGCATGATTTCACAGATGGAACCATCCTATGTGGGGCTTCTGACTCTAATGGTGGAACCGGCTGCACCTATATACAAGGAAATACAGGAAGGCCGGTTTAAAATACTTTCTGCGGAAGAAGTCCTGGGTGAAACTGCCTTGATGTTGAAAAATATAAATGTAACCAAAAACTGTGTTTTCAGGAGCAATCATGCTTCCAACTATGTTTCCTTAAAGGGGGATTTACCTCAGGATAAGGAAAGAATGATGAATCAGCTTAAACGAGCTATGGAAAATACAAACCTTATTAAGGATGAGAGATTCAGAGCACTATAAACAAAATTGATTATAAGTAGGGGAAACTTTGTATGAAAATATTACTTACAACATTAAATGCTAAATATATTCATTCAAATCTGGCTCTAAAATATCTGTATATGTCGGCCATTGAGAATAGACGTTCTATTGATATAAGAGAATTTACTATCAATAATGATGATGACTATATTTATACAGAGATTATCAGAGGCGGATATAGTGTGATATGTTTTTCCTGCTACATTTGGAACATTACAAGGACCGTATATTTGGCTGAGAATATAAAAAAAGCTAGACCTGATATAAAAGTTTTGTTAGGTGGTCCTGAAGTCAGTTATGATTCCATAGAGTTTTTAAGAAAACATAAATATATAGACTATATCATAGTTGGAGAAGGGGAAGAAGTTTTCAGGGATTTTGCCAAAATCTATCTATCAGGAGTAAATTCATTTGAAAAAATCAAAGGACTGATTTACAGATCCAATGGGAAGATTTATGTAAATCCCCCAGCAGATTTACAGGATTTTGACCTTGTCCCTTTTCCATACAGTTTTTTACTCCCAAATGACGATCGCATAGTGTATTATGAGTCAGTCAGAGGATGTCCTTTCCGGTGCAGCTATTGCCTTTCATCAATAGAAAAGCATGTGAGGCCGCTTCCTATGGAAAGGGTGAAAAAGGAACTGGGATATTTTCTTTTTAAGCATGTAAAACAAGTGAAGTTTATTGACAGAACCTTTAACTATGATAGGGACAGATGCAACCAGATTGTTAAATATATTCTTAATAATGACAATGGAATTACAAACTTTCATTTTGAAATCTGCGGAGACCTTATTGATGAAGAGTTTATAAGTTTGCTGGGAAGTGCAAGAAAAGGATTATTTCAGGTAGAGATTGGTATCCAAAGTCTTAACCCACTAACCCTGGAAACGGTAAACAGAAATCAAAATACAGAGTTACTGTTACCTAATATAAGAAAAATAGTAGCACTGGGAAATGTACATACTCATGTGGATTTAATTGCTGGATTGCCTTTTGAAGATTATTTATCCTTTGTGAACTCTTTTAATGGAGTATATGAACTTGGAGCAGATCAGTTTCAGTTAGGATTTCTGAAATTGCTTAAAGGAACAAAGATCAGAGATGAAAAAAATATATATGAATATGTATTTCGTGATGTAGCACCGTATGAAGTTATATCAAACCGGTTCATTTCTGCAGAGGGTATAGCAAGACTTAAAATGGTTGAAAACCTTTTAGATTTATATTATAACAGAGGTGGATTTTTTTATACTTTAGAATATGCTATAGCAAAACTTAATAAAACTGCTTTTGATTTTTACGAAGAACTGGCATATTTCTTTTATTTAAAGGGATACCAGAACCGTTCTCATAAGAAAGAAGATTTATATCGCATTTTTTATGAATATGCAGGCTGGAAAGACAGAAGCATTCCAGGGGTTGCGGAAGAGATAAAAGATCTGCTAATGATGGATATGAGCAGCACGTTAAATCCAGAGGCAGTTAAGAAATTCAACAAAAAAGGCTGGACTATGCTATAGGAGAAAGTTATGAGCAAAATTACAGATAATGAAAATCAGGTTAAGAGATCAGATGCGGAGACGGATATCCGAAAAAGGCATGACCGGGTTGGTTGTTATTTAAAAAAATACTTAGATGATTTTGTGTTTGTGGAATTATCAGATGCTTTTTTAGAAAAAGCGGATGTAAAAAACTTAATGAAGAATATCCCAATCCCCCTAAGAAAAACGGATGCTGAACATTTTAAAGACGAACAGGGGGTAAATACTTCCCTTATTGCAGAGAATATGATATGGGTTGTGGGTATTGACCCGAAATTTACGTATACGGAGCATTATATAGCGTTTTTACTGAAGCTTTATAATCAGAAAATAATAGAAGGAATTCTAATGGAAGGCCAGAATGCAGCAGAGAAAGAAGACTTTGATAATGCCTGTATTCATTTCAGGGCCTGCCTTTGCTTGAAACCGGATTACCTGAATGGCATGTATGGCTATGCTATGGCTTGCAGGGAAATGTATTTAAAAGGCGGAACTGAAGATTATGTAGGCAATTTTAAGGCAGAATCTATTGATTTTTTTGAACTGCTGACAGAAGAACACCCTGAATTTGCCCAAGGGTATTATTATCTGGGTTTTGCATATTTGAACCTTGGCCTTTATACAAAGGCTGAGATAACCTGGAGACAGTTTGTTGATAGAGCCACCGATTCAAAGGATAAAAATGAAATAATTGAAAGGCTGCAGCAATTAGAAGCACCAGTTAAAATAGAAGCAGGTTGTAACCACATTCTGGCAGGAAGATATGAAGAGGGAATTTATAAATTAGAGCCCTATTTAAACGGTCAGTTTAAGACCTGGTGGCCCCTTTCCTATTATCTGGGCATGGCCTATTCCAGGACTGGAGAGTTGGAGAAAGCCGTTCAATGTTTTAAGAACGTACTGACCCTTCATCCAAGCCATATTGAAACCATGGTGGAACTGGCGGCTCTTTATAAAGAAGCAGGTGATCAGGAGAATGAGCAGAAATACAGCAAAAAGATTGAACTCATCCGTTCACAAATTTATGATGGCCAGTTAAATTAAATTGATATTCACAGAGATCAGCAATTTATTTTTCACAGTATTTGGCTACGGATTTAATCAAAATGTCGTTTTCTATAATATTTTTTATAGAGATTTAGTATAAAAGGGTAGAAAACATTGGATACTAAAGATAAAAACGGCAGAATTTCAATGGATTTACAACTCTTATAAAAAATATAAAAAAAATGAAAAAACATGTTGACAAACATAGCTGATTTGGCTTATAATTAATCTTGTCGTCAGCGAGAACTGATTGAAAAATAAATGTTCCAAGGTAGCTCAATGGTGGAGCACTCGGCTGTTAACCGATAGGCTGTGGGTTCGAGCCCCACCCTTGGAGCCAATTTAATAAACAATGCAGTTTGATGACAATGGTGCGCCGGAGTGGCGGAATTGGCAGACGCACAGGACTTAAAATCCTGCGATCCTTACCGATCGTACCGGTTCGACCCCGGTCTCCGGCACCAATATAAATTTAAAATGGGTTGTTTAAACCCTACACATCGCGGGATAGAGCAGTTGGTAGCTCGTCGGGCTCATAACCCGGAGGCCGTAGGTTCAAGTCCTACTCCCGCAACCACGTAAGTTACTTGCAATTTCAACGATTGCAAGTTTTTTTATTGCCTAAAATCTTTTCTGAAAAAGTGTCTTTTCTAACGGTTTTCTAACCGATTGTTTTTTGAGCTGAAAAATTGATCTTGTAAGGGTTTTATCCGCGGTTAGAGTAGCAGCAAATTTAAACCATATTGACTCTGAAATTCTAAGCTGTATATGATCGTGATATAATTATGGAGGGCTTACGTATGATAACTATAGATGATATAAAAAGGCTATTCGCAGTAGTAGTACAAGTTTGGTAAAAAAGTAGACCTATTTGAATCATATGCTGCCGAAAATAATAACAAAAATAGTGATATCGATTTATTAGTAGAATTTGATTCGCCATTTACTTATTTGATTACGCTTTCCAGTTGAAAATATTTGGAAGAGAAATCCGACACAAAAAGTTGATACTAAAACGCTACCTATAAGGCAGCAATCCATATTAGAAATTGATAAGGTGCTATATATTTATCAAGCATAGTGATAATATATTTATCTAGGAATTTAATAGTAGGCAAGCCGCTTTTGCTTTCTTAAGTACTTCGTGAATAATAAATTAATTGCTTTCAGAATATCTGAAGGCTTTTTATTTTGTGTTTATTTATATCATTAAATTCTAATTGATTTGAGTAATTGTTTTTGAAGAGTGATGCTTAAACTAGAATAATTTGTTTGTGTAAATTTAGAGTTTTATAATGTAGAGAGCGTTTTTCTCTCAAGAATAAAAAAGGCACCTTATTAAGGAAATTAAGAGAAAGCTAAAATCTTAATTTGATAAATTCTCTGCTAAGTTATATACTGATGAAAGCAGGATATTGTTTTAATAAAAGCAAAAATAAATATATGTCGTATTCCTTTTCTAAAATGAAAAAGATACAATTGTGTAGAATTCATTTCCAAATTGGTTTTGGAAATGAAATAAATACTACAGATATTTAGGAGAGAAAGCTTGAAATTCATGGGCTCTAAGCTCTTGTATAATTCCAAAGCACTTTTGGAAACAAAAATCGTAAATTAATCGAGGAATTTCTTAAAGAGTTAGATTTATTGGTTTGTAGACTTTTCCATTTTTCCATTCATTTTTGCAAATTATTTCGTTATAATACATATAATAATTTTTCTAACTATATTTAGAATTCTGATTATATGTATTAGCATAATGTATAAAGTTAATTTAAATAATATTTAATAGGAGATTTAATAAAATGGATACTAATGAACTTTTCGAATCTATATCAGAAAGTCTTTCTAGGCATGGTTATGAATGGCAGGTTAATAAAAAAGGATTATTTAAAGTAAATTACGAAAAGGGTCAAGAAACTTTAATATGTAATTTTATTGTTGTGCCTAAATTTATAGAAAAGGGTTCAGGAAGAAAAGAAAGATATATCGGAGGGGAAATATATTCAGATAATAAAAGAATAGAGAAATTTTATGCACAAGATGATGAATATTCAAATGGCCATTTTATAGATGCGTTTATTTCTAAAAATCATAAAGAGTTCTATATTGCTCATGGTAAAAGAAACGAATTTTCTAGCTATCTAAAAAATATCTTAAATGTTTTATCACCTAAATTAGAAAATAATGTAATAGTATTTAAGACATCGTTATGGAAAGTTACTTCAGATGATAGTGGATATTATAGTATTAGTTTTTCTAAAAATAAAGAAAGCTACAAAGCAAAGGGCATATTAATAAACAATTTCTTTTATAGTTTAACGGAAAACTATAAATTTATTTTTGCTTATATGCTTTATTGTAAAATGAACTCACTTGTATACGCTATAAGTAAGGAACCAGGTAAAAATCTGAATATCGTAGCAGATTTTGAAAACCCAAATTTTGATAATTTTTTTAGTGTTATGAAAATTTTATTGAGCCTTTTTAAGTTTGAAGATGAACCTATCCTCGTAGATGTAGAATATCCTAATGACTTAATACGAAAATTATTTGCAGGAAAATACGATAGAATAATCTGTTTTGCTGAAAAAATAAATCAGTATAGTAATAAAGATCTATATAAGGTGCTTAATAATGAACTTAAAACTAATGGTTGTAACTATAGATATATTTCTATATCAGATTTTGATAAAGATGATAAAACTTTCATTAATATTAATTTGAAATCGGAAGATTATGGAACAATTTTTACTAATGAACTTGATGGTATAACTTACTTTGATGAACAGGAAGAAGCAATAACTTTTCATGGGATGGACGACGAAGAGGTTTCTAAAATGAAATATAGAAATATTGATTTTTTTAGGAAGATTTTTGATAAAGAGGGCAATGCATATCCTGATGAATCTAAAGTATTTCTTGAAAAGATTGTTAATACATGTGATAAAAGTAGACTAAAAGAAAAGGATTATGAGTTATATGCACACATATATCTGATTATGAGCACGTATTTAGAATATATAGCTACTGAGTGCTTAGAAAATAGCTTACTAACCGGAATTGATTTTCTTGAGTGGAAACAAGATTTTTATGATATTTTAAGAGCAAGGATGTATAAACCTATTAACGAAAATATTCTTATAATAAATAAGTTCCTTAAACAAATTCATGACAAATTATCGATAATTTTAACGGTTGATGAAATTACGGAAGACAAAAAAGATAGTATAGATATGTTTATTTGCAAAAGATTTGGACGAGAAAAAATTGGTATTGTTAGGACAAAAAGAACTGAAGAAAAAGTTGATTTTTTAAGAAGTATTCAAACTGGGGATATAAAAGATTTATTCGAGCTAGACAGATCTAATAATAAAGTTATATATAAAAGATATATAGGTGATGTTATTGATACTCCAGCATTTTTTTTAGATATTGAAAAACTAGATCAGTATATAAAATCTTTAGAAATAGAATAAGCCTAGGCTTATTCTATTTCATATAATCAGACTATTCCCAAGTTCATCAATCATATTTTGCTTATTTTTCGGGTCAACGTGAGCATAGATATTAGCGGTGGTTTGGAAGTTGGAATGACCTAGCCACTCTTGCACATCTTTCATGCTGTAACCTAGACTGAGAAGAAGAGAAGCACAGCTATGACGTAAATCATGGAAACGGATAGGCTTTAAATCATGTTTCAAAATGATTTTATGGAAAGCACGGCTGATATAATCAGGCTTAAGCAGTTCACCTCTAGAATCTATGCAAATATAGTCATCTAAATTTTTATTAGGTCGAATAAATGTAACTTTACTATACGTCAATTGCCGCAATCGTAAATCACCTAAATAGTTGCATATTGTATCATTAAGAGGAAGGGTTCTGTAACTGGAATCCGTCTTTAAATCATCTGAACATTGAATTGTGCATTTACCATCCACATAAGCTCGAACAACTTTATGCTGGATGGTAATTGTTTTATTTGAAAAATCAATGGCACCCCATTTTAAACCTAATATTTCTGATCGCCTTAATCCAAAGTAGCAAGCTAAAAAGACAGGTAACTCAATAGAAGTATTTTTTGTAAATGAAAGTAGAGTATTAATCTCTTCCTGGTTATAAAATTGAGCAAGGTATTTTTTCCGTTTGGGTTTCTCAACTAAATCAGCAACATTTTCTTTGATAAGTTTCTGTTTTACAGCATATTGCAATACACTTCGTATTATTGCAAGGTGTTTTATTACAGTATTCGGGTTTAATCCTTCATCCAATTTGTCGTTAATATATTTGGATAAATGAATTGGCGTAACTTCCTGTAAATAAATATTCTTTGTTTTGAAGTATGGTATAAGATGCCTTCTCAGCATGTGAGTATATCCGTCAAAAGTTGTAACTTGAAGATTTGATTTATTCACCTCTAACCAAAATTTTATATAATCAGAAAATAGTACTTTAGATTTTGAAATATAGGTATCATCTTGATTTTCTGCAAGTAAATCAGTTAGCATCTTTTCGGCTTTTCTACGATTACCCCTTATTGCTAAACCTGTCTTAATCCACTTTTGTCTTCTTTTGTTATTTTCGTCTTTGTAATTCACTACGATATATAACATACCGTTTTTTTCTTGTACACTCCCTGTCATGGTATCAGTCCTTTCTTAGTATTTGATTTATTCCAATAGAAAAAGGCACTTCAAATGAAATGCCTTTAACTAATTAACTATTGATATGCTGTTTTAAGAAGAGTGGTTTTTAAAAGAGGTTTCAAATACCTGTATAAAATTATCAATATCCTTTTTTGAAACATTTGCTTTTTTGTGGCTTGAGATTAACTCATGTTGTTTGCAGTAACAAAAATGTGACACAGCTTGTCCATAAGCATAGGTCAGTGAACCTGCCACAGCAGCGTTTATTATTCCACCACCAATAGTACCAATAAATGGAAGTAATTTTAACAATTGATCTGTAGCATATAAAGAGGCTTTTTTAGCCATAGAGGAGGTAAATGTACCAATGCCTACATTACCTATTAAAACAGCAACTAATTCACTTAGATCCGACATATTGTAGATATTTAGGATTCTTTCAATTAAAGCCGTTTGGTTTGCTAAAAGTATAGGTGCATCAGAAAATGGAATGGGTGTAAATCCTATAATAAAACTTCCAGTGACATGTAAATTAATAACCTTATCAACTTTGAGTTTTTGGTTTTCTAGAGTTATAAGTTTTTGTTCTATAGATAAATCTAATTCAAGATTTTTATTTATCGGCATCAGTACCTCCTAGTATTGTATATTAAGTATTTTTCATGTTGGTTTTTCTAGAGTTCAAATATTCATGGATAGATTCCTTTGAGATTCTCCATTGATGACCTATCCGATAAGCTGTAATAAGTTTCTTATTAATTAAGTTATAGGCCGTATTTTTCCCTATTTGCAGGAATTCACATAACTCATCTACTGTTATTAGTTCTTTTGTGTTCATTTTTCTTCACTCCTTATGGTTAGATTTTATTTAAAAATATGTTAATAACATTAAATTAAATTTATAGCAGCAAGAATTATTTTATATCTTGTCTTTAACCTTTTAATAAAGTTAATAGTTTTGAGGTTAATGTAAATTGAATTAAGGATACATATATATCATTAAAATGGATCACTATCTTTATCAAAAATAGTAATGAATCTATATAGAAAGGTATCTTTAGAATAAGGTTTATAGAACCAGTAAAGAAAGGAGTGCTTATTATGATGCACACAGTAGAAACAACTTACGAATTATCAAGAGAGCAATTTGAAAAAACAAAGGATAGACTTTATGAATTTAGCACAGAAAATAAATTACGTTGTATTTCGGATGAGAAAAATCTTACATATACAAAATTTTATGAAAGGGTAGATGAAATGACACATAAAAACACCTGGGGCTTAAAATTAAAGAATGGGATGCAGATCGTTTTGGGGGAAAATATGTTTAAGGTAAATGGGAAGATTAGTAAAACATTTGAGTTGAATTACATAATAAATTTAGCAAAAGTAATAGGAGGAAATTATACGAATTTATATAACTCCTATACGCATGATTATGAAAAGGTTATACAGGAAATAAATAAAACATTGGAATTAGTGTCCCCAGAGTTCCCCAATATAAATAGTGTAAAAATTAGAAGAGTAGACTTTAGCTGTAATATAAAACTAAGAAAGAATCAGTTAGCAAGTTACTTGAAGATTGCCAAAAGTGGTAAATTTGCTTCTAGAATTGAAGCTACAGCAAAAGATGAAAACGAGAAAAGATATAAGCCTAAAAATAGTGTGAAAATCAGAAATCGTAAAGATGGAAGCATTAAAGTATATCTATACGATAAACGCAGCCAAATGGAAAAGAATTCTTTAGGAGATTTCAAAAATGATACCAATGCTGAAGAAATTTTACGGGTCGAAGTACAGATTAGTAATCCTAAGATTGAAAACTTATTGAGCAAATATAAAATAGGAAATTTAGAAGAACTACTAAAAACATCTAATAGAATGGCTCTTGTAGTTTTTGAAAAATATCTTTACAAAAACTTTTGCGCTGGAAGATATTATAAATATAATGATGCTATGGAAGTTATCCAAAGAAGCCATTTCAATAAGTCGATAAAGGTAAGAATGATCAGATTTCTTGAGTGTGTTAAAAAGGGAAAGAGCATCGAAATTGGCATAGAAAAATTCAAAAGCGATGGCAACACATCACAAGATGTAAGAAGAATCAGAGAGAAATTGAAAGATTTAAATATAAATCCATATACACTGGGGAAACGAGAAAATGTTGAGAAATTGGATAATTTGTATAGTTGCATTTTATATGCAATGACAGAAAATTTTTGATAGCATGGTTATAAGAATAGGATGGAGTAATTAATGAGAGCGATATACAAGAACACATATATGATTGCATGTTACTAACTTGCCATATAGATTTATAATATATCAATCATTTTTAGGAGATTTCAATGTAAAAGTAGTTACCTTCTTATTTTCTAAAAAGAAGGTAACGAGCTTTTTAACTTTATAGCAAAGAAATTTGGGATCTTTCAAGTGCGATATTTTCGACTTACCAATTAATGGGGGATTAGCTTTAAGTAAGAAGAGAGTTTCTGCATGTAAATTTAGCTTTTTATCGCTGAAAATGAAAGAATATCTCATTTTATTATGGTATAATAAAAGTTAGAATTTTTGTTCATGAGAAATCAATTGGGATAGTTAGAATGCTACAAAACTAACTACAGATAAGATTATGCAAATTGATGATTGGAGACAGAAGGACAAAACTCAATAAATAATAGCAGCAACTTTATAAAATGATTTGAAATAAAATAATTCAATTTAAACAATAATGAAGATATGCGTAGAAGTTGGTATTGATATTGGATATATTATTGGACTTAACAGATAAGGAGCTTGGAGGAGTAAATAGTGATTACATCAGAAGAAATTAAACGCAGATTATGGGATGGAGCAAACGAGCTACGTGGTTCTATGGATGCAAGCCGATACAAGGACTATATGCTAGGCTTAATGTTCTATAAATTTTTAAGTGATAAAACTTTAGAAATATTCAAAGCAAGCGCAGTTAAGGGACCAGTAACAGAAGCTCAACTAGTGGAGGAGTATACTAAATCAAGAGAAGAATATGGCGAAGATTTAGACTTAATGATTCAAAAGGTGCTTGGCTACTATGTAAAACCAGAATATCTTTATCATACATGGCTGAAAGATATAAACTCAGGTAATTTTGAAGTTCAGAGAGTAACAGATAGCTTGAATTATTTTGAACGAACCCTTGCTGTATCTGGTGATTCAAATGATTTTAAAGGGTTATTTTCAAGTTCTACGCTTGACTTAACCGACACCGCATTAGGGAGCAATCTAAATGAGCGTAGCAAGAATATAAGGGCGTTAATTTTGTTATTCGCAGATTTGAATATGGTGGCTTTACAAAAGGGTGATGTTCTTGGTGATGCCTACGAATATCTAATCGGACAATTCGCGATGGAATCTGGCAAAAAGGCAGGAGAGTTCTATACGCCTAGACAAGTCAGTGAGGTTATGGCACAAATCGTTGCCAAAACATCAAATATTGAATCTATATACGACCCTACAGTTGGATCCGGTTCTCTACTTCTTACGGTTAAAAAACATTTGAGTCAAGAGGTTCAAAAGAGTCTAAGTTATTATGGGCAGGAAAAAAATACGGCGACATATAACTTAACGCGTATGAACTTGCTACTTCATGGCGTTCGACCTGAAAAAATGACCATTAAAAATGGAGATACGCTATCACATGATTGGCCCGAAGATCCAGACCGCCCAAATGAAGGTGTATTGTTCGATGCGGTGGTAATGAACCCGCCTTACTCTGCGAAGAATTGGAATAAAGCAGGCTTGAAAGGCAGCGAACCAAGGTTCGAAATTGTAGATGGCATACTCCCTCCAGATTCAAAGGGCGATTTTGCATTTTTATTGCATGGATTATATCACTTAGGACAAAACGGGACAATGGCTATTGTATTACCTCACGGTGTTCTGTTTCGTGGTTCGTCTGAGAGTGAAATCCGCAAGAGATTGTTGGAGAAAAATCGCATTGATGCCATTATCGGCTTACCTAGTAACCTATTTACTAATACAGGTATCCCGGTATGTATTCTCATTCTGAAAAAAAACAGAGAAGTTGGGGAGCCTGTTCTTGTGATTGATGCATCAAAGAATTTTATCAAGAACGGAAAGCAAAATATACTACAAGAAAAAGATATTGCTAAAATTGTCGATGCTTATATTAACCGTGCTGAGATAAAGGGATATAGCCATTTGGCTACTCGAGAAGAGATCATCGAAAACGATTTTAACATGAATATCCCAAGATATGTTGAAGTGGTTGATAGTGAAATTGCACATGATGTAGATGGGCATTTATATGGCGGTATTCCGCAGAAAAATATTGATGATTTAATAGTTCTACAAAAAACAGTAAAAGATATTATAGATAGTTGCCTAGCGCCAATTAGAGATGGATACTTTGTACTAATAAAACCTATAAGTGAACTGACAGCTACGGTATTGAGCGATAGTCGTGTCATTCAAAAGTCACAGGAAATAAAGGCAAAAACAGAAGACTTCATTGCGACATACTGGGAAGCCTTACGTAAAATTGATGATGTATTAGAAATAAATCCGTTGATGGAAGAAATGTTATCTCACATCAAGGAGCTTTTATCAGGTGTTGAATTCATTGATGTCTATGATGGATATCAGATAGTGGCTGAAATTTGGAAGAATGCTTTAACTCATGATACCGAGTTGATTGCAGGAAGTGATTTCTATACAGCGGGTCGTACTCGTGAACCGAACATGGTAACAAAGGGCACGGGAAGTAACAAACGTGAAGAGCAAGATGGTTGGATTGGAGCAATTGTTCCTAATGATTTGATAGCTAAGAGGTTATATAGCAAGGAGCTTCAGGCAATAGAAGACAAAAAAACTCATGTAAGTGAAATTGAATCAGAGCTTACCGAATTAGTTGAAGCTGCTAAAGTTGAAGATAGTGACGAAAATGACGCTTTATATGATGCTCTAAAGAAAAATGAAGACGACGAACCCCAAGATTCATTTGAAAATAAATTGGTTAAAGCAGAGCTCAAAAAGGCAATAAAGAAAACCACAAAGTATGATTTACTTAAGAAAGTTGATAATTTAATAGAGGAAAAGTCTGATTTAGGCAAAAAAATCAAATACGAAGAGAAAAAACTCAAAGAGGCTATTTATGAAAGAATCCTTGTACTGACTGATGAAGAAATCGATAAACTTATATTTGAAAAATGGTTTGGTACTACGGTTGCTGATTTAGTCAAATTGGTTGAAATACCGCTAAAAGAGGAAATTGCTACTTTGGAAATGCTAAACAATCGTTATGCGAATAAACTATCTGATATTGATGATGAGATTAATAAGCTAGAAAGTGATTTGGAACTCTTGATGAGTGAATTGGTGGTGCTGTAGATGGACGAAAATAAAAAATTAGTACCCAGAAGACGTTTCAAGGAATTTCAAAATACTAATGATTGGGAACAGCGTAAGTTAGAGGATATATACGATAAGATAAGAAATGCATTCGTTGGTACAGCGACACCATATTACATACCTCAAGGTAATTTTTATTTAGAATCAAACAATGTTAAAGATGGTCAGATTAATAGAAATAGTGAAATTTTTATAAATGACGAGTTTTATTTACGACAAAAGGACAATTGGTTACGAACTGGTGATATGGTTATGGTTCAGTCTGGACATGTTGGACATGCAGCTGTAATTCCGCCTGAACTCAATAACTCTGCAGCTCATGCGTTAATCATCTTTTCAAATCCAAAAGAAATTGTTGACCCATATTTTCTGAATTATCAGTATCAGACTTCAAACTATAAGAAAGCAATTGATAATATTACCACAGGTAATACTATTAAGCACATTCTTTCATCTGAAATGAAAAAGTTCACAGTTTTTTTGACCAAAATCGAAGAACAAAATAAAATTAGTGAGTTTTTTATAGGCCTCGACAACCTTATCACCCTTCATCAGCGTAAGTTAGAAAAGACAAAAGCATTAAAATCTGCATTTTTATCAGAAATGTTCCCAGCGCAAGGAGAGCTGGTGCCGAAACGCCGATTTGCAGAGTTTACTGGCGATTGGGAACAGCATAAGGTTTCCGAATTAATAAAGGATATTGCTGATGGACCATTTGGAAGTAATCTGAAAGTAGTACATTATACAGATGAAAAAGAGGCTCGAATTATACAACTAAGCAACATTGGAGAAGGTGGTTGGCAAGACGAAAATGTACGTTATACAACATTTGAACATGCCAAGGAAATTAAGAGATGTATAGTTGAACCGGGTGAACTTGTAATGGCAAAAATGATGCCATCAGGGCTTACAATTGAGCGACCAAACACTGATAAAATGTACGTTCTTTCATCAGATGCAGTTAGAATAAAAATTAATGAAATGCTGATTGATACAAAATACTTTGTTTACATGACAAAGTGTGAATATTTTCTTAATCAAATTAATAACGATGCTCAAGGAAGCACACGTACAAGAACAAGTATTAGTAAAATAAGAATGATGGATATTCCAGTTCCGTCTATACAAGAACAAAAAAGAATCGGCCTGTGCTTTCAACAACTAGACAACCTTATCAACCTTCATCAGCGTAAGTTAGAAAAATTGCAAAATATTAAAAAGGCATACTTGAATGAGTTGCTTATATAGGAAGGAGCTTAAGTCATGAGCAATGCACCAAAGAATGCTTCTGAAAAAGCATTTCAAGAAAACTTTGTTAAAGAACTTACTAAGTACAAATGGGAAAGTCCTGATTTTCTTAATGGCAATAAGCAAAAGGTTACAGTAGATGATTTGACTAAGCACTGGCGAACAGAACTGAATCGTATGAATTCGGATCAGCTTGAAGGTATCCCTCTGACAGATGGTGAGTTCAATCAAGTTATGGTAAAGGTTAAGCAAATCAGCAACAGCTATGAAGCCGCTAAAATTCTAGCAATTGAAGAGTCAAAAGGAAAGATTGACGGCATTTATAGAGAGGATAATCCGAAGATAACCAGAAGACAAATTACATTGACAATCTTCAAAAAAGCAGAAGTACGAGGCGGAGATTCAAGTTATAGAATAGCTCGTGAAGTTGTAACGCCAAATGATAACCGCTTTGATATTGTCTTGCTAATTAATGGCTTACCTTTAATTAATATTGAACAAAAACGTACAGACAAATCTCTAGATGAAGCATTTGGACAGTTTGTTAGATATTTCCGTGATGGGGAGTACACAAATTGTTTCATGGCATTTTCTCAGATGATGGTTATTACGTCTGAAATAGAGACTCGTTATTTTGCTACACCAAAATCGCTAGCTGATTTTAATACTAGCTTTGTATTTCATTGGTCAGATAAGAAAAATAAACAAATTAACAATTGGAAACAGGTCGTAGAACATTTTCTTATGATTCCTATGGCGCATCAAATGGTTGGTGATTATCTCGTTATTGATGAAGCAAAGGAAGAAGAAAATAGACGTCATATGCTGATGCGTCCTTATCAAGTATATGCCCTTCAAGCAGTTGAAGGTGCTGCTTTCGGGTGGGACAATGAGGAGAGGGTTCCGCATGGTGGTTTTATATGGCATACAACCGGTTCAGGTAAAACCATTACAAGTTTTAAGACCGCACTCTTTTTATCAACACGGGCAGGGTTCGATAAAGTGGTTTTTTTAGTAGACAGACGTGAGCTTGATACCAAAACGAGTGACAATTTTAAAGCCTATGCTGAATATGAGCCTGTTTCGGTAGATGAGACGAAGCATACATATAATCTAAAAAAACAATTAAAGTCACCTAAAAACGGTATTATCGTAACGACCACGTTTAAGTTGAATGGTCTTGTAAAAGAGATGGAAGAGGCTCATGATAATAGTTTGGCAGATAAAAAAATGGTGTTTATTATTGATGAAGCCCATCGGACCACTATGGGCCAAATGATGGGAACAATAAAAAACTATTTTAAGAAAAATGGCCTATTCTTTGGATTTACGGGAACACCACTTTTTGATGAAAATAAGGTCAAAGGAAAAGTAAATGAGAAGAGTGAGGTCATTAACACAACTGAAAAACTCTTTGGACCGAGCTTACATGACTATACAATTGATCAAGCTATTTCTGATGGTAATGTTTTAGGTTTTAACGTGGACTATATCAACACGGGAGAGTTTAAAAATTACGAAGATTTACGTGATCAACTTATAGAGAAAATTCAAGAAGAAGAGCCGGATGAGACAAGGAGAGATATTGAACGTTTGGTGCAAAGCTGGTCCGAAGCAGAGGTGGAATCCCAAGCGAAGAAACGAAATATCCTTAAATACCAAGATGAAACGCATATTCCTAGAGTTGCAGAAGAAATCCTTGCTAATTGGGGGAAGCAATCACAAAACCGCGAGTTCAATGCAATCTTAACAGTTGCTTATAAAAATCGTGTAATTGCATATTATAATGAGTTTAAGAAACAACTGAAAGAACGTGATGCGAAGTTAAATATAGCGATGACGTTTAGTTTTGGAAATGAGAATGACCCGGATAACATAGATCCTGAAATCATAAAAGGGATGTTTAAGGACTATTCTGATTTTACAGGAATTGAATTTATCGTAGGGGATAAAAGGCACGGTGAAGATGCTTATTTTGAGGATGTTGTAGAACGAGCGACTCGTGGTGGAAGTGGAAGAAATGAAAAAAATATAGACTTAGTAATTGTTGCTGACCAACTTTTGACGGGATATGATTCGAAGCGACTTAACACGTTGTATGTTGACCGAAATTTGGAACTGCAAGGGCTAATTCAAGCCTATTCCCGTACAAATCGAGTGTTTGGTAAAACTAAGGAATTCGGGAGTATTGTTAATTTTCAATATCCAAAAATGACAGAGAAAATCGTGAACAAAGCGTTGGAACTTTACGGTAGTGGTGGAAAGAGTAGTCCTGCAATTGTTGACCTCTACTCAACAGCAGTTAAGAAGTTCAAAATTAAGATTGGAGAGATGATTCTAACACTGCCAGACCCCACAGAATGGGCAACTCTTAAAAATGATGAAAGGAAAAAACAAAATTTTATTCTTACCTTTAAAGAGTCTGCCGATCAATTGAATCTAGTGATGCAATATTATGAGTTTCACTGGGACGATAGTACTTTTGGCATAACAGAGCACATTTGGATGCAGTATATTGGTGCATATAAGAATCTGACGCATAAACCTGGCACTTCAACACCATCACAGGTTATCGTTAGGCCGCTTGTAGGTAAAACAAAATTGGCAGGGACTCAAGTGATAGATGCTGCTCATATTTTAAGCTTGATTGGCTCCAAGGTTGGAAATGTGGACGGTATTCAAACTGTTGATGATGAAACTTTGAGGATTATTCATGAGCAAATACAGGAACTTAGTAATATGGGTGAAGATGAGCAAGCGTTGCTTTTAAAAGAGTTTGTTAATACAGAGTTGGTTCCGGGGAATTTATCTAGTAATTTGAACTTTGATGAAGCCTTTGAAGCATGGAAAAAATCAGACAAAAGAAGAGTGTTGAGATTTTTGCTGAAAAGTGGGGAGTAGATGCCGAGTTGCTTAGTAAATCTTTATCTTCCTATTCTGATTCTCAGCCAGATTTTGTTCCGTATATTGATGAACTCATGAAAACTGCTGACTTTGATAAAGCCACAAATCAATCTGCGGGAAATAGGTTAGGACACATAATCAGATTGACTAAGGAACTTCCTATATGGATAGCACGAACTAAGCAGAAATATAGCTAATACTGTCAAATGCCATGTGACTGTATTTTGTGAGGTTAAAAATGTATAGTTACATATTTTGCTTATATATTATATCTCTAATAAAGAACAATTAAATCTTGAAAGGAGATATTTTATTATGAGTGCAAATGTAGAAAGTATGTTTTATGTAGGAAGGACGGCTCCATGGCACGGACTTGGAGTCAGTGTAGAAGAGGCTTTAGATTCAAAGAAAGCAATAAAAATGGCAGGTCTTGACTGGACGGTAAGGCAGGAAGAAATAATGACTGCAGATTTTAAGGACATATCTGGGTTTAAGGCAAATGTGAGGTCTGACAATGGAAGTATCTTAGGAGTAGTATCTGACAGATACAAGGTGGTTCAAAATGAAAAAGCTTTCAGCTTTACTGACAGCCTTATTGGAAACGGTGTAACTTATGAGACTGCCGGAAGTTTAAATGATGGTAAAAGGATTTGGCTCTTAGCAAAATTGCCTGAGAAATATACTCTGGCAGATGAAGCAGTAGAGCCATTTTTAGTGTTTTCAAACAGCCATGATGGAACAGGAGCAATTAAAGTTGCTATGACACCCGTAAGAGTTGTATGCCAGAACACTTTAAATCTTGCATTAGATAATGCAAAACGTATTTGGTCAACAATTCACATGGGAGACATGAAAAATAAGCTGGAAGATGCAAGAAATACCCTGCTTATGGCAGACAGGTATATGATGGCACTTCAGGATAGGTCAGAAAACTTAAGTCTAATAAAATTAACAGATAAAAAGGTAATACAGAACATTGAAGAGCTTATTAAAATGCCTGATAATCCAACTGAACTGCAGAAAAACAATGTAACCAGAATGAGAAGTGACATAACACATAGATATTTTGAAGCGCCAGATTTAAAGGTATTACCTAAAAATGCATGGCGCTTTATTAATGCTATATCAGATTTTGCAACACATGCTGAGCCACTTAGAAAAACATCAAATTATACTGAGAATCTATTTGCAAAGACAATAGATGGACACCCACTGATAGACAGAGCCGTTCAGATGGTAGCAGCATGAGAAAAGAGTATAAGGTGCGCATAACAGAAACTCTTTCAAGAACTGTAACTGTAAAAGCTGAAAGTAGTGAAGATGCTTATAAAATAGTAAAACAAAAGTATGATAAATCAGTGATTATTCTTGATTCAGGTGATTATGTGGAAACTGAAATTGATGTTTTAATTAGGTAGGAGAAAAACAAAATGAATAAGATAAAACTAGAAGAAAATATGCCACGAGATAAATGGCTGGCACTTAGAAGAAGAGGCATCGGAGGTTCCGATGCCTCTGTTGTTTGTGGAATCAATAAGTATAAATCAGTAGTTGAACTTTGGATGGATAAAACGGAGCAGCTTCCATTTGAAGAAGGAGATTCAGAAGCAGCATACTGGGGACATACTTTGGAATCAGTTGTAAGAGAAGAATTCTCCAAAAGGTCAGGACTTACAGTCAACACCGTTCCGTGTATGTATCAACATGAAGAGCATCGTTTTATGCTCGCTAACCTTGATGGTGAAGTCTACGATCCGAAATACGGAACCTGTGTATTTGAAGCAAAGACAGCAAGTGCATTTAAACATGCTGAGTGGAATGTTGAAATACCTGAAGAATATTACCTGCAAGTACAGCATTACATGGCAGTAACAGGATATAAAGGTGCATATATAGCAGCACTAATAGGCGGCAATCAGTTTGTATGGAAGTTTATTGAGCGTGATGATGAAGTCATAAATCTGCTTATAAGGCTTGAAGGCGCATTCTGGAATTATGTTAAAACTAAGCAAGTGCCGCCTATTGACGGAAGCAAAGCTTCAACAGCACTTCTTGATAAAATATATCCAAGAGCAGTACAAGATAAAGAGCTTGAACTTGGAGAAGAAGGCCTTGTATATATTGAACAGTACCTTGAAGCACAGGAGCAAGAGAAGAGAATAAAAGAAATAAAAGATTTAGCAGGAAATAAACTTAAGGAAATGCTTGGAGATAGTGAAATAGGAATTGTAGGCGAAAGAAAGGTAGTTTGGAGCAATATTAGTTCTGCCAGATTTAATGATAAATCTTTTAAAGAAAAAGAGCCGGAAAAATATAATCAGTATATTAAGCAGATCGAATATAGAAAACTGGCGGTAAAATAGGAGATGAAAATGGAATCAGTTAAAGAAAAATTAAGTGACAAAGTCATAAGCCTTAATGAGCAAATCCCAGATAACCCATGTGGTCAAGAAATGAAGTCATACCAAGAAAACGGTATGGCTTTTTCTTTGCATGAAGTCAAGCAAAGACTGGAAATGCTGCAAAACTTTATATCGGAAATAATGGTTGAGGGAACAGATTACGGATATCTTCCTAAGACAGATAAAAAGTGCTTGTTTAAATCGGGAGCAGAAAAACTTTGTGATGTTTTTGGACTTTCTAAAAGAATCGAAATTGTAAGCAGAATGGAGGACTTTGATAAAGGTATATTTCATTATGAAGTTAAAGCCATAGTAATTGATAAAAAGACGGGTGTTATTGAAGCAGAGGGAGTCGGTTCCTGTAACAGCATGGAAAAGAAGTATAGAAGTCAGGATGCATATAACCTTACAAATACAATCCTAAAGATGGCAAAGAAAAGAGCCTTTGTAGATGCAGTCCTTTCAGCAACAAGGAGTAGTGATATATTTACTCAAGATGTTGAGGACAATCTTTTAGGAGATGGAGCTGAAGGAAAACCCAGAAATATGAAGGATAAAAGTCGTGATAAGAAGAATACAGTGCAAGATCAAAATGGAAAAGCGGGCAAAGAAGAGTCAGCAAGCAATAAGCAACTTTCATATATTTATACAATTCTTTCCGATTCAAGAATACCTGTAGAAACGGCCAGAAGTGACATGGAAAAAATGTATGGGGTAACTGAAAGCAGAAATTTAAGCAAGAAACAGGCAAGTGAGTTTATTGAATATCTGAAGAACTATAAAAAGGCAGGTTAGAAGAATATGAAGTGCAGTAAGAGAGTGGATGTTGTAAAAGTTCAGATTGTAAAAGAAACCTCAATAAAGTATATGGACAGAGTAATTAAAAGTCCTGATGAAGCAGGTAGTCTGATTAAAAACTTTATTGGAAAACCAGACAGAGAACAGTTTGGAGTAATGTGTATTGATACAAAAGGTCAGCCAACCAATATCAGTATAGTTGCAGTTGGTGATTTAAACTGTACTATCGTGCATCCGAGGGAAGTATTTAAGACTGCAATTTTGAGTAACGCAGCTTCTGTAATTCTTTTTCATAATCATCCATCCGGAATAGAATCACCTTCAATGGAAGATAAGAATATTACAAAAAGGTTATGTGATGCTGGTCTGATACTTGGAATAAAAGTGTTAGACCATGTTATTCTTGGAGACATGAAAACCTTTAGTTTTAAAAACAATGGTCTAGTATTGGAGGAATAAATATGTTGCTGATAAACCTGGAAAAAGAAAGGGAAAGAAGTACAGATGAATTAATTCCATATCCCTTGGGAGCATTATGTTTTGTATTAGACTGTTTAAATGAAGGGGAGAGTATGGAAACGGCAATAGAAAGCTTAAAGAAGTATAAGCTTGCAGAATCAAGTATGAAACTTGTAGTAGAGAATAAACAACTACTTCTATTCTTAAAACAGAGACATTCGGAATTTAAGGACATTAGAGATGTAATGAAAATACTTTATATGATGGTATTTAAGAGTTTGCCTGAAAATATGAAAAAGGCAGTTTAACTAATTATGGAGGAAAAAACAAATGGATAATCTAAATATGGAAAGTTTTAAAAATCAGCTTATATCAGAAGTATCAAAGCTTATGGGTGATGGCTTTAACGTAGACCTTAAAAATATAAAAAAGAATAATGGTTTAACCCTAGAAGCTTTAAATATAGTTGAAAAAGGCAGTAATGTGGGTCCACTATTTTATCTAAATGGTTATGATGAAAAGTATAAAGATAGAACAGTGGAAGAAATAGCTAAAGACATTATAGGCAAATATATGGGAAGTAAAAATATAAGTTTTACTTTAGGAAGCTTTATGGAGTTTAACAATGTAAAGGACAAGATTACCTTTAAGTTAATTAATGCTGAAATGAATAAAGAACTGCTAAAGAATGTGCCACATTCAGATTATCTGGATTTGACACTAGTGTACCAGGTGCAGCTTGATATCAAAGACGATGGCAACCCTACTATATTAGTTAGCAATACTCTTTTAGAAAGCTGGAAAATATCAAAAGGTAAATTACATGAATATGCAGAACAAAATACCTCAAAGCTTTTACCATATGAAATACAAAGCATGGAAGACTTAATAGGGGAAATGGTAGGAATGCTAGAAGAAGATGTACAAGCTCTAAAGGACGAAAACAGTAATGTCATGTATGTACTTACCAATAAAAAGAAGATAAATGGAGCAGCGTGTCTTTTGTATGACGATGTACTTAAAAATTTTGCTGAAAAGCATAATTGTGACTTTTATATGCTCCCATCTTCAACTCATGAAGTCTTGCTTATTCCTGATAATAATTTAGTAAATTCTAAGGAATTGCAGGCAATGGTGAAGGAAGTTAATGCGACAGAAGTAGCACCCGATGAAGTGCTTTCTAATAATGTATATTATTACAGCAGAAAAACTAGTGAGCTGAGTTTAGTCAACTAATGCTACAAATAAAAGAGTATATTTTCTTAGACGTTAAAATAGTGAATTATTCCATGAATAATTCACTATTTTGTCTCTTAGACTCTTCACAAGAAAAAAGTTAAACTATGAAAATAATCTATTTTCATGGAGGTGATAGCATTAAAGGTAAGCTAAGAATGGAATGTTTAAATGATATTTATAAAGAATTGGCTTCCCTGGTGGGAATAGAGAATATGGAAAAAATCTATGAACATTATAGGGGCAGGAGCTAAACTTCCCATCAAAAATATACAGTAAGGAATACATACGAATCGTAATTAAGGAAGAGTATGATGGCACAAACACAAAAGATATAGCAAGAAAAACTGGATATTCAGAAAGATGGATTAAAAAACTTATTAAAGAATGTGAGAAAGATAGACTTAAATAGCAAAGTGCATAAAAAATTTATTTTATACTTATTTTTCGTGAACCCAAAAATGTGTCCGTTATAGTGAGTAGAATATATACATGTTTAAGGAAGTAGAAGAATGTTAGGAATAGTAGCTTACAGAAATGAATGTTAAGAATGATAGAATAGAAAACCTTATAAAAATTGTCATAGAGATATGTTCATCTTCGCAAGGAAAATAAAAGAATTTAAGGAGGATAAAGAAATGTTAAATCAATTTATGGTGTGCATGGTTGTATTAATGTTACCATTCGGAAATGTAACTGACAAAGGTGGAAACAATGTGGTTATTCATGACTGTCAAGCCCCAGCTATATATTGTCAATATATGGACACTTATCTGGACAATGTCTATGATCCGTATGACGTTCCAAAGAGAACAACCGGTGCCATGGAATTAATGGCTGAGTATTACCCTGATTGGGAAGCTAGCTATCAATTCAATGAGTTTGATTGTACTGAGATGTCAGCATATCTATCATATTATCTAAAGGCTTGTGGCATTCCTAATACTATTGTTGTAGGTACTGCTGCTAATGGTGAATCTCATTCTTGGATTGAAGTACCATATAAAACAGCATATGGTACTACTAGTAAACTTATAGTTGAATCTACTACATTTGATGTATTGAATCCATCTGATACTACAGTAAATCAGTTCTATTCGAAGTATAAGAAATTTAATTTAAAGGAACTAAAGAGTACTGAATTGGATTGGTGGAATTCAAAATATTTCCTTAATAAGTATTTAGACCTTAGAACGGACTTTACTTATATGAATTTTATGGATGAGACCGAATAAGCCAGTAAAAATATAGTGCACAAAAATGCACTATATTTTTGGTATATAGAAAATGACGCGTTGGACGCGTAGCTCCGTAATAAGAAAATTTAATTTATATAGGGAAACAGGGTATTTAAGATATAATGAAGCCCAAATATTGAGACTTGCCCATTTTCATAAGTAAAATAAAAACATTTCAGGAATGAGGATATTCTAATGGTAAAATTTATATTTTATAAAAGCTTATCAAAAAAAATGAAAAGCATAGCGTTTAAGAAAAATATTGTCATAGTATTTATTATTACTAGTATAATATGTAGTTGCTTAACTGCTTGTTCACCATCTAGTCAAGACATTGATGGATTTTTATATAAAAGTGATTATCATCTATACAAAGATTACTATGATTCTTTAGATTTAAGCGGGAAGATATATATGATGGATCAATGCGAAAAGAAAATCATAGATGAAATTAAAAAAAATAAAGAATCATTATTAAATAAAGATTATGATTATGCTCAAAATTCTTTAAGTTACGTTTTAAAAATATTATCAGATTTTGATTATGAAGAGGATTCTCGAATGGGAAAACTTTGTAAAAATGCTTTGGAATTTAGGGCGACATATAAAAAATTAGAGGATACAAATTATTTTAAACTTCAAGATGCATTAGTTCAAAGTATATATATATCTGATAGGATAAAGTCTCAAGATGAAAAGTCTTATCTTGATGAATACTATAGTACAAGTTATGATTACAATGAATTTGGTATTTATTCTACAGAGGATTGGGAAGGGGTTATTGAAAGTAGTGAACCACTAAAAAAAGGAGCCATGGAGGAAGTTTATCTTAAAAAAAACGGACAAACGTCAGTTATTGATGATTCTGGATTTGAATCCACTTATAATAAGTATGAAATTATACCCGAAGAAGAAGTTAATACATATCTTTCATCATCTCAAGAAATAGAGAAGCTAACCAGTGAGTTAGATAACTATATGTCAAAATTTTTATTGATTTCAAAGGTGATTACAATACCGTCTGATACGAATACTTCCAATAAGGCTAAAGAAAATGAACTTATTAATTCCAATAGTACTAAAGAAGATAGTAACACTGATTATGGTGAAGAAGAGAGTTATATACAAGGGTGGGACGATGATATTAAACGGATAGAAGACAATATGGGTGATAAGACATTTGTAGTATCTGATGTTATAATGGCAGATCCTTATAGTGCTGGATCAATAAGTACAAGTAATGAACTTTCTTTTGAGCTATTGGTATATAGAAACTTAGATAGTGACTCTTTATATTTTGTAAGTTCTTTAAATGGTGAAGATGTTTTCTTCGTCAAATCATTTACATATACGGGGGCAAATATATACGTAACGCTTGAAGATTTTAATGGAATAGAATCTAGTCTTATATTTGATACAGAAACCCAAGAGTGTACAATTACATCTGGTGGCACAACAGATACATATGTTGCCATAGGGTATTAGTATTAAAGAGGGAAAATTGTTAAAATTTTATGAAGGGTATAAAGATAGTCAAGAATGTGTTACTTTAATAGTGGACCACTTTTTAGGTGATTTTTACTTGGAAAGGGTCCACTATTTATTTATACCTTCTTTTTTCTATCTAACTCCCAAAGAAATTATACAATTAGAAAATCCTGAGCTTAATAATAAATTTGGAAATTTTATTAAAACTGAAAATTAGAGTTTACAACAATTGTACAACTTCATGGTGACTTGCAACTATATAATGACTTTATTATAAATCAATCTCCAAAGGTATGGGGAATGATATTATATTTCAAATAGTGTGCTGTTATCCAAATAAGTAGGATTTTTTATAGGCAAGGTAGAAAAAAGTTTAATAAATGTTGAATGCTGTCAAATTTTGTCGAATGTTGTGTGCAAAAACATAGTAGCATATGGTGAACATTGGAAATATGTAAGTTATAATAAAGATATTGAAACTAATAACTAGTAAAAGAATATGCTATTGGAGTAATAAAAATATATTAGAATCCCAAAATGTGTCATCATCTTAAGTAAAATAGAATGAAGGAACATAAGTGGAGGAATTTTAATGAAAATGTAACAGATTTTACTTCCAACGGTTATAAATATTATGTACGGATTTATTCATTAATGGAGAAAAAGTTTTAATGGATGTAAAAGCTCAAGTTATAAATGGTTAAACAATGATTCCGCTTCGATTTGTGGCAGAGAATTTAGGAAGAATGGTAATTATTATAATACAAAGAATCTTTTTTATCACTCTTTTATATTTGAATTATATTTTTGAAAGTATGGAGGTAGGAAAATGGCTGTGAATAGCTTGCATTTTATGAAATTTCACATGAGTGAACCATGGTCCATAAAAGATTTATGTGAAAAGATTTTTAATTCATTAAGTGAAGAAGGGGAGAGGTTTATTTTAAATGAAGAGACAGCTTCAATCATTGATGGCTATTATGTAACTTATTTCTATGCCAAAGAAATGATTTATAATGAAGACATAAACTCTTTAGAGACTATTGTAGTTAAAAAAAGCCTAGTAATTCCTTTTTCTATTGACTTAAAAAATCAAATTATTGACGTTTGGAGTAGTAAGTCTAATGCAAATAAATTAGTTACTCAACTTGGAATTAGATTAGATCATAAAGTTAGCATAGAATCAATTGATATTAACCTTGAAAACATTGCCAATGATCTTCAAGGGAGGAATATAAAAATAGGAAGAATTAAAATCCAAAATTTTTTAATTGAAAAAGATATTGTCGCAAATTGTACATTTGACTTATCAAATCATAATAATCCAAGCAATACATTAAAGAAATATTCTAAGGATTTAGTTCAGATGGCGATTATAATATCTGAAGAACAAAATGAAGTAGTATCTATGATGATATATAAGAGTGGCAGTGTGGTAGTTTATAAATCAAAAGAAGAGATTTCATTGAAAACGTTAGAACTCGTTAGAAAAATTTGTGTAAGATAGGAGAAAATATATGGGCGAGCAGGCTAAAAAAATAGGGGATAAATTGGAAGGATTCGGTGAGAAGATTTATGAACGGTTCAATTGGGAAGAACTAACTAGAGATCAGGAAATTAAATGCACGAAAAGTAGCCATAGAACGGAAAAAGGAAATCCTAAAAAGACTCATGGGATAGATCTATACCATAAATGCTTAGATCCGTATAAAAACCAGTATATATCAATAATTACAGAATGTAAGAATTATAAATGGGAAGCAATAAATCAAAAGAGTATACAAACGTGGTTTGAACAGCTTGAATGGACTATGGAGTGTGCCCAAAATGCGGAAGAGTTGCTAGAATATAATAAAAATGTGATGTACATAAAAACGGGATATTACTTATTCATGCGAATGATGGGAACTATGATGATCTTGCGTTTAGAGAATACTTAAGAAGTTTAAAATATAAAAATAAAAGAAATCCATTAAATATATTTGTTGCAGGAAATAAAGAAATTGAAAAATGGGATGCTATGTTTTCTTTCATTGAGTCTAAATTTAATAAAGAAAATAGCGAATTTAACTTTTACTATCCAAGCATAATGAATTCTAAGCTGATTCTGATGCCACAAATTTCATTAACTCATTTGTTTTCTAGTTTTGTTTTTGCAGAGTATAAAGAAGAAGTTACCATCACGGAACATGTTAGAAAGATTACAGAACTAAAAACTAAAAAAGTAGTATTTTCTTTTGATTCCTTGATAGATCAATCTTTTCCATATTTGTTTAGTATGTTTAAAGCTCTACAAATGGAAAATGCAGATGAATATATTTTTTGTTTTTTCCCAGAAACACCAGAGGATGTAAATCTTGTTAATCAAAAATTTATTTTGTATGCAAAAGAAGAATTGTTTGATATTGATAAAATTAAAATTGAGTTTTTGAGGAATCCTAGAATATCACCAGTAAATAACATTTAATTCATAATTTATTATCAGTAAGGAGAGAAGAGGTATTATGATAAAATCGTTTGCGCCAAATAGTCAAATTAAAATGATAATTTCTGAAAAAGAAATTTCAACAACACAGATTAAATGGTTTTTAAGTCAAAAAGGAATTTTTTCTATGGTGCAAAACTCAGAAGAGCTATCGAATGAGATATATCCTATATTTTTTGGATGCAGTGATATAGAAAAATTGCAAGAAATGCTACAAAGTGATAAGAATTATCAAAAATCTTCAATTATGATTTTAGAACCTTGTGAAAAAGACATGGGAATAAATGAATTTCAAGATTTTATCACGGATGAGCTAAATAGATATAAGAGCAAAAATGAAAAATATCGAATTGAGTCTGTACAGAAAAATAAAGAGGGAAATATTCTTTTTAAAATTCTTTATACCAAAAAAGTAAAAGGCAAAATAGAGCTGTTAAAAGATAAAGTTAAAGAAATAAATGTTAAAATTGAAAAAAGAAGCTTAGATAATAAATTAATTGTTGATATTAGACAAAATGACAATTCAGATTTGAAGGAATTAGACATATTTATACATCAATTGAGTTTTGGCGAGAATAAAGAAAATCTTTTTAATGTTGAATATATTACTTTAGATAAGTTAAATAATGATAATAAAATTAAATTTTTTGATGATTTAATTGCTTATAAATATAAAGAGTGGAGACTTGAAGATATAAAAGGGGTAGATGTAAATAAAACTGAAAACTTAGACGAAGATGAAGATGGAGAAGAAAGTATAACGAAAGATGAGTTGGCTGGAATAAATAGTGCAGTATTTAAGGGTAATAGTATTCGAGAAACTGGAATAGTTCAAAAATTTCTAAAGCAAGGCTTCTATTTTACCTCCATGAAATTTAAATATGAATATCAGAGTAGTTTTGAAAGTTTTGTAATTGATGTTAATTTTAAAAGCACAGAAAATATAAAAATTGAAATAATTAAAACTTATGATAAAGATGATCACATTGATAGAGATTTAATTTGCGTGCTCCCTTTTAGCAAACAAGAAGAAATCCTTGTAGCATTTCAAAATGTTGCATATGAAATATATAATAACTTATTAGAAAGTCAAGGACAAAATATTTAGAAACTTCAACAGAAATGCTGCTATTTTATATAATGGTAGCCTAAATGGTGGAGAGATATTAAGAAAAATGTTGCAGCAAGTTCGACCTAGCTGATTTAATCGGCTAACTCTAGTTCTAGAGTGAAATAATTCTAACCACTTTTCTAATTAAATGAAGTTTAATTAAATCGACTAAGGAGATATATTTATATGATGCAGTTTTCACAAAAAAGCATAAAAGGTTTATTTGATAGTTCGGAGAAAATGATGATAATTCCGGTTTATCAAAGAGCTTATTCCTGGGATGAAAAGGAAAGAAAAGTATTCCTAGAAGATCTAAAAGAACAACAAGCGGGTGGAAACATTTATTGCTATGGTAATTTACTTCTAGAAACAATACAAAAGATTCTGAGTACGAAATTATTGATGGGCAACAAAGACTCACTACTGTCACTATATTTGTGAGAGCTTTATTGAACGTTTTACATAGTAGATTAGATAAGGAACCTGAAATTGTAAGGCAAGTAAATTTCAAGAAAAAAGAAAAAATTTACTTTAAAGATGATGGTGTAATTAAACTTAGGCCTGTTGATTATGATAGAGGATGCTATGATACACTAATTGTAGAAAATAAGGATGAATATAGCATTTCTACGCCATCACAAAAAAGAATGAGGGATGCAAAGGAGTATTTTACAAAAGAATTATCACTTATACAAACTAAAGAGTTAATAAAAATATTTTCAATATTAGAAGAGGCGCAGGTAAATTGTATAGAACTAGAAGGAAAAAAGGATTCTGCGTTAATGTTTGAATTACAAAATAATAGAGGGAAGGAACTCTCTGATTTAGAAAAACTGAAATCTTTTTTATGTATCAACTCTATGTAGTAAGTAATATAAAAGAAACTGACTCTAACATTGAATATGTTGCAAACAAATTCGACCCAATATATAGGCTTATAAATGATCTTAAGGAGAATAATGAATCTGAAGATGTAAGAGAATTAACTGAGGATAGAATTTTCATGTACCATTGTTATGCATATACAGCTAAAGGTTTTGGATATAGAAGTATTGCTGATATAGCAGATGAATACAAGAAAATAAAGTCAGATAGAGTAAAATGGATTAAAGATTTCACTGATGAGTTACATACAACCTTTTCAAACATGAAATTTTTACAAGGGATTAATAATAAATACTTAATGAAGCTTAATCAAATTGGTATGCCTTATTTTGTGTATGCATTTATAATTAAAGGTTTAAAATATTTCAAGGAAGATTCTTCAAAATTAGAGCAGCTTTTTAAGACAATGGAGATCTTAAGTTTTAGGTATAAACTTATAAACAGTAGATCGGATATTGTTAGTAAGCTATATCCAGCACTCAGAAATTTTAAAGGTAATGTTATTGAATTAAATTCAGAAATAAAAAAGACATTAAATGATAACTGGTATTGGAGCGATGACAGAATAGAGGAATACTTAAATAGTAATATGTATGAAAACAAAATGATCAATTATGTGCTTTGGGAATATGAACATAGTATTCAACTTAAAGGTTATGACACTAATAAAATTAAAATAGAAAAAGAGCAAATTGAACATATTTCCCCTAAAACCCCTGACGAAGGATGGATTGCGTCTGGATATGAAGTTGATAAGAATAATATGTATTCAGAGCAATTCATAGAAGACTGGTTAAATTCACTGGGAAACCTTATGCTTATTTCGGGGTCGCATAATGCATCCATTGGAAATAAACCTTTTGCAGAAAAATTAAAAACTTATAAGAGTAATCCAGTCTTAAAACAGCAAGAAGAAATTGTGACTTTTTTGAATGAAACAAGAAAGAAACCAAAATGGGATTCTCATGCAATTGAAAAAAGGCATGAAAAAATATTGGAATTTGCGATAAATAGGTGGAGTTTTGATTAAAAAAGGAGTAATGACAAACTTATAAAGGTAATTTTCACAGATTAAAACTGATGCTATTGATTTGCATTGAAAAGTATTTATTGTAGATGGTAACAATGAAATTAGTCATGAAGCCCTTGAGACATTGAGAACTTATAATCTTATATAACAATGTTTTCAAATAGTATAGGAGTGGTGATGGAAATATGAAAATAACAAATGAAATGACTCATAGAGCCTATGAAATTGTAAAAATGGTTTATCATGGAGCTATAGGATGAAATGAGGGGAAATATAAGATAGCAGATGAAACTGGAATGAATGTGAGTTCGTCAGGAGACTATATTTCTAGTTTCCTTTCTATGATGGAGGGTCAACGATATACACGTACTTTCAATTCTTATGCGACTCGTTATATACTAGAAAATATAAAGAAAGATTATGGGGACAAGCAGTTTCAAAAGGCATTAGAAGCGGTTCAAGAGCACGGCAACTATTATAATGGATTAAATAATGGAAATTTAAGAAGCATACAAAATATAATAAATGAGTTAAGATAAAGAAAAGTGAAATGCCGTTTTATTTTGTAGCAATTGGTAGAGGTAGTATAAAAGCAAATAGGATGGGTTAGGATTTAGAACACTCATTATTTTATTTTTTTAATGTTAGTACAAAAAATTGATTGCGTGGAAAAAATATAATACAAATACTGTAAAAAGAAAAAACATAATAAATAATATGCGAGGTAGAATTTATGGTTAAAGAACAAATTATTTTGGCGCTATTAACCTCACTTCTTAGTGGTGGTATTGGATCCGTAGTAGGTTTTTTAATTAGCTCAAATCAACGGAGAAAAGATAGAAATGATGAGATAAAATTTTATTCAACCATTTTAAAAAATGATTTAGAGAGCATATGTAATTATTTTTCAAACGAGAGAGGTTCGGTTAATTTAAGATATTTTGCAGATTGGCAAAAAAATATTGCAAAGTGTGCTTATTTATGTCAAGATGAAGTGGCTCTCCTTTATGAGATATATGATAAATGTTTCAATTATTCATACCATTATATCTTAAAGGAGAAAACAGGAAGCGTATGTAAAGACAATATAAACGAATATAAACAACTTAATCAGATATTCGCTGGAAATAAATATTTGAAGCTTAAAGCAAATTTAATATGCCATGAAACTAAGAAATGATATTTCCTAAATAGTTAAAAAATATTAAGTAGTTGATATTCAGTTGCTTTTATAGTAGTAGCAAGAACATCGTTGGAATTTAGAGTTACCGTTCATGTGGTTACGCCGTAACCGCTGATATAACAGCAATTTTTGAATTCGTTTATCTAATCGGCTAGCTCTAATTTTAGAGTGAAATAATTCTAACCATTTTTCTAACCAAACTACAAAAAACGTAATAAAGGCTATTTCCGTAGCAAAAATAAAAAAACAGTATAAATGTTGGTAATTCAACATTTATACTGTTTTAAACAAAGGCAAAGTAAGGGCAAAAAAACATATGCACTGCCCTCATAACCCGGAGGCCGTAGGTTCAAGTCCTACTCCCGCAACCACGTAAGTTACTTGCAATTTCAACAATTGCAAGTTTTTTTATTTTTTGTAAATTTAGTTTTAAATGCGGGATTGGGGACAGACGCTATTTGTCTGATTCTGGACTAGATTTAACAATACTTTCTAAGGAATAGCTTTGAGTTAAGGAGATTAAGAATTCTTTGATTTTGGAATATTCGTCTGTTTGAACTGGAGAAGAATTTTTATTTGCCTTCTTCTCCAAATGAGAAGCTATATCCTGATTAAATAATTTACAATCAAGTAGATTCTATGGAAACATTTTTTAGGTGAGGTATTTAGTATAAAATTAGATTAGAATCACATTTCATGCAGCTGAGACAACATTTCACACGGAAGATATTGACAATATTTATTAATGGAATATTATATGTATGGAATTAGCAAGAGAAGCGTTTTATATGCAGAAAGAATTATAGTAATTAACTCAACTTTCCCAGTCTAAAAGACTGGGTGCACCTAGAAAAATAAATATGATTATGCACACCTAATACCAAATAAGAAGCTACCAATTGTCCTTAAATTAGAAGAGTTCCTTGCTTCAGTCAACAGCATAATATAACTAAGAAATACGATTACAGTATCTAACATATTTAGTGATAATACAGTATTTTGAAAGGAGATTTATTATGGATTATTTAAAAATAATGTTTTATGGCGTAATAAGTGCCATAATTTTTACGATCTTTACTCTAGTAATTGGGAATTGGATTGGAATGATTATATTTAAAGGAGACCAATATGAGCTTTCGTATCATATATTTACTAGAATGGGTTTAATTGCACTCAGTGGAATAATTATTACCTGTACAATAATTATTGTAAAAAAACTTAATCAGGTTAATGAGGTCCTAAAAAATTCCAAATAAATTAATTCAAAAAGGGGGGTAGTCATAATTATAGTATTTGGTTTTTTAGTAATTTAAATTTGTACAAAAGAGAGGTATTATTATGAAAAAAAAAGTATTTAGTATTTTTTTAACTTTAGCATTATCACTTTCAATGGGGGTTACATCATTTGCATCAAGCAATGATTTAAGTAGTGATAGTGATGTTTGTAAAAGTTTTAGTATTAACGAATATGATGTAGTTACAGAATTAAGAAGTAATTCAGATCAGGATTTAGAAGAAAAAGGCTATAGCGAAGATGAAATTAAAGAAATTAGATCTGATGAATATGAGCAAGACCTATTAAAAAGAAGCCAATTATCAGACTCTGAATTAAAATCAGAATTTAATTATAATGAAGAACAAATAGAAGTTTTAAAAAATTACGAAGGTGAGCCAATCCAAGAAGTACCAGAAATGAGAGCAGTAGCAGCAACCTGTAATGGAACTGTAAGCTGTCCAACAGCTAGTAGCGAATTTATTTATATTAAACTAAATTGGAAATGGACAACAGCACCATCTTTTAGGACAGTTGACGCAGCAGCAGTTAGATGGAAAGGTACCGATACAGGCGGTAATCCTTTAAATGTTGCTTTAAATAACAATGCTTCGAATTCATACTGTACAGTTAATTATGTATATTTTGCAGGTGAGAAGCCTTCTACATCTGTAAAAAAAGCTTTAACTGTAACAGATTCTTATGGCAAAGCATATTCTGATTTTGCAATGACAAAAATTTCTAACGGAGACATTAACCAGTGGGCTAAGTCAGGAGAATTACAAATTAAGGTAGATAAAACAGGGACAAAGCCAATAAAAGAAGTGGCTGTTTGTTTTTCGTATGGCCATTCAACTGTATCAGCTAGTGGTGTATCAGTATCCTGGCCTGCAGGATTTTCTATTTCCTTTTCCTCAGGCGTTACTACTATGTTTACAGAACCAAGAAGAGTTTCCAATACTGGTTCAATAACTAGTTATTAATTACATACTATAAAATGTTACACAGATGTATATTTAGGATCTGCAAACAAAATAAGACTTACAGATTACCTTGAAGCCTATGGATTATTAGGTCATCTGTGTAGAAAAAGTATATGGGGTCAGTGCTGGTACTAGATATGAAACAAAAGATTGGGAAATAATATGAAAAAATAATATACAGCAGTTCTTTGTATATACACCACAATATATATTTCTACGGATGTGAAAAATCAAAGGGAATTTACTGTAAGTTCTTCAGTATTTAAAATCAGAAGCATTTGATTAATTTAAAAATAAGTTAGATAGTTATATCTAACTTATTTTTGTTATACAGTTTTAAATTTACTAAACCTGCTAATTAAAGCCAAGCTTTGGGAAGGTTATTGCCTTAAATATTTCTACTGATATGGAGGCCATGGACAAATTAAAAAGTAGGTGGAATGACCTAAATACGGGTATGGTATTGGTTTCAAAATATTCTCCATACAGAGCTGTAGTAACACCATTGTTAGATAATATTTAGCAGATTGCAGAGGCTGCGGAAGAGGAAGACTAAAAGATAACGGTAATCGTACCTCAGTTTCTGACACGTGGAACTCTGACTAGTATCTTGCACAATCATACCGGTCTATTTATTCGTGAAAGCCTTTTAAAGAAGGGAAACATCATTGTAGCCACTTATCTAGTGGGGTTTTCTATTCCATACTTAAGCAATTATCAAGAATAGGTTAAAACATCCCCAAATGACATCATTGGAACGAAATACAATCATTGATAAACATCTAAATTTGAATGAAAACCACAAATAACCAAAAGGAATCCCGCAGGTAGTTCAGGGGTTTTTAGTTTTTGATTTGAGGGGAGAAAAATGGATTTGACTACAACAGTACTACAACTGGAGAATATTTGTATTTATAAAAATTGCCATATATGATAATCTAAAAGTAATTATTAACGACGATGAAATGTTTATAGAAAAGAAATTTGGGGGTAATATTGCTTGAGTGAATTTTCAGAGCTGATTAAGAAATTTGATAAGATTAGAGACTACATGCGAGAGTTCTATGTATATGGCTTTAAATCTCGCGAGGATTATGATAAAAAGAGCCTTCGCAGTTATGATAACGAAAAACGCAGGATAGAAAGTTACCTTTCTGATTATATGTCATTTCGTCACGATGAAAATAATAAAAATATTTTTATATCGATAGATAGTTCTGATATACCGACCAATCCTCTTTATCGTGCTTTTAAAGCTAAATCATTTACTAAAAATGATATTACTTTAAATTTTATAATTCTTGATATTCTTGATGGTGGAGAGAGACATTCTGCAAATGAGGTAGCTGATAAAATTGCAGATGAATATCTAACGTACTTTGAAAACCCAGTGATATGGGATTTATCAACGGTAAGGAACAAGCTTTCTGAATATGTTAATCTTGGAATACTACAAACGGAAAAAGATGGGAAAAGGTTACTATACTCACTGAAAAAAACAGACATTAATTTAGATGAACTTTGCGACGCACTGGCGTTTTTCAGCGAGATCTCTCCTCTAGGAGTTGTTGGGAGTTTTTTACTTGACAAATGCAATTATAATAATAGCATTTTATCTTTTAAGCACCATTATATTATGCATGCATTAGAAAGCGAAATTGTTTATACACTCCTTCATGCAATTCATAATAAAGAAAAAGTGGAAATCAAAAACCATAGCCCTCGCTCTGATAGGGATATAATCCTTGAAATCATACCGCTCAAATTTCTTATAAGCGCCCAAGGAGGGAGAAGATATCTTTGTGCCTACAGTTCAAAATTTAGAGCGATTGTAGATTTCAGATTAGATTACATAATGTCTGTTAAAGTATTGGGAAAAGCAAATAATTATACTGAGCATTACGAAAAGCTAGAACGGATACTTTCATGTACATGGAGTGCTTCCTTTGGCAATGCTAAAAGACTCGAATGGTTAAAGATGAAGCTTAGTATTCCGCATAATGAACGGTTCATTGTAAATCGCATTGAGCGTGAGGGTAGGCACGGCAAGCTTACGCAAATTGATGAAACAACATATGAATATTTTATTGAAGTATTTGACACAATGGAAATGATGCCTTGGATCAGAACCTTTATTGGCAGGATTATTTCCATTGAGAGTAGCAATATAGAAGTAACACAGACCTTTTATTCTGATTTGGAGAAGATGTATCAATTATACAATGGAGGTGATGGGAATGCTGTTCAGTGAAATTTATAGTGCCTACTACAATGCTGTTGCTCATCTTATAAGCAAAGCTATTGACGGAGATCTTAATGAAAAAACGGCAAGTGATCTTATTCGAGATTCAGCATTCTCGGAAAGCTTTGTATATATTCTTAATGCAATTAAAAATGAGGAATGGCAGGTTATAAACAAAGAGCTCAAAACTCCTATCAAACATAAACCATCTATGCCACTAACTACACTTCAGCTTAGCTTTTTAAAAGCAATCAGTCTGGATGCTAGGTTTGCACTGTTTTCAGAAGGGATTAAAGGGCTTGAAGGCATAGCACCTCTGTATGTTGACAAGGACTTTTATTACACAGACATAATTAAAGATGGTGACCCTTATGAAAGCGATGAATATAGAAAAAATTTTAAAACAGTTCTGCAGGCCTTAACGGATAAAAGAAAGCTGCTGGTTTCCTTTAAAAGTGGGAAAGGACATACACACAAGAATACATATGTGCCAAGAAAACTGGAATACTCTCAAAAGGATGATAAGTTTAGGCTGATATGCAAAGGAAATTATAAGATGGTGGTAATAAACTTAGCAAGAATTACCAACTGCCAACTAGGAGAGCACTTTGAAGAAGCTGCAATAAAACCATATAATAGAAAGAAAAGCTCAGTTGTATTGGAAATTATAGACGAACGGAATGCACTTGAACGTTCAATGCTCCATTTCGCTAACTTTGAAAAGGAAACGAAGCAAATAGAAAAAGATATATACCAAATGAAAATTATATACAATGGGGAGGATGAAACAGAGGTCTTAATCAGGGTATTATCCTTCGGGCCGATGCTAAAAGTATTAGAGCCGAAAGCTTTTACAGATCAAATTAAACAAAGATTATCAAATCAAGAAAAGTTGCGAGTTTTATAAAGTTCGCAACTTTTTTTCCATGATAAAGGATAAATTTTCCTGTAATATTAGTTTGCAAGGTTGCTTTTGCGGGAAGATAAAAATATTCTTCTGCGGTGCCCGAGGTGTTACCAGAGGGTATACCAAGTAAGGCTTGCCCGAAATGCAGGTTCAATTCCTGCTCTAAGCAAAAAGCTTAGCCATGGTTTGGAAACTTCTACGTGAGTTCGAATCTCACCGGAACAAAATTGTTCTGCTAGCGGTTTAGTGAAGTTGTAAAATCTATTAAGAAGATAGGTTAAATGGAAAAGGAAAGTGAGCAGATTATCCGGCTGAACAACCAGCGAGCGTGACTTTGCCTTGCCGAAGAGTGGATACCGATGATGTTTATATAAGCCCAAAGCTTTGCTTCCGGTTTATATATAATACATCTTAAACTCTTTGCCGCAAAAGTAATGCGGATAATTTGCAACTACACAAAAACAAAATACCCTATATGGAGGTAAATAATATGAAAATGATAATTAATGAAAACCAAAGAGGATTGCTTTTTAAGGATGGAAAATTTCTAAAAATGCTTGTACCAGGTAAGTATACATTTTTTAATAAGCAGAAAAAGGTAGTGGTTGTAAATACTTCGGAAGAGTTTAAGCTTACGGGATATGACTTGTCTATTTTCCTAAAGAATGAAGAGCTTGCAAAACAGCTTGCTGTTGTGGACGTAAAAGATGAAACACTTGTACTTCATTATATAAATGGTAAGTTTAGTGATTGTCTGCAAAGTGGCAAATATGCCTATTGGACAATATTTGATCAACATGAGTTTAAGGAAATTGATATTAAAAACCCAGAAGTGGATGAGAGTATTTCAAAGTTTATTTTTACGTTTATCCCAAGAAAGTATTTTTTCAAGATTGAGGTAGCTCAATATCAGAAGGCAAGACTTTATTTTGATCAAAAGTATGTCAAGCTACTTGATGAGGGTACCTATTATTTCTGGAATAATGGCACTAAAATTGAGGTTGGCTTTGCTGACACAAGACTTATGCAGATGGATATTGCGGGACAAGAAATTTTAACCCTTGATAAAGTTGCATTGAGAATCAACTTCGTCTGCCATTATAAAATTATGGACTATGTGAAAATTTACACCGAAATTGAAGATTTTGAACAGCAGATGCATGTTACCTTGCAGCTTGCTCTTCGTGAATATATAGGCAAGTACCGTTTAGATGAGATTCTTGAAAATAAAGAGCAAATATCAAAATTGGCATATCAAAAACTCAAAGAGAAGGAAGGAGATTATTTTATCAAGGTTGTAGACGCAGGTGTCAAGGATGTCATTCTTCCTGGAGAAATACGTGATATAATGAATACTGTGCTTATCGCAGAGAAAAAAGCGCAGGCAAATGTAATCACAAGACGCGAGGAAGTTGCATCAACAAGAAGCTTGCTTAACACTGCAAAGCTTATGGAAGAAAATCAAACTTTGTATAAGCTTAAAGAACTAGAATATCTTGAAAAAATATGTGAGAATGTAGGCAGTATCAGCGTAAGTGGTGGAACAGATCTACTCTCACAATTGACCAAAATACTTAGAGGTGCTTAATGTTCAGGGGGAGAACATAGGATGTTCAGCAAATCCCTCAAAAAGAAGGTGAAAATAATGTTTGAAATAAAGGGTGAATTTACTACCGCGAAAGTGTTCACAGAAAATATAGAAGAGATTGCAATTGCACAAATTAAACAGTTGTGTGATATGGAATATACATATAAAAGTAAAGTCCGTATTATGCCGGATGTACACGCAGGTGCAGGTTGTACGATTGGTACGACCATGACCATTTTCGATAAGGTTGTACCTAATCTTGTTGGTGTGGATATCGGCTGTGGGATGGAGACAATCCAGATTGCAGAGAAACATATTGAACTTACCAAACTGGATAAGCTGATTTATGAAAAAATACCATCTGGAATGAACATCAGGGATACTATCCATAAATACAATGATGAAATAGACTTTAATGAGCTTAAATGCAAGGATAAAGTGAATCTTGACAGGGCAACAAGAAGCATAGGTACTCTTGGCGGAGGAAATCATTTTATAGAGGTTGATAAGGATTCTGAAGGAAATTTATATGTGGTTGTTCATTCTGGCAGCCGCCATTTAGGAAATGAGGTAGCAAAACTGTATCAGGATTTAGGTTATCAAAGATTGAATGGAAATGACCAAAGAGCACTTAATAGCTTGATTGCCCAATATAAGGCGCAAGGCAGAGAAAAGGAAATTCAGTCAGCTATAAAGGAACTTAAAAAACAAGTAATTAGCAGCATTCCTCATTCGCTTGCTTATGTCAGTGAGGATTTGTTTAATGACTATATCCATGATATGCAAATCATCCAATACTTTGCTGAGCTTAACCGCAAGGCGATGGTAAATGAAATTATAAAAGGTATGAAACTTGAGGTGATAGATCAATTTACGACAACACACAACTACATTGATACCAATGCAATGATTTTGCGTAAGGGTGCAGTTTCTGCAAAATTAGGTGAAAAACTTTTAATACCTATCAATATGCGTGACGGAAGTCTAATCTGTGTTGGAAAAGGTAATGAAGACTGGAATTGTTCTGCACCACACGGAGCAGGTAGACTGATGAGCAGGACCCAGGCACGAAACACCTTTACCGTATCTGAATTTAAAAATCAGATGAAGGATATTTATACAACTTCGGTAAACAAGAATACACTTGATGAATGCCCTATGGCATATAAAGATATGAAAGACATCGTGGATAACATTGGTCCCACTGCAGATATCATTGGAATAATAAAACCTATATATAATTTCAAGGCGGGAGAATAATGAAAGAAGAAATAATAAAAAGATTAGAACAAATTGAAGAAAAAGAAAAAGTGAAAATACTGTATGCTGTTGAGTCTGGAAGTAGAGCTTGGGGATTTGCGTCACCTGACAGTGACTATGATGTACGTTTTATCTATTTAAGGCAAAAAGAGTTTTATTTGAAGTTAGAAAAAACCCGCGATGTTATTGAAGTGCCAATAAATGATATTCTTGATATCAATGGGTGGGATTTTCAAAAAGCGTTAAGACTCTTACATACTTCAAATCCTACGCTTTTTGAATGGACCAACTCACCCGTTATATACAAAACTACACGATTTTTTGAAGAATTTAAGGATCATATCAATGATTACTTTAAAGCAAAATCAGGGCTTTACCATTATCTTAATACTGCAGCGAGTAATTACAGAGAATACTTAAAGGGGGATTTTGTAAAAGCAAAGAAGTATTTTTATGTAATAAGGCCAATTCTGGCGTGCAAGTGGATATTAAAAGAGAACACGCCACCTCCTATGCTCTTTACAGATTTGGCGGAAAGTGTACTTGATGAGGAGTTAAAGCCAGTTATTGAAAAACTTCTTGAAATGAAAATGTCATTGCCTGAGATTGGCCAAATACCAAAGATTAATCAACTTAATCAGTATATTGAGAAGAATTTAATTCAATTAAAAGAAGAAATTGATAGTTTACTAAGAAATGATAGCAATGATTTTGAACAGCTAAATCGTATTTTTTTAGAAGCATTGGAGTTGATATAGATATGTAATATCTGAGAGGAACATATAGATGATAAAACAGGTAATAAAGGATGCTTTTTTCTTAAATCAGAAATCAGAACCTGCTACAAAAGCTGATATGCAGGTAGTTCAGGACTTACTCGATACACTAAATGCAAATGCGTCAGACTGTGTGGGTATGGCAGCGAACATGATAGGCGTAAGGAAAAGAATCATTGCAGTAAATATGGGGTTTTTAAATGTAACAATGATAAATCCAGTAATTGTGAAAAAATCTGGAGAATATGAAACAGAGGAAGGCTGCTTATCCTTAATTGGAGTGAGAAAAACTACCAGATATAGAGATATTGAGGTGGAGTTTCTAAATTCTAATTGGGAGAAACAATCTAAGAAATATTCTGGATGGATTGCGCAGATTATACAGCATGAAATTGATCATTGTGATGGGATAGTGATATAACGCTTCTTCATTGACAATTTGCTAGATGAAATTTTAGCAGCAGTTATGATTATGCATCCCAATATTTATTTTGAAATCATGTAAGTTACTTGAAATTTTAATGATTACAAGCTTTTCTGTTGCCTGAAATCTTTTTTGAGAAATATAGCTGTTAATGGGCCTACGGTTGTATTCCAGATTTCTTTTGCTGTCATAAAGGCTTCATGAGAAAAGATATTGAAAAAGCCCAGAATGATATTGTAAATGCTTCTTATTTTAATAGATGTAGTATATAATAATGGAAAATAGAAATTATTATTTAGGAGGGTTTCATGAAAATATCACTTAGAGATAAATTCCCTGAATTGCAGGTGGAAACAACTAAAGGACCTATTAATTTGCCTAATGATTATAAGGGGAAATGGTTCATATTATTTAGTCATCCAGCAGATTTTACTCCAGTTTGTACTACTGAATTTGTTTCTTTTCAAAAGAAAAAGAAGCAATTTAATGAATTAGGAGTGGAACTAATTGGTTTGAGTGTGGATAGCTTAGAATCACATTTCAAGTGGATTGAATGGATTAAAGAAAAGATACATGTTCAAATAGAATTTCCTGTAATAGATGATGAAAACAGAAAAGTTTCTGAAACTCTTGGACTGATTCATCCTAATGAAGATGATACTGCTGCAGTAAGAGCAGTAATAATAGTTGATCATAATGGCAAGGTAAGGACTATGCTTGAATACCCTAAAGAAATAGGCAGAAACATTGATGAAATATTGAGAACTGTAAAAGCATTAAAAATGGCATCAATTAAAAAAGTTTTTGCTCCAGCAAATTGGCCGTGTAATGAAATCATAGGAGACAAGGTTTTGTTCCACAGAGGAGAAGGGGAAGATCCATCATTAGATGAGAAACGCGGAATATATAGTTTATCAAATTGGTTTATATATAAGAATATGGACGAATAGAAATATTATTTGACTAAGAACTGAAAGGTAAAACTTTTGGTTCTTTTTTATAATAGTGGTTTATATCTATAGAAATCAAAAAATATAGTTCCCATATCTCATAAACCCGGAGGCCGTAGGTTCAAGCCCTACTGCCGCAACCACGAAATAACCTCTGAACTTTAATTAGTTCACTATATTTCATGGCCATATCTTACAAAAGCATTAGTTTTACTGTCAAATCCTTATTTTTTTTCATATTATATTATGTTATAGATTTATTATAAGGAGTTTGTATTTATGAAATATTTAATTACAGGTGGAAATGGCTTTATTGGGTCGCACCTTACATTAAGATTGTTAAGTAAAGGGCACGAAGTTACAGTTTTAGATAATTTCAGAACCAGTCCCCCGATAGATTAGTTAATACTGATGCAAAAGTAATTGAAGGAAGTGTTACAGATTTTAAATTAGTAGAAAAATTAGTGCTTGAAAATGACTATATAATTCATCTTGCAGCTATAGTTGGTGTTAGATTAGCTATGGAAAATGGGATAGAAGGACTAAAAGTAAGCTGTATGGGAACTGAAAATGTACTAAATTGCGTGGCAAAGTACAATAAAAAATTGCTGGCTGCTTCGTCTTCTGCCATATACGGGAAGATATCTAAGACGCCAGTATCAGAGGACACAGACAGTATAGTAGGTTGCAGCGCAAAATCAAGCTGGCTATATTCCATTGCTAAACTGGCAGAAGAACATTTCTGCTTAGCGTATCACCGTGAATTAGGATGTGATGTTAAAGTATGCCGCTTTTTTAATGCAGTTGGCCCAAATCAATCTAAGAGCTATGGCATGGTCATGCCTAATTTCATTAGTAACGCACTAAGCCACCGGACTTTACAAATATATGGTGACGGAAATCAGTCCAGGACTTTTGTCTATATTGAAGATCTTTTAGATGGAATTGAACTAGTTATTGAAAAGGGAACTACAGGAGAAGTATATAATATTGGAGGAACAGAGGAAATAAAAATAGCAGACCTTGCGAGAAAGATTATTGATATTACCGAATCTGGCTCTGATATAGAATTTATCCCATTTGAAAAAGTATTCGGGCCGGACTATGAAGAAACCATGCAGCGGATGCCTGATATAACAAAGCTAAAGGCACTCGGATACAATCCCCAATATACCCTTGAAAAATCAATCAGTTCTCTTATTAAGCACCTTAAATTAAGGAAGGATATATAAAAAGATGGATATCAAGTCAAAAGATTGTAAGGTAGGGATTATAGGACTTGGCTACGTGGGATTACCATTGGCTATACTATGTGCAAAAAAAGGTCTGCAAGTAATTGGATTTGAAAATAACAAAGAGAAATGCAATCTCTTACTCTCTGGAAAAAGTTATATTACGGATATTGACGATGAGGAAATAATGAGAGTAATTGCAGATCATCATCAACTGAATGTAGCTTATAACTATGATCTTATGCCGCAATGCGATATTATTATTATTTGCGTACCAACTCCTTTAGATGAAAACAAAGATCCTGATTACTCATTTTTATACAAAGCAATTGATACCATAAAGCATTTTATTAGAAAAGAGCAACTTATTATTGTAGAAAGCACATTAGTTCCCACAACTTCCAGGAATATCATATTGCCTATATTAGAAGAAAGCGGACTTAAAGCTGGAAAGGATTTTTTCTTTTCTTTTTCTCCTGAGCGAATTGATCCGGGAAATGAATTTTATAAAATAGAAAAAACTCCTAAATTAGTGTCCGGATATTCTAAACTATGTACTGAAAAAGCTTGCCAATTTTACAATGAGATTGGTGTCACTCCTTATCCAGTTTCATCCCTTGAAGTTGCTGAAATGTCAAAAATCCTTGAGAACACTTACAGAGATGTTAACATTGCACTAATTAATGAAATGGCTCAAATATGCAAGTTGTATGATATTAATATATGGAATGTTATTGAGGCAGCAGCTTCAAAACCTTTTGGATTTAATGCATTTTATCCTGGCCCAGGAGTAGGAGGACACTGCATTCCAAAAGATTGTACTTTCTATACCTGCCTTGCAAGAGAAAAAGATGTTAAAGCCTCATTAGCTGAATGTGCCCGCTGGATTAATGACCAAATGCCAGACTATATCGTATCCAGAATAAAAATGCTGCTATCCAATGTTAACAAAAGTATTAAAGATAGTAGTATTTTAATATTAGGGATAACTTATAAAAAAGATGTTAATGATGTTCGTGAATCACCATCCATTAAGATAATAAATTTACTTTTAGAGCTTGGGGCAAAAGTATCGTATCATGATCCATTTATTAAAAAACTTAATACAGATTATAAACAGCTTAACAGTGTAGTTTTTGAGGATATATGTATAAGTGATGCAGATTGTATTGTTTTATCTGTTGCACACAACTGCTATAAGGATCTTAATTATCCCGAGGGGAAAATTGTTTTTGACCTGACTAATTCTATACAAAACTTATCGGTAGGGCTGAATAAATTATGAAATTAGAGGAGTAGATTAAAAATGGCATATTATAAATGCTATCTAATGCTAGTTGAAATACTGGAACAAATAAAATTTTCACTGAAACATCATAAGCCATATTCATTGGTACGTTTGGGTCACGGTGAAATGCATGTTGTGAGTTATAAAATTTGTCCCAATCACAAGATTAACCGCTATTTTGATCATTATCATCAATATGCAGGGATAACAGAGTTAAATGATGAAATTGCAGCAAGTATGATTAATGCTTTGAAAAAAGCGGATTTAGTGGGTTTGGGAAATCATACCCCATACAATGAGGAACTACTGAACCAAATTATTCAATACTATGGTTTAGAGTTCCCCGCAGTGTGTAATGCCTGGATTTGTGTTGAGATGATTAATTCGCCTGAATTTTTTAATATTCTCAGAGCACATAGGGTCTTGGTTGTAGGCAGAAGATCGGCAGAGGGTGCAGATAAATTGCGAAAATTAGGAATTACTGTTACAGGAGCCATTGGACATGAGGGATTGGAAGCAATGGCTCAAACAATTAAAGAAATCTCATCAATGGAAAATTTTGATATAGCCTTAGTTTCTGCAGGTGTACCAGCAACAATAATGTGTCCTGAAATTGCAGAAAAGACAGGGAAAGTAATAATCGATTTTGGCCATGCGCTGGACATTTTAATTGAGGGTGAAAACTTTGATCATGAAAAACAGGTTAACGATTTTAATAATAAATTAAACAAAGGAGTTTGAAAAATGGATAGTGAAATTACCGTTGTGATACCTTCTTACAATCCTGGGAAATTGTTGATAGATGCGCTAAAAAGTGTTTATGCTCAAACCTATTCCAATTGGAAATTAATACTCGTTGATGATGCTTCTGATGATAATAGTCTAAAGATGGCAGAAGAATTGTTAAACGATCCTAGGGTAACAGTAATTAGGAATAATATAAATCTTGGACAGTCAAAAGCTCAGAACAAAGCGTTAGATATAGTGGATACTGAATATTTTGTTCAATTAGACAGCGATGACTGGTTCTTACCTTATACGTTAGAAACTCTTTTAAAGGAATTTAAACAGCAACCCAGTGATATCGCTGTAGTCAGTGGAAATATTAAAACTATCATTGAGACAACAGAATATATGTTAAAGCACCATAATCAAGCGGCTGAACATATACGTAAAGGACGGAATTTTAAAGATCGTTATGATTTTTTGCTTTCTAATATGTCAGTATGGCCCAGATGCTACAAAACAAGTGCTGTTCGGGAAGTAGGAGGGTGGCCTACTGATGATCCGTATAAAGGACGTAATATGGAAGATCGGATGATACTTTTAAAGTTAATCGAAAAATACCGATTTCACTGGATTGATGAAGTTCTTTATGTTCACAGACGACATGATTATAACAATACAAATAAGCTTGCGGAATATAACTATATTATAGAATGGTATACTAAAAAAATATTAAAGCAATGGGGTGACGAATATATACCTGTTTTTCAAATCAATGCTTATGGTTGGAAAGATATTGTACGGCTTAAACCAAAAACTAGATAATTTTAATAAGTTTAAAGAAGCATTTACAGAAGAATGCCTAAACAAGTAAGGCCCTGGGAATAGAACTCAACAGGGCCTTGTGAGTTGATTTGTTTCAGTTGTTAATTAATGACATCTGAATGAATGGAATAATAGACTTACAGAATTTCACATGATATAATATTTTTTATACTTTTATAATAACTAGGGTTATCCTTAAAAATTTAACTGATAGATACTCTTTAAGGAGGTGTACCATGCTGCAAATCGCCATATGTGATGATCAGCCACAGGAGTTGGAAACCATCAACTCATACATAAAAGAATATCTTGCTGCTCATATGTTAGAAGCTGATGTTCGCCTGTTTTCCCACCCTGACGAACTACTTTCTGCCATGGAAGGTGAGAATTTTCATCTTTATATACTTGATATTGTCATGCCTATGATAAGCGGATTGGAACTTGGCAAAGAAATTCGCCGCTTTGACCATGAGACGCAAATCATTTACGCCACCACTGAGCCGCAATTTGCTTTGCAGGCATATGCTGCAAGTCCTATCAATTATTTGACTAAACCCATAAACAAAAAGCAGCTGTTTGATACGCTGGACTTGGCCATCTCCAAAGCAGACCTTACTCAGGAGCAGACATTTACCTTTAAAACTGCAGATAGCCTGAGGGTAATCAAACTGTTGGATATCGTCTGCTGTGAATATCGTAGCCATGCTGTCATTTTCAGTTTTACAGATGGACAGGAAGTGATTAGCCGTACCATTCGGGAGAGTTTTTCTGAATATTGTGCAGCAATCTTGAAGGACAGGCATTTTTTGCAATGTCACGCCTCCTTTCTGGTCAATATGCGACGAGTAGAACGTTTTAGTAAGGACAGCTTTACATTGTCTGGGGGAAAGATAGTCCCCATTGCAGAAAAGCAGTATCCAGCGGTGAGAGATACATATATGGATTACCTGATGTCAAAGGGGGGGAACAGATGAGCCAGTTTCTTCCTGATTTCTTACGGGCCGCAGTTTCTACCACTGCAAATGTTCTACTGATGATGACTCTTTTGCAGCCAAAATATTCTAAAAAAATAACATTGCTGACCATGCTTGGCATTCTTGCTGCTGATTTGGGCACGGCAGTTTACTGCTATCTTAGTGGGAACCTGACATTGCTTTCTAAACTTGACATTATTTTATTTGCTGTACTGTGTTTTGCGGTGCGGCCACTGTTCAAAGATACCTTCATGCAATGGCTGTTTTCCTATCTCACTGTTCAAAACATTAGTGATATGGTGATTATTCTCAGTTTTATTGGTTCAAGGCACTTGCCATACCCTGTCTATGCCAATTCGGTCCTGCGAATAATCCTGTTTGGTGCTTTTCTGCTAATTTTATCACGTTATGTGAGACCACTGTATCGGCAGGCGGTGGAGCATTGGACGGCATATTTTGCCGTGGCTGTGGGGATTTATATTACCTTTAATTATTACGTTTTGTCTTCCGACGATATTGTTGCTACCCTGACGGAACAGGCCTTTCCGCTGCTCCTGGTGATTTTCATCGGACTCGCCGCCTATGGCTCCATTTTTCTCTCCCTAAAAAATCTTCAGCGAGAGTTTTGGATAAAAGAGGAAAACCAGAAAATGTTATCAGAACGAGAATATTTGCATCTGGCTGCCGATAACATGACGAAACAGCTTGAACTGATGGAGGAGGTTTCGGGGCAGAACAGCCGTGCTGCTCATGACCGCCGCCATTTTAACAATATGCTGCTGGGGCTTTTGGAACAGGGGGAAATCAGCCAGGCCGCTGCGCTTTTAAAAAAGCAAAATCAAGTCGTTCCCCAAATAAGCAAGGTATACTGTGAAAATCCAGCTGTTAATGCCGCTGTATGTCATTATGCTGCACTTGCAGAGCAATCGGGCGTTGATACAGCAATTGAGCTGGACATTCCCAGCGAACTGACTGTGGATTCTCTGGAGCTTTCCATGGCAGTTTCAAACCTGATGGAGAATGCCATTCAAGCTTGTGGAAAGCTGGCCTCAAATTCTGAGCCATATCTCCGGTTTACCTGTCGTAATGTTGGGCGGCTGCTCCTGGAAATTGAAAATCCCTGCGCTGAAAATACCACACTTGATGAAAACGGCTATCCCATTGCTCATGAAGATGGACATGGTGTGGGAAGTAAGAGCGTTATCACCTTTGCAAAGAAGTATGATGGTGAGTTGATATACCACATGGAATGCGGCGTTTTTCGGGTGCGCCTGTTAGTGTAACAAAATAAGAAATTTCATTTGTCAATAGAAAATTTAAACGAAAATAAAGTTTTTAAGTGTAAAAATGAGTCTTTTAAGTGTAAAGACTCATTTTTTCTTTTTTGTGTGCTATTGTTTTGACAGAAAATAGTAAATAAAAATGTTTTTTAAGATTACTTTCTTATTTCGCAGGTGATGCTTGCATAAGAATGTACTTTTAATGGATGGTATGAATATGAAAAATTATGGGTTAAATAAAAAACAACTGGATTTTCTACTGTTGATAGTAGCAGCAATTGCAGCTTTTATTGCCTTTGGCATCATTTTGTACAAAAGTTATATGCAGTTAAGTTTCTATCTTCTATCAATAGCTTTTTTTGTGCTTATTATTATTAAAATATTTAAGTCTATGAACAATTCAATCATACAACTCAGATTAAATGAGGAAAGATACAAGGTTACTTTGCAACATGTAAACAATGTACTTTTTGATAATATATTAGAAGCTAATATAACAAAGGATTGTTTAATTGGGGATAATGCAAAGGAACTAACAATGTTATTAGGTATACCAGAGAATTCATCCTATTCAGATACAATTCTGGCTATTTCAGAACAATTAGTTAAAGAGGAATTTTCACAGGAATATAAAGAAGTGTTGTCTGTTTCAAATATTTTAAATACTTTAAAAAATAAAGCCCATATATTGGAATACGAATGTATTGAACGATCAGATGGTGTGAATTATGCATGGATTCGTATACATTATTGTATTTACTATTCGGATGCAGCTAATTCAGTATGCATTATTTCATATGTCAAAAATATTGAGGAAGAAAAAAGAACATTTAATATATTGCTTGAAAAGGCCAATACGGATTCTCTTACTGGGTTATATAATAAAGCCTCTACCGGTGAATCTATAACAAATTTATTAGAAGAATATCCAGAAGGTGGACATGCAATGATGATGATAGATATTGATGATTTTAAAAGAATCAATGATACCTATGGGCATGATTTTGGAGATAAAGTAATCCTTAGCATAGCAGAACAGATGAAAAAGTTTTTAAGAATACCGATATTATTGGAAGAATTGGCGGAGATGAATTTTTAATATATATGACAGGAATTTCTGATATGGCAAAGGCAGTTGAAAGATTTGCAGCCCTTAATGAAAGTGTATCCCTATTTTGCTCAAATCATTTTGAAGAAAATTTTAAAATTTCTTTAAGTGGAGGTATAGTAATGATATATGGAACACATGAATTTTATGAATTATATCATTATGCCGATATGGCGCTATATTGTGCAAAAAAAAATGGTAAAAATCAATATTATATATATAATTACTATAAAAATGAGATGAAATAAATCCAAAATTGTAGGTTCAAAAATACCAGAGAAGCTTTTATGCTTTCTGGTATTTTTTATTTACACCTTAAATTTGCAGAATTACATCTAAGTAATTAATTACTTAGACAGCATTGTTTCTTAATTGAAATCTGCTTACAAGTACCTTTAGTGTCTGTGCCTGCCCAGATAGTTCTTCACTGGCTGCAGCACTTTCCTCAGCTGTAGCAGCGTTGGTCTGAACAACACTTGAAATTTGATCGACGCCCAAGGTGACTTCATTTATGGCACTTGACTGCCTGTTTGAAATATCTGAAATATTTTCAACAATGCTGGCAACATCTTTTGCTCTTTCCACAACCTTAAGAAGTGAACTTGCAGTTTCGTCCGCAATTTTAGTGCCATTTTCCACTTGATTCATTGAGTTCTCAATTAAAGTCGTTGTATCTTTTGCTGCCTCCGCACTTTTTGTTGCCAGATTTCTTACTTCATCTGCCACCACAGCAAATCCTTTTCCTGCGGCACCTGCACGAGCTGCTTCAACTGCAGCATTAAGAGCAAGGATATTTGTCTGAAAAGCAATATCTTCAATGGTTTTAATGATTTTTCCAATTTGACTGGAAGAGTCATTGATTTGTGTCATGGCAGAAACCATTTCAGTCATATGCAGGTTACTTACTTCTATTTCTTCACTTACCAGATTTACATTTTCGCTGGCTTTTGTTGCGTGACCCGCATTTTTCTTTATATGGTCAGATATCTCCAGTATGGATGCAGACAACTCTTCCACTGCACTGGCTTGTTCAGTAGCCCCCTGAGCCAGTTCCTGGGAACCATCAGACACCTGATCTGAACCTGTAGCAACCTGTTCTGCTGCCTGATTTATTTTAGTAAGTGCATCATTAAGGGAAGCAACGATACTATGAATTGAATTTTTAAGTTCAATAAATTCCCCTTTATAATCTTGCTGAATATTAATATTCAAATCGCCCAGGGCCATTTTTCCAAGATTTTCTTTAATATCAGTTATATACGCTCGTATCATCTGGTTAGACTTAACAAAGGCTGTACCTAACTGACCAATTTCATCTTTAGAGTGTATGTCAATTTCTACGCTTAAATCTCCTTCGGACATTCTTTCTGCCGCATAAGCCATTTCTGTTACAGGTTTACTGATGCCTCTAGAAATAATCAGGGCTATGATAAGTGAAACGGCTAAAGAAATAGACATTACAACAAGAATTAAAATGGATGCTAAATTACCCTGAGCCGATAATTTAGTGGCTAGAGAATCTCCTGTAGTGGTTTTCTCGTCCATTATCGATTCTGTAGATGTTCGAATTGTATTTGCAAGAGGTGTAGCTTGATTCACTAAAATTGCATAGGCTTCAGTATTTTTATTTTGCATGGCAAGTTCAACTTCCTGATTGGCAACCTCAATGAAGTTTCCCATATTATTCTTGATATTATCATATTCTTTTTTCTCTTTGTCAGAGTCTAACTTTTTACCTACTTGTGATAAATATGTATCAAGTTTGTCAAAGGATTTTGTTATTTCATTACGATCATTCTCCATTTTTGCCATATCAGTATCAATAATCACGTTTCTAAGTAGTACCCTTACATTATTGAGTTCAGTACTAAAGCGACCAATATCTCCTTGTGCAAAACCGTAGTTTTCCAAAGCTGCACCATATTTGGAATTCATATTAGTCATAACATAAAGGCCCATTACACTTCCGATACTGGAGATAATTGTAACTAAAATAAAAGTGATAATTAATTTCTTTCCAATTTTCATGTTTTTTAACATACTGCACTTCTCCTTTTCAAACATTCATAAATTTAGTAGCTTAAATCCCTGTGCAATTAAATTGGTTTTAAAGAATAGTATTTATCCACCAAGATTTCGGCTAATTATGCGAATATTCTAACATTTATATCGTCAATATTCAAGCATCTTTAACATTTTATGTCATTTTATGAACTATTATGGATAAAGGTAGATTTATAGTCATATTTAAGAGTTGGTTTAGGGATGATTAAATAAATTGCATTGAATATATGTTCTTAAGAATTGAAAGATATGCTAAAATATAACAAGAAGCAATCTGCAGAATAAATAGAAGATTTATAAGGAGGAAACATGATAGGAAAGTTGATTGAAGATATTTCTCAGTTTGGAAGAGAAACATCAGGTGGAGTAACAAGATTGCCATTCAGTAAAGAGTCATATGCTGCACAGAAATACCTGGTTGATTATATGAACAATTTAGGCTTAAACGGACAAGTTGACTCATATGGAACCGTTTGGGGTCATCTTGAGGGGAAAGTAAAAGAAAGCATTATCATATCATCGCACTATGATACAGTGCCTAATGGTGGTAAGTATGATGGAATCGTCGGTATAATAGTTGGTCTTGAAGTAGCAAGATATTATGTTGAAAGAAATGAAAAACCTTATTATTCTATTGACATTCTGGCCATGAATGATGAAGAAGGGGTTCGGTTTTCACAGGGCTTTTTATCATCTCATGGGGTATGTGGATTGGAGACAGATCAGCTACTTGAAGAAACCAGGGACATTAATACAGGAGAAACGTTAAAAAATATAATCACTAACGGGATTCATGGGGATGCTGGCGTTATATCAAAGGAAAGACAACTAGCAAACGTAAAAAGAACAATCGAAGTTCATGTTGAGCAGGGAACCGTGCTTGAAAGCGCAGATTGCCCAATTGGTCTTGTTCACTCTATCGTTGGTTTAAACTATTATTATTTTACAATCAAAGGAGAAGCAAACCATGCGGGGGGAACAAGTATGAACTCTCGAAAAGATGCTCTGGTTACAGCTTGTAAGATTATTTCACAAATTCCTGAGATTGCAATGAAATATCCAGAGGCTGTTGCTACAGTTGGAAAGTTGGATGTCTTACCCAATGCGGCAAATGTAATACCAGGTGAAGTTAATTTTTCTGTTGATATGCGGACCTGTATTGACAAGGATCTCAAAGCCCTTGGAGAAGATGTTGAACGTTTAGTAAAAATTGAAGTGGAAAAAAATCCGGGGATTACTTATGAAGTAACATATGGGACTATAGACAATCCAGCTCATATGAATGAGAAGATGCTTAAGGATTTAGAGGCTATTGTTATAGAACAGGGACTGAAATACCTGAAACTGTCAAGTAAAGCCGGGCATGATTCACAAATATTATCGGATTATTTTAAATCAGCCATGTTATTTGTTCCAAGTAAAAATGGAGTTAGCCATAGTCCGTTAGAATATACCGATACAAAGTATATAGAAAACGCTGTAAAAGTACTTGTTAAATATGTTAACAAGGTAGAATGAAAAATAAGATATAAATCCTTAAAAACTAAGTATGAAGAGGAATAATGATTTTTTTAGCGTTGCAATAGGTATTTAAAATTATTTTTAAATACCTATTGCTTTTTTATTCACAAAGAGTACAATCTATTTAAAATATTTTTTAAATAGATTGGTTGCTATTCTAAAATCTTAAAAAGGGAGGCATTATGGGCTTAGCAGATTCATTTAAAGCCGTATCTGATTCTCAACGAAGAGAAATTCTGCTTATGCTTAGAGAGGGCAGACTTACAGCTGGAGAAATAGCGGAAAAACTGAATATATCCCAGGCGGCATTGTCATATCATTTGACACAGCTGAAAAAAGCAGATATGGTACTTGAATACAGACAGAAGAATTATATATATTACGAACTGAATACAACCCTGTTCGATGAAATGCTTGTATGGATTGAACAGTTTAAGGAGGATAAACATAAATGAAAAATAAAATGGGCAGGCTCATGTTATTACTGTTGAGCATAGCACCCTTTGTACTTACAGCAATGGCATTAAAGTATTTCCCGGAGAAAATTCCCACCCACTATGATTTCTCGGGAAATATAGATGCTTTTGGATCAAAGAACTCTCAATATGTACTTGCAGCAGTATTTTCGATATCTGGATTAGTAATGTTTATCATAAGTGAATGCGTGAGAAAAATCCATAACAAAGAAGAAGAGGATACTGTTAAAGCACAAAATAATGCTAATATAATCAATAAAATCGGAATTGGTCTTATGATTCTCTTTATTGTTATGCAAGGCAGCGAACTGCTGAATGTATATTATTATATTAACAATAAAGGGGACTTTCCCGATCTTAAGATAACAAATATTGCATTAATGAGTTTGATGGTATATGCTGGAAATGTTATAGCAAAATCAAAAATGAATTCTGCTCTGGGAATCAGAACATCCTGGAGCTTTAAAAGTGAGAAGGCATGGAGTGTTAGCCAGAGAAGTGGTGGGAAAGCAATGATAATAACCTCCATACTGATGATTATCGCTGCTCTGATTTTACCGGAAGCATATCAGATTATCCTTTTATTTTCAGGAGTGATACTGGTAACTGGCTCATCCCTAATCGTTTCATACAGGGCAGTAAAGAAAATGGATGATTAAATAAATATTGCTGAAAGAAAAAGCTGTTTCAAACTAGTAAACGATTCTGCAAAGGGAAGCTTATTTGAAACAGCTTTTGATTTATTATGATTTATTTGCCTGCGGGAAAGTATGGTCGCAGGGAATCCGCAACTGAATTTACAGGAAGTGTCTGAAGTATAATTTTACCTGGACCCCTTACCACTGTGTTGAAAATTCCTTCCCCGCCGAATAACATATTTTTTACGCCTGGTACTGTTACAATATCCAGGGAGCAGGTATCGCTCATGGCGGCAAGGTAGCCCGTGTCTATAATCATGGATTCACCAGATCCCAGATTATATTCAACAGTATGCCCGTCTATTTCAATAAAGGCTTTACCATTTCCAGAGATTTTCTGCATAATAAATCCCTCGCCCCAAAGAAACCAGCACCAATTTTCTTCTGAAAGAAGACCGATAAACTTACAGTTGACTCTGCTGCAAGGAATCCTGATTTCTGTACAATAAGGGAATTCTGGGGTGTGATGTCAAATGCCATGATAGATCCTGGAAAACTGGAAGCAAATGCAATTAAACCTTTTCCACCCTGGGAAGTATAACGATTTTGAAAAAGTGATTCACCAGCAAACATTCGGCCTAATGCTTTGCCCATTCCACCATTACTGCTGGTCTCCATTTTCATATTTGGCGACATCCAGCTCATAGAGCCTTTTTCAGTGATCATACTTTCTCCTTGCTCTAAAGTGCAGATAAGAACAGGAAGAGGAGTTCCTTCAATTTTATATTCCATAATAACCTCCATTTTTTATTGTTTTTTACAATGGTAGTGGTATAATATATAAGGAAATCATATAAGGATGGATTTGGAAAGTCAAGTAAAGATAAAAAATAAGAACTATCCATATAAGATAAAAGAATTTTTTTATCCGAAAGTTTAAAATGCATATTTAAAATAGCCGGAAAGTGTTGGAAAATACACACTTTATAAAAAGTGAAAAAATAATAATAATATGTAAAAAAATGTGTTGACATAACGAATCGGAAATGGTAAGATATTAAATGTTGACGGCGCAAAACGTTGGAAACATCATGTGGCGGTGTAGCTTAGTTGGCTAGAGCGTCCGGTTCATACCCGGAAGGTCGGTGGTTCGAATCCACTCGCCGCTACCATTAAAATGGGCGTTTAGCTCAGCTGGGAGAGCATCTGCCTTACAAGCAGAGGGTCATAGGTTCGAGCCCTATAACGCCCACCATTTTAATAATATGGCCTGGTAGTTCAGTTGGTTAGAATGCCAGCCTGTCACGCTGGAGGTCGTCGGTTCGAGCCCGATCCAGGTCGCCATTTTTATTAAAATAAAATTTAATAAAAAGCCATTATATGGTGGGTATCGTCAAGTGGTTAAGACACAGGGTTGTGGCTCCTGTATACGTGGGTTCGACTCCCACTATCCACCCCATATAAAAACTTTGTTGTTGGGGTATCGCCAAGCGGTAAGGCAATGGATTCTGATTCCATCATGCGCAGGTTCGAATCCTGCTACCCTAGCCAATTTATTTGCTGGTCGTAAGGCTGGCTTGCGGCGACATAGCCAAGTGGTAAGGCAGAGGTCTGCAAAACCTTTATCCCCCAGTTCAAATCTGGGTGTCGCCTCCATGAGAATAACTCTAAACTCGTTGAAATTGATGGGTTTAGAGTTTTTTATTTGTCTTGATTTATGTATAGAGCTGGTTGCACTATCCTAAAACAGATGTCTTTGTTTTAGCAACTTTTCTTGTGTTGTGCAGTGTTAATTGTTATAATTCTACTGTGACAAATTTTAGACAAAATTTTTTAGAAAAGAGGATAACAAAAATGATTCAAGTGGAAAAACTTTCCTATGGTTTTCCTGCAAAAGATTTATATAAAGAGGTTTCATTTACATTGAAAATGGGGCAGCATTGCGCTTTTATTGGAAGCAATGGTGCTGGAAAATCAACTCTTGTTGATATGATTATTCATCCGGATAAATATTTGTATGATGGAAAGATAATCAAAGATGAAAGTTGTCGAATTGGTTATGCTAGCCAGTTTGCTGTGAGAGATAAAGAGCAGGAATGCACTGTTTTTGAATATCTAAGTGAGAGATTCGTGGAAAATCAGCAAGCGACAATTGCTGTGTGTGAAGAAATGGCAGTGGCTGAGGATGCATCGCCGTTATTTGAGAAATATCAGGCTCTTTTAGATGCCTTTGAGGCCATGGATGGCGATAATTATGCAAACAATATCCGTAAACAGTTATATGTAGCCGGTATGCGTGAATTGGAAGAAACAAAGTTATCACAACTTAGTGGTGGAGAATATAAATTACTTCAGATTATGAGGGAAATGTTATTATCTCCAAATCTTCTTGTGTTGGACGAACCAGATGTATTTCTTGATTTCAGCAACTTAAATAGACTTTGTCAGTTGATTAATGGTTATAATGCCACATTATTAGTTATTACACATAACAGATATTTATTGAATCACTGTTTTAACAAGATTTTACACTTAGAGAACGGTGACATTCAGGAATATGATGGTAATTATACAGAATATCGTTGTTCCCAGCTAAAGGAAAAATTAAAACTTAAACTTCAGAGTATTGAAGAACAGGAAGAAATTGAACGTACTGAGAAAATGGTTGATATTCTGCGCACAAGAGCTACGATACTTGTCAATCCTGTTATTGGAAGTGCTGTAAATGCAAAGCAAACACAACTTGACCGTTTACGTGCAAGAGAAATTAAGGCACCTTTTATTGAACTTCGAGAGCCAAAGATTGAACTTCCCGCAATAGAAGTTGAAGCAGATCATACAGTTTTAAGCATTACAGACTACAATGTTTCATTTGATGAAAGCTTATTGGAAAATATCAATTTTGAACTGCTAGCTGGGGAAAAAGTAGCCATCGTTGGTGCAAATGGTACAGGAAAAACTACTTTAATGCGTGATATCTTAAAGAATAACCATCCTTCCATCCATATCCATGAGCATACAAGCTATGGGTGTTTATCTCAGCTTCAAGGGGAGAATATGGATGAAACAAAAACGGTATATGAGGTTATGGAAAGTTTGGGTTTTGAGACAAGGGAAAGTATCCGCGAGTATCTGGGGAAATATTGTTTGGAAAGTGATACCTTAAAGCAGAAGGTAGGTCAGTTGTCCGGTGGAGAAAAGAATTTGCTCCAAATTGCAATGATTGCAAATACAAAGGCAGAACTTCTTATTCTTGATGAACCCACTAGCCATTTGGATATTTACGCACAAATGGCACTGGAAAAAGCCATTTCCGAATATAAAGGGGCTGTACTCATGGTAAGTCACGATTTCTATCTTGTAGCTAATTGTGCGGATTACGTTTTGCTTATAGAAGACAATACCATTAGACGTATGCGTACGCGTTCTTTCCGTAAAATGGTATATGATAAATATTTCAATCAGAAGTATTTAGAAATAGACAAGAAAAAACAAGAATTAGAAGCGGATATTACATTAGCCTTTAAAAAGGATGAACTGAAAACTGTAGAAAAGCTTTGCAACCAGTTAGAAGCGCTTAGCGCAGAATAGTGAGTAGTATGGAGGAAAAAATGACTGAATTATTAGCTCCAGCAGGGAATATGGAAGCTTTAAAGGCCGCAATTTCTAATGGTTGTGATGCAATATACTTAGGCATGCAAAAATTTGGTGCACGTGCATACTCGTGCAATTTTGATTTAGAATCATTAAAAGAGGCTGTTGATTATGCGCACCTGAGAAATATTAAAATCTATGTAACCATGAATACCATCGTTTTCGAAAACGAAGTTGAAGAGATGAAGGCGCAGATGAACGAATTAAATGAAATCGGTGTGGATGGAATTATCGTTCAGGACTTGGTTGCTTTGGATTATATAGTTAAAAACTTTCTTGATATGGAAGCACATTGTTCAACTCAGATGGGAATAGACGATTTAGAAGGAACTTTATTATTTAAGGAGCTTGGTGCTAAACGAGTTGTTTTGGCCCGTGAGGTTCCGATTGAAAAAGTAAAAGAGATAAAAAGAATAGCTAAAATACCTTTAGAAATTTTTGCTCACGGTGCTTTATGTGTATCTTATTCTGGAAACTGTCTAATGTCTGGATTAATCGGCTATCGAAGCGGAAATCGGGGAAGATGTGTTGGTTCATGTCGTAAAGAGTATGAACTACTTGATAAGACAACAGATACATCTTTAGGAAAAAACTATATTTTATCTACTAAGGATTTAAACACTATCGATTATATTAATGATTTAAAAGAAATAGATTCTTTAAAAATAGAGGGCCGAATGAAAGAGCCTGCCTATGTTGCCAATGTTGTATCAAAATATCGCATGGCCTTAGATGATAAAATAGCCCAAGAAGATAAAGAGAATCTGAACAAAACATTCAATAGAACATTTACTAAAGGATATTTGTTTCACGAAGATCAGAAAGATATTACAAACATTTTAAGGCCGAATAATTTTGGCTATGAAATTGGCAGAATTAGCAAAATGGTTAAAGACATGTATGAAATAACACTTACACGTACTTTAAATCAAAACGATATAATCAGAATAAGTCATAATAATGAAGATGTAAATTTAACTGTTGTAAAACTGTACGATAAAGATGGCAATTTAATTAACAAGGCACATGATGTCTGCTATATCAAAATCAAAGAAAAGTTGTCTAAGGGCGATTTAGTATATATAACGAAGGATTATTTTTATTACAAAGAGTTAGAGTCATCACTGGAAAAAGAATTTAAGCGCTTTAACCTAGATATAAGAGTGTATGCATATCCAGATTCAAAGCTTATCATTGATGCTGAGGGTTTAGGCTTCAATTATTTATATGAAAGCCAGGAAATACTAGGGGTCGCAATTAACAATCCAACAACAAAAGATCAGCTAATAAAGCAATTTTCAAGATTAAATGATACTATATTTGAACTTAATCATGTAGATTTTGAGGAATGCAATGCATTTATTCCAGCTAAACTGTTAAATGCAGCAAGAAGAGATATTGTACAGGGCTTATACGACTTAAAGCTTAACAGCCAAAAGAAAAGAACCAAGGCTTTAAAAGCAAAAGAAAAAATAAGTTTTGCCCCTGAAAAACCATACCTTACGGCCTCTGTAACGACTAAGGAACAGTATGATGCTTGCGTGAACTGTGGAATTAAGGAAATCTATTTTGAAAACGTTGTTAGAAGAAACCAGAATGATTATAAGGAAAAAGAAGGGCAGCTACTAATCGGAGGATATGGCGGAATTTATCACTACAGAAAAACTAATCCTTTTGTTACGGACTACTCTCTAAATGTTGTTAATTCTACTAGTTGCTATGAATTATATAGATTAGGTGCGAAACGTGTAACGTTATCTTATGAATTGAATAAGAGCCAAATTGAAGAGCTAATCAATGCTTATTATGAAGAAAATGGCGGCTATCCTGCGCTGGAGATGATTGTATATGGTAAGGCTCCTTTGATGTTTACAAAATATTGTCCGCTGAAAAAAATGAACCAATGCGGTATTTGTAGAACAAAGAGCTATGAGTTGAAAGATGATTACGGAACCTTCCCAATCATTTGTCATGATGATTGTACAACGACTATTCTTAATGGCAAGACACTTAATCTTTTAGATGAGCTTCCAAGCATAAAAAGAATTGATGCATTCAGATTGAACTTTACAGTTGAGTCCAAAGAGCAGGTTGTGACAACCATTAATAAGGCCTTAAACAAATTAAATGGCGGAATGGATAAAGCTGTCTTTAATAAGGAAACAGACACAAGAGGACATTTTAATAAAGAAATTTTGTAGGGAAATTCCAGCTCAAATCAGGCTGGCGCCTTCAAAGATTGAGGTTTCAATATTTTAAAAATGTTGGAACTTCTTTTTTATTGTTTTTTACTTTGAACGAAAAGGTCTGTAAAAAATCTTTTAGGGACTATAATCATAGAAAATGTTGTTATTTATTTAGAGAAGGACTATATTTATATAAAAAATAACAATAAAAGAAGGTGAGTGGTTTTGGTAAAAGTTGATGTTAATCCAGGGGCATGCGGATTAAAAACAAGTTTGAGGATGGAAGTAGACGGTAATCAATCGCTTAAAATTGATATACAGTCAGAATGCCCACAAATTATGGCAATGGAGGCAGATTTAACAGAATTAGCTGGTTATAAGGAGTGCTTTGAAAAGTATAGTAAGTCAATGATTTACAAGATTGCTGACAAACATTGCCGGCATTTGGCATGTCCTGTTCCAACAGCCATCATCAAGGGAATGGAAGTTGCTTATGGTTTTAACGTGTGCAAGGACGTAACCATACATATTGAGAAAGAATAATACATTCATCTAAATCAAAATGTTTTTTTAGAATTCAGCTGTGAGCCTACAATATAAAATATTGTAGGTTTTTTCTTTAATAATTGCCAAAAAAATTGGAGTATAACCCAAAGAAACTATTTTGAATATTGATTGTTATTAGAATATTCTACATATATTTAGAATGTTTTTCATAACTGTTTAGTGGAATTATAAACCATTTTAATGCATTTTAATACTAAATATCTTAGCAAATGTGTATTTTTCAACATTTATTTTGCATGTGTAATTCGGACTTGCTTAAAAAATAAATATAAACTATGCCCTAAGGTATTGATTTTTATTTAATCGATGTTATAATTTAATTGAATTTACAGAATACTTCGTAAAATCAATATATTGTGAAAGACTATATTGCATTTATGTATTTATTTTGAATTCTGATTCGGAGGTGGTAAGAAGCGCGGATAGATATTATCCGATATACGAAAGAGGACTTTTAAAAATGGGTAAGCGTCAAACGTAATTAGGCAATACTTTAATGTTTGACCATAGCAGTTGACTGTACCACATGGAAGTTTTCCTGTGGCGGACAGATTTCTGGCAGATTTATAATAAACACTTGTTTTATGCAACTGCTATTCTATGAAATTATTATGTTTTTTTAAGGTAAGGAGGATTTATTATGAGTTCAGAAAAACATGGCGAAGGTACTAAACTGAGTCGTGGAATAAGGTCCAGACAGCTTACTATGATAGCTATCGGCGGAGCTATCGGTACAGGATTGTTTTTTGCAAGTGGAAGTGCAGTTTCATCTTCCGGTCCAGGAGGCGCAATGGTTGCCTATGGATTAATGGGTCTTATAGTATTTTTTATGATGTCATCACTTGGTGAAATGGCAACTCAGTTACCACTTGTTGGATCTTTCGAAGCGTATGCTAACAGATTTATCGATCCGGCTTTCGGCTTTGCTGTTGGTTGGAACTACTGGTTCTCTTGGGCTATTACTGTTGCAGCTGAATTCGTTGCAGCAGGTCTGATTGTTAAGTTCTGGATACCAGAAGTACCTGGTACTTTGGTAGCAATTATAGCATTCACGTTATTAATGGGTTTGAACCTGATTTCCACCAAATCATATGCAGAAGCAGAATATTGGTTTGCTGGTATTAAAGTAATCGCTGTTATTATTTTCCTGATTGCTGGTGTTCTTTGTATCTTCGGCATCATGGGTAATCATACAACAGGATTCCAGAACTGGACACTGGATGCAGGTGATGGAGGAAAGGCTCCATTTGTTGGCGGATTTGCTGCAATGATGAGTGTATTTGCTGTAGCTGGATTCTCTTTCCAGGGAACTGAAATCGTAGGTCTTGCTGCTGCAGAAACAGCAGATCCTGAAAAGAATGTTCCAAAGGCAATCAATACAGTATTCTGGCGAATCTTAATTTTCTACATAGGCAGTATCTTTGTAATCGGTACATTGATTCCGTTTACAGAACCTGACTTATTAAACGGAAGTGCTACAAACGTAGCAGCATCTCCATTTGTTCTGGTATTTAAAAATGTAGGTTTTGCAGCAGCAGCATCTGTTTTAAACGCTGTAATCCTGACATCCGTATTATCATGTGGTAACTCCGGTCTTTATACTTCTTCAAGAATGTTGCATGCAATGGCAACAAGAGGAAATGCACCAAAGTTCTTTGCAAAGACAAATAAACATGGTGTTCCTGTTTATGCAGTATGGGCAACTGGCGGTATCGCAGCACTTTCCTTCTTTGCTTCAATGGTAGGAGAAGGTAAGATTTATACAATTTTCTATAATGCATCAGCATTAAGCGGATTCTTTATCTGGCTTGGTATTTCAATCTGCCACTACAGATTCAGAAAAGCATGGGTTGCACAGGGCCACAGCATTTCAGAACTGAAATACAAATCATTATTGTATCCATTTGGACCAATCTTTGCAGGAGTTATGATTACAGTAATCATTTTCTTAGCAAATATGTGGGTATTCCAGGCAGATACTTTCAGCTGGTTTGACTTCATTTCTAACTATGCACTGATTCCTGTATTCCCTATTCTAATCATTGCATATAAGCTTAAGAAAAAGACTAAGCTTGTTCCTTTGACTGAATGTGACTTTACTATTCCTGATGAAACAGTTGATGATCCAACTATAGCAGCAGCTGCTAACAAATAAAATCGGAATATTTAATTAAATAAAACAATAAAAAGGTAGCAGATAATAATAGTCTGCTACCTTTTTTATAGAAATAAATCTAAATGGGGAGAACTTTTGCCAGCCTGAATAAAGTGTAAAAGAAAAAAACAGTAAGATACAAATAAAATTAAATATTTGTCCCTCATAAGATTGACACATCTTGTATAATAAAATATGTTTTTTGTTAATTATAACCTTTTTTAATTAAATTTTTATTTTTTTTTACTAAAATTGATAATTTTTATTGGACTTCTTTGTTAACGTGGTATAAAATATTTAGCGAGCATTCCGTTTAATTCTCCTAATTATTTCCGAATTTTTAAATTTTTATAAAGAATAAAATGAATTGATTGCAGCGGAAAAGGGTAGAATTGCTATGAACACGGTATAAGTATGCAATGCTTCATTGATATAGATGTTTCATTCTATTATTAATGCAGCAAATTTTTAAATTTAAAGGGAGAGACTAAAATGACTAATCTTATTTTGGCAGCATCTATTTTAGCATTAATATTTGCGGCTTATTTATCCAAGTCAGTTCTTAAAGAAGACATGGGAACTGACAAAATGATTGAGATTTCAGAATCAATCCAACAGGGTGCAATGGCCTTTTTAAACAGACAGTATAAGACCTTGCTTCCAATTGCAATTATTATTTTTATCATCTTGGGATTATTAACTGAACACAAATGGTCATCTGCAATAGCATTTGGTGTTGGTGCATTCTTTTCTGCACTAGCAGGTTACCTGGGTATGTACATCGCAACCAGAGCAAATGCCAGAACAACACATGCTGCAAAAAGCAGTTTGAAAAAGGCACTTGGAATTGCTTTCAAGGGCGGTTCTGTTATGGGTATGGGTGTTGTAGGTCTTGGATTACTTGGCGTATCATTGTTATATATATTTGTAGCTAAGCAGAATCCAGAATCTATAGCAGCAATCGACAGTTTCGCTTTCGGAGCTTCATTAATTGCTCTTTTTGCACGTATTGGCGGAGGTATTTTTACAAAGGCCGCTGACGTTGGTGCAGACCTGGTTGGTAAAGTAGAAGCTGGAATACCTGAAGATGACCCTAGAAACCCTGCAGTTATTGCTGACAATGTAGGGGATAACGTTGGTGACGTTGCAGGTATGGGTGCTGACCTGTTTGAATCTTATGCAGCAACATCCATTGCAGCAATGCTATTAGGTACATTCATGCCTGGACAGACAGGTGTAATACTTCCGCTATTATTGGGTGCAGCAGGAATTATTGCCTCTATTATCGGAACTCTTTTCATTTACACAGGTAATGATGGAAATCCACAGTCCGGACTTAACAGAAGTCTTTATACATCTTTCATTTTGTCTGCAGTTGCAGCATTTTTCCTGACCAGATATTTATTGCCAGACCATCAGATTCAATTTTTCATTGCAATTATGGGTGGTTTAATCGCAAACATTTTAATCGGACTGGTAACAGAGTACTTTACAGCACAAAATTATTCACCGGTTCAGAATATTGCAAAATCCTCTCAGACAGGAGCTGCAACAAATGCCATTTATGGTTTCTCCGTAGGACTTGAAAGTACTGCACTTCCAATTGTAATTATTATTGCAACTGTTGCAGTAGCTTATGTAGTTCCAGGAGGCGGTGTTTATGGATTCTATGGAATCGCATTAGCAGCAATGGGTATGTTATCCATGGCAGGTACCATTGTAGCTATCGATGCTTATGGACCAATTGCAGACAATGCTGGTGGTATTGCTGAAATGGCTGGTCTTGAACCAGAAGTTCGTCAGGTTACGGACAAGCTTGATGCTGTTGGAAACACTACAGCAGCTATCGCAAAGGGATTTGCTATCGGATCTGCTGCAATTACTGCAATTGCATTATTCTCTGCGTTTGCTCAGAGAGCAGGTTTAGCTTCACTTGATATATTAAATCCAATGATTATGCTTGGTTTATTGTTTGGTGCAATGATTCCATTCCTGTTCTGTGCATACGCTATGAGAGCCGTTGGAACTGCAGCCTTTGAAATGATTGAAGAAGTAAGAAGACAGTTCAGAGAAATCCCAGGACTTTTACAAGGAACAGCAAAGGCAGATTATAAGAAGTGCGTAGATATTTCTACAAAAGCTGCTATAAAGAGAATGATTAAGCCAGGACTGATTGCTCCTTTAAGCATAATTGTTATAGGTTTCGGTATTGCTGCATTTAATCCTACCGTTGCATTAAACGTTCTTGGCGGTATGCTGGTTGGCGGTACTGCAAGTGGTGTACTACTTGCTCTTACTATGTCAAATGCAGGTGGTGCATGGGATAATGCTAAGAAATACATTGAAACTGGTGCACTTGGTGGAAAAGGTTCAGAAGCGCATAAAGCTGCAGTTGTTGGAGATACCATCGGCGATCCGTTTAAAGATACAGCCGGTCCTTCACTAAATGCAGTAATCAAGGTTATGGGTACTATCTCATTAATCGTTGCTCCTATTATTGCAGCAATGATAAAATAAAAGTGCCTGTAGAACAAATTTTTAAATAAATAAATACAAATTTTAATAAAATGGAAATTGAGACTGTGCTTAAAACTTTTAGCACAGTCTTTTTTTAGGTATTTATAAAAATTGCTGAATTTCACAAAATATGTTATAATAATTATTACGTTAAAAAATAAACTAACAGAATAAACGGCATAAAAGTTAAAGAAAAGAGATGAAGAAAAAGATGGATATAAGAGATTTGCTACCAGAAGATTCAGAAGGAAGACTAAGAATTATACAGGAAAGTGTTCCTGGAAAACAGATTTCCCTGGCTCATATAATAGGTGGACCCAGACCAATTGTATATAAAAAGTTAGGATTAAACCCTGATATTGATTTCAATAATTCTGCAATTGGAATCCTCAACGTAACGCCTCCCGAATCAGCAGTAATTGCAAGTGATGTAGCAATTAAAGCAGGGGATGTATATTTAGGATTTGTAGACAGATTCAGCGGAACACTGATTATAACAGGGAGGCTGTCGGAAGTAGAAACGGCTATACAGGAAATTGTTTCTTACTTTAAAAATGAACTGGAATTTGCTGTGTGCAGAATAACAAGAAGGTAATAATCATGAGGAAGATTATGCTTCTTGGGCGTAGTGAGGCCGGAAAGACTACGCTGACACAGGCTTTAAAGGGAGAAAAAATTACCTATCATAAAACCCAGTATGTCAACTATTATGATGTTATTATTGATACACCGGGAGAATATGCGGAAACCAATACGCTGGCAGGTGCCCTGGCGATTTATTCTTACGAAGCAGATGTAATAGGTATGCTGCTGAGTGCTATTGAGCCTTATTCCCTGTATCCCCCATGTGTATGTGCCATCGCAACAAGAGAGGTAATAGGTATTGTTACAAAGATAGATCATAAGGAAGCTGATGTGGAACAGGCTAAAGAATGGCTGAGATTAGCAGGCTGTGAAAAAATATTTTGTATCAGTGCTTACACTGGAGAGGGAATTTCAGATATTTTAGAATATTTAAAGGAAGATGGAGATATACTTCCATGGGAGGAAGCTAAAGCAAAAGACGATATTTTGATATAGCAAAGTCATGTAATTATGTAGAAAGAATCACGATTTATTTACCTATATTTTGTTAAAAAAAACAAATTTCAAATAATTCAACATATTTTTTCCAAAAACCATTGAACAAACTCCTAAAAATGTATAAAATACTAAATGCACTAGCTATAATTTTATATATAACTTTAAGGAGAGAAAAAATGGAGGAAAAAAATGTAATGGAGCAGGGAACTCCAGCGAAGAAAAAGCGCCAATTCCCATCTGCCTTTACGGTATTATTTATTATCCTGATTATTGCGGCTATTGGAACAAACTTTATGCCAACAGGAGCATACTCAAAACTACTTTACAATGCAGATACAAACAAGTTTGACATTACTGCTCCAGACGGAAGTATTAATTCCATGGATGCAGACCAACAGTCACTGGACACCCTACATATCAAGGCTAAATTAGATTTATTTTTAGATGGCAGTATTAATAAGCCGATTGGTATTCCTGGAAGCTATGAAGCGATTGAACCTAATCCACAGGGATTTACTGATGGTGTTTTAGCTTTGGTTAATGGTGTATATGACACCATTGATATCAGTTTATTTATCTTTGTACTGGGAGGTATGCTTGCTTATTTAAATAAGTCAGGTGCTTTCGCAGCTGGAATGGGAGCCTTATCAAGAGTAACTAGAGGGAAGGAATACATACTTATTATACTTATTACTGTATTAATCTCTCTTGGTGGCACTACTTTCGGCATGTGCGAAGAAACAGTTGCACTTTATGCAGTAGTTATTCCAATCTTTGTAATTGCAGGTTATGATGCTTTAGTAGGTATAGCAGCAGTTTATCTGGGTTCATCTATTGGTACTATGTGTTCCACAGTTAATCCTTTTTCAGTTGTAATCGCATCCAATGCTGCTGGTATCAACTTTATGGAAGGATTCGGAATCAGAATCTCTGCACTGGTTGTAGGTACTATTATCTGTATCTTATATGTAATCAGATATGGTAATATGGTTAGAAAGAATCCTGAAAAATCACTTATCTTAGAAAGTAAGGCATATATTGATGAAAAGTACTGCAGCGAAGCTGAAGTACCTGTACTGACTCTGAGATTTAAGATTATATTAGCTCAGTTCTTCCTGACTTTTGTAGTTATGGTTTATGGAGTAGTTAAACTTCAATGGTGGTTTGGCGAAATGACGGGTCTATTCCTGGTTTCTGCTATCATCATGGGAATCATTTTACGTATGAGCGAAACTGAAATGGTTAATGAATTCCTGGCAGGTGCAGGAGATATGATTGGTGTTGCTCTTATCTGTGGTGTTGCAAGATCCATCAACGTAATATTAGAAAATGGTTTAGTATCAGATGCATTGCTTAACACAATGTCCGGATGGATAAATGGCATGAGTCCTTATGCTTTCGCCATTATGATGTATTTCATTTATATCATCTTAGGATTTTTCATTAATTCATCATCTGGTCTTGCTGTACTTTCAATGCCAATCATGGCACCTCTTGCAGATGCAGTTGGCCTTCCTAGAGAAGTTGTTATTACAGCATACATGTTTGGTCAGGGTACAATGGGCTTCATTACTCCAACTGGATTAGTACTGGTAGTCCTTCAGCTAGTTCATGTAAACTACGACAAATACTTAAAATTTGTTATGCCGCTAATGGGAATATTAGTAGCATTTTCAATAGCATTCCTTTGCATTGAAGTTGCAACGGTATAAGTACTATTTCAAAGGAAACTGTCTATAGATATAAAGAGAGTTTTATCAATGACTAAATAGAGAAAAGGCTATTCCAATAGGATATATTGGGATAGCCTTTTTTGATAGCCAGGAAACACTTCTAAAAACCAGATATGAAAATCCAGGATGCTAGAATTATCTGTCGCAATAAGGGATAAAATTGGGTACGTAAATGGTTGAATAATAACAGGTGGGTACTCCATAATTGTAAGTGGGGCTTTCAACAGCCAAATAGTTAGGGGGTACGGCCATGACAAGAATGAAATTTGAAAAAAAATACAGGTTTATGTGTCTGTTTATAGCAGCCATTATATGTATTGTTCTTACTGGTGCAGGTCGTGGACATGTGATTTCAAATGAAAGGATTGATAAAACACTAGATAAAACCATGTTACTGTCAATTGAAGACAAGAAAGAAATTGATCTGGATGCTTTGATTTCACAGAAATGGATATTGAGAATCAACTATGATTTAAAGAAACAAAGTAAAGAAAATCTGGGGGTTCTGCAGGGTTATACAGGAAAAAACAGCTTACTTGGAACAAAGCTTCCGGAAGCGGTTGCGTTTATTACCCAAGATGGTGAAACCCAGGAGTGGTTTCCAAGTTTGTATTTTGATGCTTACGACTGGTTTGATGAGGAAAAAGGTATCGGCATAGTAAGTCTGGTATTAACAAAGGAAAGTTTACTGGCTTTTGGACAGCTGCAAGATACCACATTATTTAATGAAATGCCAGACTATGCCAAGAGTAATCTAAAAGACTGTGATTCCAGGAGCATTCAGAAAACACAGGTATATACAAAATATGACTTACAGATGCCCATTCATGGGGTAAAATCAATTATTAAACTATCAGTACCAATAGAAATGACCAGAAATATAAACGTTATTATGCCTGAAATTATACAATAAAATATCAATTTATAAATCAACTGCAGAAATTATCCTCTGCAGTTTTTTTATTTCTGAAAATGTGGTAAAATATATAGATTAAAGAAAATTAATTAAAGGAGATTAATATGGCCTTTACACATCTTCATGTACATACTGAATACAGTCTGCTGGACGGAGCAGCCAGGATAAAGGACTTAATAGCAAGAGTCAAGGAACTTGGCATGGATTCTGTTGCTATAACCGACCATGGAGTGATGTTTGGTGTAATTGATTTTTATAGAGAGGCATTAAAGAACGGTATCAAACCTATCATTGGTTGTGAAGTTTATACCGCAGCCAGAACAATGTTGGACAAGGATGCGGATAAAGATAAATATCAGGGACATTTAGTTCTTTTGGCAAAAAATCAGGAAGGGTACCAGAACCTTATAAAAATAGTATCTGAGGGATTTACCAAGGGATACTATTACAAGCCCAGAATTGATAAAAACGTTCTTAGAAAGTATAACAAAGGTATCATTGCATTATCTGCGTGTCTGGCTGGAAATATCCAGAGAAAGTTGAGCAACAGAGATTATAGTGGAGCGAAAGAAGAAGCTTTGGAATTACTGGATATATTTGGGGAAGGTAACTTCTATTTAGAATTGCAGGATCAGGGTCTGGAAGAAGAGTATGCTATTTTAGATGATATGAAAAGACTCAGAGCAGAAACAGGAATCCCTTTTGTTGCTACAAATGATGTGCATTATGTAAAACAGGAGGATGCTGCAGCACATGACATTTTGCTGTGTATACAGACCGCTACCAATGTGGATGATGAAAAGCGTATGCGCTTCCCTAATGATCAGTTTTATCTGAAGTCCGAACAGGAAATGAGAGTGATATTTTCAGGTATTCCTGAGGCAATAGAAAACACACAGAAAATAGCGGACCAGTGTGATGTGAATTTTACTTTTGGTGAGCTTCATTTACCTGAGTTTAAGGCTCCTGATGGCAAAAACAATGCAATCTATCTCCGAGAACTATGTGAAGCAGGACTGAAAGACAGATATGGAGAAGGGTCACCTGAAATACGGGAGCGGTTTGAATATGAACTTTCCGTAATTGAAAAAATGGGATATATTGAATACTTTCTTATCGTCTGGGATTTTATAAATTATGCCAAAAAAAATAAAATAATGGTTGGCCCCGGGAGGGGATCTGCAGCTGGGAGCATCGTGGCATATGCCCTTAAAATTACAGATATAGATCCTATCAGGTATTCCTTGATTTTTGAACGATTTTTAAATCCGGAAAGAGTCAGTATGCCTGATATTGATATAGACTTCTGTTATGAGAGAAGGCAGGAAGTTATAAACTATGTGATAGAAAAGTATGGTGAAGACAAAGTTGCCCAGATTATAACCTTTGGAACCATGAAGGCAAAAGCTGCCATTCGGGACGTGGGAAGGGCTTTAAATATGAGTTATGCGGAAACCGATGCTATTGCCAAGGCAGTGCCTTTTGATTTAAAAATGACTATAGGTAAAGCTCTGGAAATGAACCCGGAATTAAAAGCAGCCTATGACAGGGATAAACGGGTTGCTCAGGTAATAGATACGGCAAAAGCTATTGAAGGAATGCCCAGACATGCTTCTACCCACGCCGCAGGTGTTGTAATATCCAAAAAAAGTATTGATGAGTATGTTCCTTTATATCTGGCAGAAAAAGGTATTTCCACTCAGTTTACCATGACTACTATTGAGGAATTGGGACTGCTGAAAATGGACTTTTTAGGGCTTAGGACTTTAACGGTTATCCGCGACGCTCTTGAGATGATTGAATCAAACTATGGGGTACAGATTGACTTTTCCAGAATGACGTACGATGATCCCAAACCTTATGATATGATATCAAGTGGCAATACCCAGGGGGTGTTCCAGCTTGAAAGTGGTGGAATGACCCAGTTCATGAAAAACCTAAGACCCGATTGCTTTGAAGATATTGTGGCCGGCATTTCTTTGTATAGACCGGGTCCTATGGCTTCTATTCCCACTTACATTGCAAATAAGAAGAATCCGGAAGAAATCCTATATCTTCATGAAAGTCTGGAACCGGTTCTATCTGTTACTTACGGATGTCTGGTTTATCAGGAACAGGTTATGCAGATTGTACGTGACTTGGCGGGCTATACTTATGGACGAAGTGACCTTGTACGCAGAGCCATGGGTAAAAAGAAAATGGATGTCATGCTAAAGGAAAAAGAATATTTTATTCACGGCAAAGAGGATGAAGAAGGCAACATTGAAATAATGGGCTGTGTGAGAAATGGAATACCGGAGAACATTGCTGGAGAAATTTTTAACCAGATGGTAAGCTTCGCAGAGTATGCTTTTAATAAATCTCATGCAGCAGCGTATGCAGTTGTTGCTTATGAAACGGCATATTTAAAGGCGTATTACCCAGTAGAATTTATGGCGGCCCTGATGACCAGTGTTATTGGTGATGGTGTACAAATTGCAAAATATATCCGCAACTGCAATGAAATGGGCATTGAAGTACTGCCCCCAAGCATTATTGACAGCAGTAAAAAATTTACTGTTGTGGATGGAAAGATACATTTTGGACTGTTGGGAGTAAAAAATGTCGGGGCAGGAGTTATTGACGAAATAATCAAATCCAGGGAAGACAAGGGGATACCCAAAGATATTTTTCAGTTTATTTCTAATGTAAATATTCATGAAATTAATAAGAAAGCTGTTGAGAGCTTAATAAAGGCAGGTGCTTTTGACTGTCTCAATGACAACAGAGCACAGCATCTTGCCGTATATGAAAGCTTGCTGGAATCTGCACAGAATAATTCCAAGAAAAACATAGAAGGACAAATGTCTTTATTCCAGCTTAACAGTGATGAAATGGAAGTGGAATCTGTATCTGGTAAGCTGCCGGACATCGCTAATTTCTCACAGTCTGTTCTAATGGCAATGGAAAAAGAAATGCTTGGTGTATATCTGACAGGACATCCCTTAAAGGACTATGAAGAACAGATTGTCAGGCTTGTGTCCGTAACTGCTGAAGATTTAGCCCATGCTGACACAAATGATAATATAAAAGACGGAATGAAGGCCACTATTGCAGGTATTGTAAGTGGGAAAAAAATACTGGTCACGAAAAGTAATAAGCAAATGGCCTTTCTTGATCTGGAAGACCTTTATGGGGAAATAGAAGTTGTGGTATTTCCAAACGTGTATGAAAAATATCTGCAATTAATTAAGGAAGAAAGTATACTGGTGATAAAGGGAACTGTGAATTTCAAAGAAGATGAAAATCCTAAAATATTGGCAGATAAGATTATTGACTTAGGAACTTTAAATAACGTAAAAAATGATGATCCTTTAAAAATTAAGATACCTGAAAATCTGGAAGAAGGAAAATGCTTTAATATTATTAAAGAATTGATTCTGGCTAACAAAGGGGAAAAACCAGTCATGATTTACATAGAGCAGTCTGGTAAAAAATTCAAAACCAATCGTGATTTATGGGTTAATCCAAATGAAGCTTTCATCAGTGCAATAGAGGTACTGGTTGGAAAAGAAAATGTAAAGCTATGAAACTCTTAAAATAGGGAATAGAGAAATGGCTATACTAAATAGAATTGGAGGTAATGGTTATGAAAAAAATTGGTGTATTGACAAGTGGCGGGGATTCTCCAGGTATGAATGCAGCTATTCGTGCAGCAGTCAGGGGAGCTATTTATTTAGGCATGGATGTGTACGGAATTGATAAAGGATACGAAGGACTTATTGATGGAGATATCAGCCAAATGAACATTTCATCTGTTTCAGATATACTCCATAAAGGCGGTACGATACTAAGGACTGCAAGAAGTGAACGGTTTATGACTATTGAAGGTCAGAAGAGAGCAAAACAGATGCTGGAAAGCTTTGGTATAGAAGGATTAGTGATTATCGGAGGAGACGGTTCGCTCCGAGGCGGACTGGATTTGTCAAAGCATGGAGTTACTGTTATGGGCCTTCCAGGCACCATTGATAATGATTTAGCGTATACAGATTACACTATAGGTTTTGATACTTCAGTAAATACGGTGCTTTCAGCCGTGAGTAATATTCGGGATACCTCATCCTCTCATGAAAGAACCACGGTTATAGAGGTAATGGGGAGACATTGCGGTGATATCGCTTTATATGCAGGACTTACAGGTGGTGCCGAGACCATTTTAATTCCGGAGGTTGGGGTAGATATAAATGCTATCTGCAGAAAGATGGTTCAGGGAAGAAATCGTGGAAAATTGCACAATATAATAATAAAGGCGGAAGGCGTTGATATGTCAACCCAGGAATTAGCAGAGACTTTAAAAGAAAGAACTGGAATGGAAACCAAGATTGTTGTTCTTGGCTATATCCAAAGAGGAGGATCTCCTACCGCAAGAGACAGGATGTTAGCCAGTCGCATGGCATATAAGGCGGTAGAGTTGCTTCAGGAGGGAAGCGAAAGCAGAGCTGTAGGTATAAATGGTGATGAGATTGTACATTATGAACTGGGCGATGCGTTAAAAATGAAACGGGATTACGATAAGCAGGTCATGGAACTTGCAGATATACTATCCATTTAGGAGATACTCTTATGACAGACAAAAATATAGTTCCTGAGATTCCACCAAACATGGTTTTTCGACCCAGGTTACAAAAAATATTTGAAGACAATTATAAATTGAGAAGAATCATTTACGTTTCTGCGTATATGGGATGGGGTAAAACGACAGCCGTAGTGGAATGGCTTACGGAGAAAAAGCGTGATGCAGTGTGGTTCTGTCTGGAGGATCAGATAAAACAGACGGTTATTAACAGTTTACTGACCGAAATGAACGGTAACTCATCAGACAGGATCATTGTTATCGATAATTATAATCTGCTTGATGAAAAAGAACTGGAATATATGAATCTGATAATTACACAGTCTAACCGCAGGTTCATTATCATTTCAAGAGCTGAATTGCCTAAAATGCTATCCGTATATGTGGGTTTGTCCGTACATTTAATTGGAATAGACCAGCTGCGATTTTACGAATCAGAGATAGTGGAGTATTTTGAAAAATGGAATGTTTCTCTTTCTGATCAGGAAATTTCGCAATTGAATTCTAATCAAAAAGGATGGGTAGGCAGTTATCGATATACAGCGTCACTGATGCAGGCCATGGGGGAATCCTACAACAGAAAAATCCAGTTAAAGGCTTTAGAATGTATTTATCAGTATCTTGATGTTGAGCTCCTGGATAAACTGGACAGGGTGGAAAAAAAGGTTATGTTAACAGTAGGCTGCTTTGACAGGCTGACAGGGGAGCAGGCAGATTTACTTTTAGATTCACCGAATGCTCACAAAATATTAGAAAGGTTTACGAGAAGAGGATGTTTCTTTACTTTTCTCCTGCCTGATGTTTACGTGCAGCATCCATTTTTTAAAGAGTACCTTACATATACCAGAAGCAGGTTTTTAGCAGAAGATGAGATAGCTGAAATTTATAAAACAGCAGCAAGATATTTTGAAAAGAAGAAGGATACTGCAAGAGCTCTTGAATGTTATATGAATGCTAAAGAATATGACGGGGTTATACGTATTTTAATTCAGCTTTCAAAGTATGAAGTAGGGCAGACTGATTTATGGAAAAACAGAAGTTACTATTACAGACTACCAGAAGAACTGATAAAAAAAGAGCCTGCCTTATGTTGTGGTATGGCCATGTTAGGGATTATTAGTTTTCATTTAGAACAGGCTAATAAGTGGCAGGCTTATCTTGAGGAACAATTAAAAATCTTACCAGAAAATACTCCTGAAAGAACAGAAGTATATGAAAAACTGGCATATTTATCTATAGCTATGCCTAATACCAGTATGGTTAATTTTTTAAATACCATGAAAAACTGGGCTAAAAAAGTTAAATATGAAGATCTACAGATGCAGAAAGCTAATATTACCTGGAACAGTCCCAGTGTAGCAAATGGAGGCAGAGATTTCACCCCTTGGCTTAAAAAGGCTAAATGGATTAAAAGACCTATGGATGCAGTGGTGATAGCACTTTATGGGGACTATGGAATTGGTGTTTTAGATGTTGCGGTGGCAGAATGCTATTATCAGCAGGATAAAATCCAGGAAGCATTAGTGCAGGTTATCAGCGCAGTATCCTACATAGAGCAAAAAGGCAGCATCATTATCTTGTTTGCTGCTATGACTGTACAAATGATGATAATGATGCTTCTGGGGGAGATTGCTACAGCCAAGCCTATGTTAGAGAACATGAGAGATAAAATAACATCGGCAAAAGCTTATTTCTTATATCCGAGTCTGGAGGCTGTATGCGCATGGGTAGCCATGTATGAAAACAATTATGAAAGGGTTGAATATTGGCTGAAAAATGATGCCCCTGATGAAAATGCTACATTTTCTACTCTGGATATCTTCAGATATAATGTAAAATTAAGAGGCTATATTTTATTCGAGAAATATTATCTGGCCATAGGACTGGCAGAAAAGCTCCGGACTGTATGTATAGCATTTCATAGAAATATGGATCTGGCACAACTGGATATGCTTTTAGCTATTGTTTATCATCGGATGGGGCAAAAAGACAAGGCGGAAGAATATCTTACGGAGGCCTTGATTAGAGGCGAAAAATATGGATATATACGACTTTTTGCGGATGAGGGTGAATCTTTATATAAAATACTAAAGAATTTTAAGGAAAGGCCTTCTATTTCAAAAAAATACTTAAAGCAAGTAAAAGAAGCCACAAAAAAAATTGCGGTATTATATCCATCTTATATGATACTTCCTAATAACCAGGATAAATTGTCAGCTTCCGAAACAGAAGTACTTAATTTAATGGCTCTGGGAAAGGCAAATAATGAAATTGCTGACTACTTAAATATATCTTTAAACACGGTTAAATTCCATATAAAGAATATATATAGCAAACTGGGAGTGAATAATCGTTTTCAGGCGGTGCATACAGCCAGAGACAAAAGGATTATAAAATAAAAGAAAATGAGCTGTCAATCAGCTCATTTTATCATTTTCTCCTGTTTTATCTTATAATCAATAATGTGACGGGAGGCCAGTTCTTTGTAAATCTCATCCAGACTGATACCTAGTTCAATCATGAGAACCATTACGTGATAGGTGAGATCTGCTATTTCATAAATGGTTTCTTTTTTGTCACCAGCCTTTGCTGCAATAATGACTTCAGTAGATTCTTCACCAACCTTTTTCAATATTTTATCAATACCTTTTTCAAAAAGGTAGGTAGTATATGATCCTTCTTTTTTTTGTGATTTTCTGTTTTCAATAAGTGAAATAAGGCTTTCAAGGCTAAAAGGCATTCTTTCAGTTTCATTTATATAAATGGTGTTATTAAAACATGAATCGGTTCCTAAATGACAGGCAGGACCGTCTTTTTTTACATATACGGCCAGAGCATCTCTGTCACAGTCTGTTTCTATTTTTAAAATGTGTTGGAAATTTCCTGAAGTTTCACCTTTAAGCCATAGTGCTTTTCTGGATCGGCTCCAGAAACAAGTCAAACCCTTTTCCATAGATATTTCCAAACTAGTTTTATTCATATAAGCTAAGGTTAATATTTCTTTTGTCTCTGCATCAATGACGACAGCAGGGATTAAACCCTTTTCGTCAAATTTAAGTTCGTCTGCGTTAATCATAAAAATTCTCCTTTGAAGCCCTGCCCATATGTACCATGTGGCTTGCAGGTTTTTATACAGAAATTTCTGCAGCTGTAGCTGCTGAAGTTTTTTTCAGTTATCGAACGATAATTCCGTTTTTTTGAAGTTCTGATTTTAAGTCTTTGATTTTAACCTCACCAAAATGGAATATAGAGGCGGCAAGTCCGGCATCTACCTGAGGAAGACATTTAAAAAGTCTGGTAAAATCATTTGTGGATCCAGCTCCTCCCGAGGCAATGACCGGAACGTTAACAGCATTACAGACTGCTTCCAGCATTTCCAAATCAAAACCCTTTTTTACTCCATCCGTGTCAATGCTGTTTACAACCACTTCGCCTACTCCTTGAGAAACACAATTTTTTATCCATTGAATGGCGTCCATTCCGGTGTTCTCACGTCCTCCCTTTGAAAATACTGTCAGTTTGCCATTTACACGCTTTATGTCGACAGAAAGAACTACACATTGATTACCGTATTTAAGTGCTGCTTCACCAATAAGGCCTGGATTTTTAATGGCCCCGGAATTAACACTTACTTTATCAGCACCGCATTTTAAGACTCGGTCGAAGTCAGCTATACTGTCAATACCACCACCTACTGTCAGTGGTATAAAAATGCACTTGGCAACCTGGCGTAAGATGTCCGTAAAAAGTTTTCGGTTTTCGGAAGAAGCCGTGATATCGTAAAATACCAGTTCATCAGCTCCATTATCTGAATAGTATTTTGCAAGTTCTACAGGTGAAGAAACATCTGTGAGTCCTGAAAAATTAATTCCCTTTACCACACGGCCATTTTTTACATCAAGGCAGGGAATTATTCGTTTTGTTATCATAGGGCTGCTCCTTTCATATTTTTGATGCTTCAATAGCAGCAGATAAATCAATGGCACCTGTGTATAGCGCTTTCCCCAGTATGGCTCCGTGAAGTTTCATCTGAGAAAGTGATTTAATATCTTCCATTGTGGAAATCCCCCCCGAAGCAATGATCTGAATGGAGTAGTCCTGGGAAAGTCTTCGGTAAAGCTCCAGATTGGTTCCCTTCATAGCCCCGTCTTTTGAAATATCTGTACAAATAATTGTTTTGACTCCCATGTCCTGCATTTCCTGACAAAATTCATGGCAGCTGCAATTGGAAAGTTCAGTCCAGCCATTTATGGCCACTCTGTCATCTTTTATATCTACGCCAACAGCAATCTGCTCTTTATAATTTTTTATAGCTTCTTTAAGAAACTTTTTATCTGTAATGGCAGCAGTACCTATAATAACCCGGTTAACCCCTATAGAAAGGTATTTTTCTATAGTTTGCATGTCCCGGATGCCGCCCCCCAGCTGGGTAAACAGGTTTACATTTTCAACAATTCTTTTGATAACGGATAGATTTGAAGTTATCCCGTTTTTTGCCCCCTCCAGATCAACAAGATGCAGGAAAGAACTGCCCTGAGATTCAAAATATCGGGCAGTGTGCAAGGGATCTTTGTCGTATACGGTCATCTGGTTATAATCCCCTTTAAATAAACGTACTGCAGCACCTTCGTATAAATCTATAGCAGGATATATATTCATATTAATCTCCAATCTCACAAAATGCTTTTAAAATATTAAGACCCACAATACCGCTCTTTTCGGGATGAAACTGGCATCCATAGATATTCTTATAAGCTACAGCTGCCGTTAATTCTGTTCCATACTCCGTAGTAGCTGCAACTGAATCGGCACAGTCAGAAGCGTAATAGGAGTGGACAAAATATACACAGTCATTTTCCTTTGTATACTTAAAAATAGGATTTATTTCTTTCTTTTTAGGGAAGTGCAATGCGTTCCACCCAATATGGGGAATTTTCAACCCTTCAGGAATGACTTCGGCAATAGGTTTAACATGGCCCTTAATTAGTCCCAATCCATTGTGCTGACCATATTCGTAACTACTTTCAAAAAGAAGCTGCATTCCCAGACAGATGCCCATTATTGGTTTACCTTTTTTCACTTCTTCTTTTATAACTATATCTAATTGATTTTCTTTCAATTTTTTAGCAGCATCACAGAAGGCACCTACACCAGGCAGCAAAATTTTATCAGCGGACTGTATTACACTTCTTACTCCGCTTATAGTAACTTCTTTTCCGATAGCTTCCAAAGAGCTTTTAAGAGAAAACAGATTTCCTACACCATAATCTATAATTACTATCATATTAATACTCCTTTGGTAGAGGGAATGGTATCCTTAAAATCTTCATTAATCTTAACAGCCTGGGCAAGAACTCTGGCAAAGGCTTTAAAGGCAGCTTCTATAATGTGGTGGGAGTTGTTTCCTGAAAGTTGTCTGACATGCAACGTGATATTTGCCTTTCTTGTAAATGCCAGAAAAAATTCTTCTGTTAGTTCCGTATCAAATGTGCCTACCTTTTCTGATGGAATCTGAAATTCATAAGAAAGAAAACTCCTTCCGGACAGGTCTGCAGCGCATAATATAAGAGCTTCATCCATTGGGAGGATAATATCCCCATAACGGTTTATTCCCCGCATTTCTCCAAGTGCCTGTGAAAAGGCAGTTCCCAGACATATTCCCATGTCTTCCACCGTATGATGGTCGTCTACATAGGTGTCGCCAGTACATTTAACATTTAAGTCAAAGCAGCCATGACGGGCAAACAGTGTAAGCATGTGGTCCAAAAAACCACATCCTGTTGAAATACTGCTCTCACCCGTTCCATCCAGATTGAGTTCAAGCTGGATAGCGGTTTCAGTTGTCCTTCGATTTATTTCACTTTTTCTCATATGATTTATCCTTCACTTACTATTTTATTTACTTCTCTTAGGAATACATTCATTTGCTCTTTTGTTCCAATGGTAATCCGGTTATAATCCTTTATCCGGAAAGTTGAAAAGTGACGAATCAGAATACCGCTTTTTTTTAGTTGCTCATAGATGAATTTTCCTTCGATTCCTTCATATTTCACCAATATGAAATTTGCTTTTGAAGGAAGGACTTTAAATCCTTGTTTTTCAAGTTCTTTGGTGGTGTAATCCCTGTTTTGGGCTATAACTTTACACTTCTCCAGATAATAGTCATTGGCATCTATGGTTGCTTCGCCGGCTAAAAGGGTCATTCGATTGACGTTATAGGGGTTTGTGGAATATTTGATTTTGTTCAGGTCAGCAATCAGTTCTTTAGGTCCTAAAGCAAATCCTAACCGGGCTCCTGCCATTGAACGGGACTTTGAAAAAGTCTGCACTACCAGAAGATTTTCATATCGGTTAATCAGCGGATAGCAGGATTCAGCGCCGAAATCTACATAGGCCTCATCAATGACCACCACATGATTGGGATTGCTTTTTAAAATTCTTTCAATTTCAGAAATTGACAGGGTCAGTCCTGTGGGAGCGTTTGGGTTGGCAATGACAATAAATTTGTCCAGATTGCAGTATTCCTGATAGTCGATGGAGAAATCCTCTTTTAATGGTATTTCTGTATATTGTGTGCCCTGGAGGTTGGCAAAGACTTTATAAAACCCATAGCTTATATCAGGAAATGCAGCCTGTGTACCGTTTCCGGAAAAAGCCATAAAAGCAAAATTTAATATGTCATCGGAGCCGTTGGAAAGGTATACCTGGTCAGAACTTACACCATATAGTCCGGCAAGCTTCTCCCTTAAGTTTTGACATTCAGGATCTGAATATAAACGAAGATTCTCTATCTCCCTGCTGTTTATAGCTTTAAGAACATTGGGAGCAGGAGGAAAAGGGGATTCATTTGTATTCAGTTTTATATACTGCATATCCTGAGGTTGTTCTCCAGGCGTATAAGTGTCAAGTGTGAGGTACTTATTATTCAGAAATTTGCTCATTACATCACATCCTTACTCATCAAATCGAACCGTAACGCTTCTTGCATGTGCCAAAAGACCTTCCTGTTCAGCAAAATAGGCTATATCATCAGCTACTTTGGAAAGAGCAGATTTTGTATAATAGGTATACTGGTATTTCTTTACAAAATCATCTACAGAAAGGGGGCTTGAAAATCTGGCCGTACCATTTGTAGGAAGAGTGTGATTGGGACCAGCAAAATAATCTCCCAAAGCTTCAGGGCAGTTTTTACCCATGAATACTGAACCTGCGTGACGTATGCGGTCTAAGTAATCAAATGGGTTATCCAGACAAAGTTCCAGGTGTTCCGGAGCAATTTCATTGGCCATGTCAATGGCGGTTTCAATATCCCGGGTGATAATGATTTTACCGTTGTTCTCTATAGAACAGCGGGCAATTTCTTCCCGGGGCAGGAGAGAAAGCTGATTTTCCAGTTCCAGGCTGACGGTTTGGGCCAGTTCTGGGCTATCCGTTATTAAAACAGCGCTGGCCATCTTATCATGCTCTGCCTGAGACAGCATGTCAGCGGCAATATAGTGAGCATTACAGGTCTGATCAGCTACAATGAGGATTTCACTGGGACCTGCAATCATGTCAATATCTACAACACCAAACACCTGTTTTTTGGCTTCAGCTACAAAGGCATTGCCAGGACCTACAATTTTGTCTACTTTTGGTATGGTTTCAGTGCCGTAGGCTAGTGCTGCTATGGCCTGAGCTCCCCCTGCCTTAAATATCCTGTCCACCCCTGCAATTTTTGCAGCTACCAGTATAATAGGGTTAATTTTTCCGTACTTTGCAGGTGTTACCATGATGATTTCTTTTACTCCTGCAATTTTTGCAGGGAGACAGTTCATGAGTACGGAGGAGGGGTATGTGGCGGTACCTCCTGGAACATATAGTCCTACCTTATCCAGGGGAACAACTTTCTGACCTGTAATGACTCCTTTACATTCATTAAGGATAAAGCTGTTACGAACCTGGCAACTATGGAAAGTCGTGATGTTTTCGGAAGCTTTTTTTAGGATATTAACAAATTTATTATCAACAGCTGCAAAGGCTTCTTGAATCTCTTCAGGGGAAACTTCCAGTGCTTCTGGTGCTGTGCCATCAAATTGTGCACAGTAGTCAAGCAAGGCAGCATCCTTTTTTTCTTTTACATTTCTCAGTATTTCAGAAACAATGTCTTCCACACCTGAAGAGGAGGTTTCTCTGGAAAAAATGTTTGCACCGTTGATTTCACTATAATTCAAAATTTTAATCATTGCTTATCTCCTTATTCTGATTAGGGGCATTGGGGTTTTATTTTCCGGCAGATATTTTCAATCTGACTGCATTTGAATTTAAAGCTGGCCTTGTTGGCAATCAGCCTTGCGCTGATTGGAATGATTGTTTCAACAGCCTCCAGATTGTTTTCTTTTAAAGTAGTTCCTGTTTCAACGATATCAACAATAACATCAGAAAGGTTTAAAATAGGGGCCAGTTCAATAGATCCATTTAGTTTGATGACGTCAATATCACGGCTGCGTCTACGATAAAAGTCCTGAGCTATATTTTTAAATTTTGTAGCAACTCGGAGGGTTTTATTGGTATTATCCCGAAACCCTGTTTTAGCGGCTACTGCCATATGGCATTTACCAATATTCAGATCCAGAAGCTCATATACATCAGGGGTGTATTCCAACAGGATATCCTTTCCGGCAACCCCCAGATCAGCAGCACCTCTTTCTACGTAAATAGCTACATCAGAAGGTTTCACCCAGAAATACCGGATGCCAGCTTCTTTGTTTTCGAAGATGAGTTTTCTGTTATTGTCATCAATAGAAGGGCAGGGGTACCCAGCCTTCTCGAACATTTTATATACTTTTTCCCCAAGCCTGCCTTTTGGCAGGGCTATATTAATCATTTGATTCAAGAATCTCAAGCCTCCCGTCTTTTATTTGAACTAATTTTTTATATTTAAGATTTTGCGGAATTGTTTTTTGTACCTGTACACTCTGCCCGCCACGGTGAAGTTCTTTTACTGCTTCTGTGAGAACTTTTACATCTGTAAGGGTGCTATATAGTAGCAGAACATCTATATCATAAGGTTCCCTGGAATAGCTCAGATATTGAAGAAGGTTTAAGTAAACAGCAAACCCAATTGCCCCAGATTGTTTTCCCATCTTCTTCATAAGTATGTCGTATCTTCCGCCGGAAAGTACTGCAGAGGGGATCCCGTTAATAAATCCCTGAAAAACGATTCCATTGTAGTAATTCATACCATTAACTACAGAGAAATCAATCTGTATATTTTCATAATTATTTAGTTTGAGGATCTGGAATATGCTTTCCATTTCAGAAATATATTCATTCATTTTTTCATTGATACTAATGACTTTTAGTTTGTCTAGTACAGTTTCTGCCGGCCCATAAGTGGAAATGAGCGTAATCAGAATTTCAGATAATTTATTGTCTTTGCCGGTTTGTTTACAAATTCTTTCTATGCCGTGTGTATTTTTTTCGCCAATAAATTGAAAAATTTGTTTTTTCTGCTCTTCATCCAGGTTCAACGCTTCAAGAATAGAGGAGACTACTCCAATATGGGAGAGAGCAAAAATATAATGGTTACTAAGGGCTTCAAGACTTTTAGCAGCCAGTAAAATAACTTCGCATATATGATAAAGGTCAATATTTCCAATACATTCAAGGCCAGTCTGCATCAATTCCTTATAGGTGTGGGTATCTTTTGAAACCCGGTAAACATTTTCGCTGTAATAAACTTTTTGTATGCAGTCTGTATCTTCTTTTATGTTCTTTATTATGGAAAGTGTTACATCGGGCTTAAGAGCCATAAGTTTACCATTGGTGTCTGTAAAAGTTATGATATTATCACTGATTAAAAAATCCTTGTTGCGTACATATAAGTCATATTCTTCAAATTTACTCATCTTAAACTGGGAATAGCCATAACTTTCATATAGTTTTCTCAGGCGTAAAACTGCTCTTTCCTCATTTCTTAAAATACTTTCTGTTGTATCCATTTTCATTCTCCATATCTAATCGGTTTACCGATATATTACTGTAATAATATATCACGTTAATGTGTTAAAGTAAAGAGCAAAAAATAAAATTTTGTGATTAAAAACAAAAAATCGATGAGACATAGTGAAATGCCACATCGATTAAGTACGTTTATACTTTATAAAAATGAGGAAATGTGTTCCAAAGTCCTTACTAACTGACAAACGTAACTGCTTTCATTGTCATACCAGGCAACAACTCTGACCTCGTAAACGCCTGTTCCACTTCTTGCAACAAGAGTTTGTGTTGCATCAAATAGTGAACCGTAGCCCATTCCGATAACGTCACTGGAAACCAACTCTTCTTCCGTATAACCAAAGGATGGAGTCGCAGCTTTTTTCATAGCTGAATGAATACCTTCAACAGAAACTGTTTCGGAAGAATCTTTCAGGACTGCATCAAGAATAGTAATAGAACCACTGGCAACAGGAACTCTCTGGGCAGAACCAATAAGTTTTCCATCCAGTTCAGGAATTACAAGTCCGATGGCTTTAGCTGCACCAGTGCTATTTGGAACAATGTTGATTGCCCCAGCTCTGGCACGACGGAAGTCATTTTTACGGTGAGGACCGTCAAGAATCATCTGATCACCAGTGTAGGCGTGAATGGTGGTCATGAATCCAGTACGTATTTCCTTGTAATCATTAAGAGCCTTTGCCATAGGAGCAAGACAGTTGGTGGTACAAGATGCGGCTGAAATAATATTGTCTTCTTTTTTAATGTCTTTTCATTAACACCGTAAACGATAGTAGGAAGGTCATTTCCTGCAGGAGCAGAAATAAGAACTTTTTTAGCACCTGCATCAATATGTGCCTGTGATTTGGCTTTTGAAGTAAAGAATCCTGTACATTCAAGTACGATATCAATATCTAAGGCTTTCCAAGGCAGGTTAGACGGATCTGTCTCTTTATAAACTCTTATCCTTTGGCTACCTACAGTTATTGATTCCTCATCGCTTTCAATATGATATTTTGTGTATTGGCCCTGTATGCTGTCATGTTTAAGCAGATATGCCAACATTTCTGGCTTAGCTAAATCATTAATAGCTACAACCTCCAAGTTTTCCTCCTCAAAAAGATGTCTGAAAGTCAGCCTTCCAATTCTTCCAAATCCATTAATCGCAATCTTTCTTTTCATATTACATGTACCTCCTTTTATTTTAAATGACTAGTGCATTATTATTGTGGTTACGCAAGTGTAAAGCTATACATCGTTTTGACATTACTTTGACCGGGACATGGAACTTTCCATATGTATTTTCATGGCTAAAGTACCTGCTTCAATATCTTTATTTTTAAATGCCTCAAAAATTGCACGGTGTTCTTCTAAAACTTCTGTCAGATAATTGTCTGGATAAGGGGAAGGCCTTCTGCTATGCTTGATATATATCTGATAGGAAGAAAGCACATGTTGCAGCATCCTGTTGTGAGAAGCTGTATAAATTAACTGATGGAATCCAGTATTTATATTTAACATTTTATCAATATCATTTTTTTGGGTATAAAATTCCATGAATTCAAAAGTTTCTTCCAAATCTTCCATTTCCTCATCTGTAATGCGCTCAATAGCCCATTTTACAGCCTGGACTTCGTAAGCTTTACGAAGCTCGTACATATCCGCCATATCCTGAGGGGAAAAACCTATTACAAAAGCACCCCGGTTAGGAATGGTTTCTATAAGACCTTCCATTTCCAGTTGTCTTAATGCTTCCCTCACCGGAGTTCTACTAACTTTATATTGATCACAAATACTTTGTTCTGTTAATTTTTCTCCTGAACGCATTTTTCCCTGAAGTATATCTCTTTGGAGTTTTGAAAAAAGATTATTGGAAATAGGAAGGTTCTGAGATTTTGCATTTTCATTATGCTGATAAAGTACCATTTTTTAAGCCTCCAATAATGACCTGTCTCAATTTGCCACACAAACTGAGGTAGGCCAGATGCTAAAAATCACAAAATTTAATTTATAGATTTTATAGTATTAGAATTTAATTCTGATTTTATATCCGGGAAAGGACGCAATCAGCGAAAGCTGTTGCAGTCTCTCCGGAAGAATCACCAGTCATACGCTTATTTGCCTGAGCATAGTTTAATGCAACTGATAACTTGTCCGCTTTTTCTGTATAACCTATATGACGAAGCATCATTTCTGAAGCTTTTAATATACTGGAAGGGTTGGCATAATCAGCAATACCATCGGATACCATTCTTGGAGCGCTGCCGTGAATGGCTTCAAACATAGCATATCGTGCACCAACATTTGCACTTCCGGCAGTGCCGACTCCGCCCTGAATCTGAGCTGCTTCATCCGTAATAATATCACCGTAAAGGTTCGGCAATATAAATACGTTGAAGTTAGAACGAATTTGTTCATTCACAAGATTTGCTGCCATAATATCCACATACCAGTCATCAACCTTAATATCTGGATAATCTTTTGCTACCTGATAACATAAATCTAAAAACTTACCATCCGTTTTTTTCATAATGTTAGCTTTGGTTACAATAGATACATTTTTATTTCCATTTGATTTTGCGTATTCAAATGCTGCTTTTGCAATTCTTTTTGTTCCATCGGTTGTAGTTACTTTAAAATCGATGGAAATATCATCACTGATTTCTACTCCTCTGCTGCCCAGAGCATATTCTCCTTCAGTATTTTCTCTGTAAAATACCCAGTCAATATTTTTTTCTGGAATATAAACAGGTCGTACATTAGCAAATAAATCAAGCTCACGTCTTAGTGTAACATTGGCACTTTCAATGTTAGGAACATTGTCCGCTTTGCTTGGAGTAGTTGTAGGCCCTTTTAAGAGTATATGGCATTTTTTTATTTCTTCCAGCACATCTGCTGGTACAGTAGCATTCCGGGCAATTCTATTTTCTATAGTAAGTCCGTCAATATTACGTAATTCAATTTTACATGAAGCAAGCTCATCTTTCAATAACTCATTTAAAACTCGTTTAGCTTCTTTTACGATAACAGGGCCGATTCCATCACCATCTATGATACCAATTATTATTTTATCGGTTTTCTCAAAATCAACAAACTCATCAGAGATTTTCATTCTTTCTACTCTTGCAATCTGCTCTGCAACAATTTTTTCAAAGTCCTTTATATATTCCATGATTACTCTCCTTTAATTGAATTAATCTTACCGCCGCATATAATCATGTTGATTTCTAAATCGGAGAAGTTGGTAAGAGTTCTGTATTCTTTACCATTATCTATATTTTTAATAACGATGACATTTTCTTTAACCTGTTGTTTTGCGTTTTCTATGACAAGTTTCTGACCAATAGCAAAGTCATCATAATCAGCAGGATTTTCAAAAACAAGAGGCATGATACCGCTGTTTATCAGATTTGAACGATGAATTCTTGCAAATGATTTTGCTAAAACAAATTTTACACCAAGATAAAGAGGGGCAAGTGCTGCATGTTCACGGCTGCTGCCCTGTCCGTAGTTTTCTCCACCAATAATGGCACAATTTCCGGCTTCTTTGCAGCGTGCAGAGAAGTTGCTGTCGATTTTTTCAAAACAATAGTTGGCCAGGTGAGGCACATTGGAGCGATATGGAAGCAGTCTGGAATCAGAAGGCATGATATCGTCTGTTGTAATGTTATTTCCTGCATGGAGAACCACTGTTGCATTGATAACGTCATTTAATGCAGTATTCCTTGGGAAAGGCTTAATGTTTGGACCCATTTCCACTTCAGTATTTTGTTTATTGGTTCCTTCAGGATAAATAATGAAGTTATCATTAAAGGAAAAATCAACAGATTGAATTTCAGGAAGCTCTTTTCCACACTCCATTCCATCTGTAAGAACACCAGTAATAGCAGAAATGGCCGCTGTTTCAGGGCTTACCAGATAAACATCTGCATCTAATGTACCGCTTCTTCCCTTAAAGTTTCTGTTAAATGTTCTTAGAGAAACAGCACCTGATTTAGGGGATTGTCCCATACCAATACAAGGTCCACATGCATTTTCAATAATTCTGGCACCTGCATTAATCATGTCAGCTAAAGCACCATTTTGAGCAAGTTTGGATAATATCTTACTTGATCCCGGTGAGATAACCAGGCTTACGTCTTGATGGATTTTATTTCCTTTTAAAATAGCCGCTACTTTCATTAAATCTGTGTATGAAGCGTTTGTGCAGCTGCCAATAGCTACCTGGTCAACTTTTATCTTTCCTATGTTTTTAATGGTATCTACATTGTCTGGACTGTGAGGCATAGCAGCCAGAGGGGTGAGCTCTGATAAATTTACTTTCAGGGTCTCATCATAGACTGCATCTGGATCAGCAGCCAGTGGTATAAAGTCATCCGGACGTCCCTGGTCTTTAAGATAATTTTGTGTATTTTCATCGCTAGGGAATATAGAGGTGGTTGCGCCAAGTTCTGCACCCATATTGGTTATTGTTGCTCTGTCAGTAACAGACAGGGACTTTACTCCATCACCAGTGTATTCAACGATTTTACCTACGCCGCCTTTTACTGTCAGCTTTTGCAGTACATATAAAATAACATCTTTAGCAGATACCCATGGCCTTAATTTGCCAGTAAGTTCAACATTGATTACTTTTGGTACGGTAAGGCTGTATGTACCTTTTGCCATGGCCATAGCCACATCCAGTCCGCCTGCTCCAATAGCAATCATACCCAGGCCTCCACCGGTAGGGGTGTGGCTATCTGAACCAAGTAACGTTTTACCTGGTTTGCCGTAATTCTCCAGGTGTAATTGGTGGCATATGCCATTTCCAGGCTTTGAAAACAAAACCCCGTGCCTTTGAGCAACACTTTTTATAAAAGCATGATCATCTGCATTTTCAAAACCTGTCTGAAGGGTGTTGTGATCTATATAAGCAACAGAAAGTTCAGTCTGGATTTTATCAACATTCATAGCTTCAAGCTGAAGATAAACCATAGTTCCAGTTGAATCCTGAGTTAAAGTCTGGTCCATTTTTATTGTTATTTCATTTCCGGGGGAAAGTGTACCATCCAGCAGATGGTTCTGTAAAATTTTATAAGCTAAAGTATTTCCCATTTAAGTCCTCCTGTGTTACATTTAAAACATTGTATTTATGTATACAATTATACAATTGTAAGGGGGTAAGTGTCAAGCTTACACTATAAAAATAATACAAAAAAATTAGTGCGAAAAACATTTACGCACTAATTACTTTAGGAATTGAAAGTCTTACAGTATTGGGATATTGCACAGTTCTCACATTTTGGCTTTTTCGCATCGCAGCAATATCTTCCGTGAAAGATAAGGCTATGATGGCTTCTGGACCATCTGTTTTCAGGTATAATCTTCATAAGGGCAAGTTCAGTTTTTAATACATCTTTTTCGTCTACCAGGCCAATACGGTTGGATACTCTGAAAACATGTGTGTCTACCGCAATTCTCTGGTGGCCAAAACCTACAGAAAGGACTACATTAGCAGTTTTACGGCCTACTCCTGGCAATTGAATCAGTTTATCATAATCATTCGGAACTTGTCCGTCATACTGTTCATTTAAGGTTGTACACAAAGCCAGAACATTTTTAGTTTTGGTTTTATACATCCCTATTCTTTTTATGATGTTCTGGACATCTTCAGGGCTTGCCTGAGCTAATGAGAAAGAATCAGGATATTTGCTGAACAATTCTTCGGTGACTAAATTGACACTTTTATCAGTTGTCTGTGCAGAAAGAACCACTGCCACCAAAAGCTGAAACACGGAATGATGGTTTAACGCACAATCGGCATCTGGATACATTTCCTCCAGTTTATCTAATAGTTCATTTATTTTCTGTTTCGTTAATCTCATATACATAACCTCCATGTATTTTATTATATACCCATTTTTAATTATAATCTAACAGGAAAAGTCCGACCCATGGGTCAAGGAATTATTGACATTACCAGATTTTTGAATTATTATAATAAAGTCTGACCGATGGGTCAGTTTAGTCTTTCAAAGACAGATTATTTTAGGGGGTAAAAGTTTGAACAATATGAAAGAAGTAACAGAAAACAATCAAGTAGAAAAAATAACAGAAACAAAACCTAAGAAGAAAAAAACAAATAAAATTATTACAATTGTAGTTGCAGCTCTAGTGATAGGTCTTGTGATTTTTAGAATTGCATCCTCCATGGCAGGGCCAGAACCGGAACAAGAGTCCATAGTAACAGTTAAAACCGCTTTAGCTGAAAAAATGTCTATAAATACAACTTCTCCTATTACTGGAAGAGTTGAACCTATAGATGAAGTGAGCATTATTCCTCTGGCTTCTGGAAAGATAACGGCTGTTTATGCTGATATTGGAGATAAGGTTTCCAAGGGAGCTACTCTTTTCCAGATAGATGGAACACAGCTTTCTACAACGTACAATCAGGCAAAAGAAGGCCTTAATGTAGCTAAGTCATCTTATGACAGATTAAGTGCTTTGTATAAAGAAGGCGCCGTAGCCTATCAGGATTATGAGAAGGCCCAGTCAGCCTATCTGAATGCACAGCAGACTCTTACAGCAGCTAGTGATGCTTTGGGGAATTGTACGGTAACCTCCCCTATAAATGGCTATATTACTTCAAAACAAGTAGAGGTAGGGGGCATTGCATCCCCTGCGGCACCAGCTATGACCGTTGCGGACGTCAGCAAACTCCAAATTAATACAAATGTTGCAGAATACATAGTAAATGATTTAAAAGTGGGTGATACGGTGGATGTATACATAGCATCTTTGGGAAAACAAGCCTATAAAGGTGTTATTGACGCTATTTCTCCTGCACCAGCATCAGGAAATCTAACTTATCCTGTAAAAATTTCCATCAGCGATAATACTGGTGCAATTAAAGCAGGTATGTTTGCTGAAATAAGAATCATTTCAGAAGAAAAAAATAATACCCTTTGCGTTCCTTCAGACAGTGTTATTATGAAAGAAGGCACGGCTGTGGTAGTGACCCTGGGAAAGGGAAATACCCCAAAATATAACAAAGTCAAAACAGGAATAGATAATGGTGATTATGTGGAAATCCTTTCAGGTCTGAAAGAAGGCGACACCATCGTTATATCTGGACAGCAGTATGTTACAGAGGGTACCCCTGTTCATGTTTCAAAAAAATAGAATAGGGGTGTAAATATGACTTTATCAAGTATATCGATAAAACGGCCAATTGCAACCATTATGCTTATGCTGATGGTTGTCGTATTAGGTGTGGCTTCTTTAATGGGTTTACCACAGGACTTATTCCCAAAGATTGAGTATCCCGTGGCTCTCGTTATGACTACATATGGAAATGCTTCTCCTGAAGAAGTAGAAAAAATGGTTACCGAACCTTTGGAACAATCTCTTGCTTCAGTTGAAGGTCTGGATGAAATGATGTCTATGAGCATGCCTGGAAAATCCATTGTTATGGTACAGTTTCAAATGGACACCGATATGAACTTTGCAACCTTAAACATGCGTGAAAAGATTGCAATGGTAGAAAGCTATCTGCCTGATGACGCTGGGGACCCAATGGTTATGAAAATGGACATGGATGCTATTCCTATCACTCAGATCTATGTATCAGGGAACATGCCATTGAGTCAGTTAAACAGCCAGGTTGAAGACAATGTGGTAAACTATTTTGAAAGAGTTGCTGGTGTAGCATCTGTTAATGTAATGGGCGGCGTGGATAAAGAGGTTTCGGTTAAAGTAAGACAGGATAAATTGTCTGGTTACGATTTGACTTTGGCACAGCTTGCACAGATTCTTGCTGCAGAAAATATTAACATGCCAAGTGGTGACGTATCCAAAGGGGACACGGAAATCGTTGTACGAACCATGGGTGAATTCAAATCTGTAGATGATATCAGGAATTTACCTGTTACATTAAAGGACAGGAGCATAGTAAGGCTTTCTGATATAGCTTCCATTTCTGATACGTATCAGGAACAGGAGTCGGTCAGCAGAATTGATGGAAAAACTGCTGTGGGTATATTTGTAACAAAGCAGTCTGATGCCAATACTGTTTCAACGTCCAAGGAAGTAATAAAAGAAATGAAGGAACTTCAGAAAAAGTTCCCGAACTTAACATTTACAGTGGGATTTAATCAGGCAGATTTTATACAGCAATCCATACATTCCGTATCGGAATCTGCTATTTCAGGAGCAATACTGGCTGTATTGGTAGTATTCATGTTCCTGAAAAACATACGATCGACTATGGTAATTGCCTTATCTATCCCTACTTCCCTATTAACAACCTTTGCGCTCATGAAAGCAATGGGAATGACATTAAATATGATTACTTTATGCTCTCTGACTATTGCGGTTGGTATGCTGGTAGATGACTCGATTGTAGTTCTGGAAAATATATTCAGGGTAAGGCAGGATAGTAGTGGCGCGGAAGAAGCCGCAGAGAAGGGCAGTAAGGAAATTTTTCTTGCGGTTGTATCTTCTACCCTGGCTAAAGTAGTGGTATTTTTACCTATTGCACTTAGTGGGGGCATTACAGGGATGATGTTTAAAGATTTTTGCTTTACCATTATCATAGCACTGATGGCTTCTCTGATAGTATCCCTGACTGTTGTGCCGATGCTTTGCTCCAAGCTGTTGACAAAAGGTTTGTCCACGGATTATATACGATTTGGAAAACATAGATATAAGTTCAGGTATTTACATAAATTTACACAGTTTATTGAAGATTTGAAGGAATCTTATGGTCAATTCATGAAAAAAGCTTTAAATATGCGTAAACGTGTAATTGCTGTGTGCATAGCAGTATTTGTGGTATCCATTGCTTTGGTTGGAGTCGTTGGGACGGAGCTGATGCCAGAGTCTGACGAAGGTACTTTTACCATAAACGTAGATGTACCTTATGGTACTTCACTAAAGGATAAAGATAAAATTTTGACCAAGATTGAGGACTATGTAATGAATATTCCGGAAATGGAGCATTGCACAGTAGATATAGGGCAGACCAGTATGATGTCTTTTGGAGACAATTGCAGTTTAAGTGTTACTCTTGTTAACAAGCAGGACAGAAAGCGTAGTACGAAAGATGTTGTAAGGCAGGCTAAAAAAGACCTGGCTTATTTCACAGGTGCGGAGCTTGATATAAAAGAGTCTTCCTCTCTGTCCTTTGGAATGGGTACACAATCTGATTTAGCTATAGATATAAAGGGCAAGGAACTTGACCAGCTGGATAAGATTGGAAGCGAACTTTGCAAAAAGATTGAAAAAGTAGATAACGTAGTATCTGCAAAAGTAGACAGTTCAGAAGGAGATCCGGAGGTAAAAGTAGTGCTGAACAGAAGCACGGCAGCTTACTATGGTATAACTGCCTCACAGCTTGCCAATGGGCTTTCCGGGGCACTTTCTGGTTCCACTGCCACTAAATTGAAGATTGATGGGGAAGAAATTGAAATTAATCTTTCTTTACCGAAAGAATACAGCAAATCCATTGAAAACATGAAACAGATTACCATTACAGGAAGTACAGGATTGTCTGTTCCAGTAGGTCAGATTGCGGATTTGGAATTTGATAACTCTCCAAGCAGTGTTAACCGGATGAATCAGCAAAGATACATAACCATTGCAGTAGATATTCAGGGCAATGACTTAGGAAAGGTTTCCAAGGATGTACTAAAAATCGTGAATAATTATCAGTTCCCTGACGGATATATTTATGAAGCTGGGGTCAGCAGGAGCAAATGATGGATTCGTTCAAGAGTTTAGGCCTGGCATTACTGGTTGCTCTTGCGCTGGTATATCTGGTGTTCGCAGCACAGTTTGAATCGATTACACTGCCTATTATGGTTATGATGTCTATACCATTTGCCATGTCCGGAGCATTTTTGGCATTATTTATAACAGGTACCTCCTTGTCGATGGTTTCCTTCTTAGGGTTAATCATGCTGGCGGGAATCGTAGTTAACAATGCCATACTTCTTCTTGAATTCATCAATCAGAATAAACAAAAGATGGGTAGAGATGAGGCTCTGATAGAGGCTGGTAAAATAAGGATGAGGCCGATAATTATGGGTGCAGGAACTACAGTTATGGGTATGGTACCGATGGCTATAGGATCAGGAGAAGGGGGAGAAACTTTAGCGCCTATGGCAATTTCTATCATAGGCGGACTTATTGCTTCCACTATAGTAACCTTAGTTCTGATTCCTGTTTTATATGCAATTTTTGATGACAGAAAAGCAAAAAAAGATGAAAAGCATAAAGCTCACGACCGAATGGTTTTAGAGCTGGAAGCAAAATGGCGTGAAGAGGATTGCAGAAATGTATAGGGGAAAAGAGATAAAAAAACAAAAAATTTTAGAGGCTGCTTATCAGCTATTTAGCGAAAATGGATATAAAAAAACTAAAATAGCGGATATTGCAGCAGCAGCAGGCATCGGAAAAGGTACTGTTTATGAATACTTTGACAGCAAAGAAACATTACTGATCAGCATTTTTTCCAGTGGTGTGGAGGAACACTTAGACAGCTTTAAAAAAGTAACAGAATGTGAAATGACACAGACAGAAAAGCTGATAGAACTGGTAAATCTTGAAACAACCTGTACTAGAGAACACGGTGCACGAATGATGAAGATGTCACAGATGATTTTAGATAACAGTGATGGATTGTCTGCAGATTTTATCAAAAGAATGAATGAGGTCTGGAACAGAAAATACAAATTTGTTCATCAGATACTGGCAAAAGGCATTGAAACTGGTGAATTCCGTAACATGAATGCTGATATGGCTACAGTGGCTATAATGGGGGCTGTGGGAAGCTATTTGAATCTAAAATATGGGGTAAGTATTTTACCGGATGTAGTGCTGCCCTTTGATGCAAAATCTTTTAATATAGAGGAACTCATAGGGTTCCTTTTAGAAGGAATCCGCATATAAAAAGAGCTCCTGACATTTATTTTAAGTGTCAGGAGCTTTTTTATATATTATATCTTTTTCAATCTTTACTTATTTGCACCGCAGCATTTTTTATATTTTTTGCCGCTGCCGCAAGGGCATGGATCATTTCTGCCAGGTTCTTTTTCTTTAACTACAGTTTTTGATTTTTTGAATTCCTTTACAATGCCTTCTCTTTTTTCCAAAGGAAGTACTTTGTCCCAAGCTGGTATGGAGTATAAATAATCAGCTTCAGCTCCCAGCATGTTGAAGAAAAGTTTTTCAAAGTCAATGTCCAGTTTGATTTTAGAATTTTCATCATACTCTTCAATTTTCATTTCGTCTTTTAGGCTTGTGTTGATCCCGTCAAGAAATCCCATGAAAATAACTGGGTCTGCATCATATTTATCTTTTAGTTCCTGAAAAGTCCCAGAAATTATTTTTTCATGATTCTCTAAGATATCTGTATAAATCTTAGTTTCTGTTGAACTGTATTTTTCCCAGAAATCAGGGAAAGTATCATCTGTCTGGTTATTTATTAAATCCTGCCACTGTTCATATAAATTCATTTAATTCACCTCTGTTATTTATTATATATTTTTTTTGCAATTTCAAGAACATCTCCCATAACCGCGCTGCCCGTTGGAAGGGGACCTGCTCCTTTACCGTAAAACATTAATTCACCAACAGCATTACCTGTTACATAAACAGCATTAAATTCATTGCTGACAGATGCAAGAGGATGAGAATTCTTCAATAGCATAGGCTTTACACTGTATTCCAGTTTATCTCCCTCTTTATGTGCATAAGCGATTAATTTTATTTTACTGTCCTCGACTTTTGCAGCTTCGATATCTTGTTGTTTAATGTTACTTATGCCCTGGGTTGGTATATCCTTAGGAGCAATATAAGTATTGAACATAATGGATATTAAAATGGAAAGCTTATTAGCCACGTCAATACCTTCCACATCAGCTGTAGGATCCGATTCAGCAAAGCCTAACTCCTGAGATTTTTTTAGTACATCTTCATATTTTAAACCGAACTCGGTCATCTGTGTAAGAATATAGTTTGTAGTGCCATTTACAATCCCCTGGACTTCCACAAATTCATTGGCTTGAAGGACAGTTGTGAGAGCATTTATAATAGGAATTCCACCACCAACACTGGCTTCGTATCGAAACTCCACATGATTAGCTTTTGCAGTATCTGTCAGTTTCTGAAAATTAGCAGCTACTGCGGCTTTGTTGGCTGTAACAACGCTCTTCTTATTTTTCATAGCTTCAAGCATAAATGTAGTTGCAGGTTCTACGCCACCTAAAAGTTCAATTACAATGTCAATCTCAGGATCTTTAAATATCTCATCAGGATCTTGTGTGAATTGTTCCTGACAAACTGTAATATCTCTTTCTCTAGTTGTATCTTTTTCAAGAATTTTACTGATTTCAAGATTAAGACCGGTTGCCTTAGTAATTTGCACTTTATTCATTTCAAGAGTCTTGTAAGTGCCAGTTCCAATGTTACCTAAGCCTAGTAGTCCTATTTTGACTGTTTCCATTTCTATACCTCCTAGATAATTTCCTGCCGGCAACGCCGTTTTAAAATCGTAAAGAATATTATATACTATTTAAGAAGGTTTGTCTTTAATTTTTTAGAAAGTGGGGCCTTAAATAGTGTTTTTTTACATTGAATGTGCTAAAATATATTTGTATACAACATAATTTTAGAATGGAAGGTGAAAATATGGCAATTCACATTGTTTTTGTGGAACCTGAGATTCCGCCTAACACGGGGAATATAGCAAGGACCTGCGCTGCAACAGGTAGCGTACTTCATTTAGTAGAGCCGTTAGGATTTTCTATAGATGATAAGAGTGTAAAAAGAGCGGGGCTTGATTACTGGCCTTTTGTACAGTTGGAAATTCATAAGAGCCTTGAGGCTTTTATGGAAAAGTATGGGGACCGACAGCTTTATCTTGCAACTACCAAAGGCGGACATAAATATACTGATGTGCAGTTTAAAGATGGAGATATGATTTTATTTGGAAGAGAGACGGCAGGGCTTCCAAGGGAATTTATTGCTGAACATAAAGAGAAAGCTATAAGGATTCCCATGAGCGTGGATACAAGGTTAAGGTCGTTAAATCTGTCTAACTCTGCTAATATCATACTCTTTGAAGCATTAAGGCAGTTAGATTTCCCTGGATTAGAGTAATTTTTCTAATTATTATTAGTTTGGGGTAGAAATATTACTATTTTGTAGTATAATTATTTTGAATAAGTTTGCTTATATTGCGGTTGAGGTAAAATATGAGACTTGGGTACGATTTAACAATTGAACAGACACAGAAACTTGTAATGACTCCTGAGTTGATTCAGGCTATCCAGATATTGCAGTTTAATACACAGGATCTGGACAATTATGTCCAGGAGCAGCTTCTGGTCAATCCTGTGCTGGAACAGGCAAATCACTCTGATCCGGGTGAAATCAGTGAAAATACTGAAAATGCAAATGGGTTAAGTGAAAGAACCAGAGAACTTGACAGTGCCACTCTTGGCAGTAATGAATTGAGCAGTAATGAATGGGCTGAACATATAAAGGAAAGAGAATACGACGATATCAGTTACAAACAGGGGGAATATTCTAAAGACGATAAAGAATATTCTTTTGAGCAGTTTGTTACATCAGATGTTACCTTATCAGAGCATTTGATGTTTCAGTTACAGTTTGCACCGATAAAACAAAATTACAGAACTATTGGCAAATATATAATTGAATCTTTAGACGATAATGGGTATATGACCCTGACAGTGGAAGAGATAGCACGGGCATTAAATGTTACTGAAGAAAAAGTAAATACTGTACTCAGTGCAATTCAGGGGTTTGATCCAGCAGGGGTGGCGGCAAAGGACTTAAAGGAATGCCTGCTAATCCAGCTGGAAAACCGTAATGAGGCGGATGAGACAGTAAAGCGTGTTATAAATGGTTATCTGGAGGATATTGCCGCTAACAGATTGGCAACAATTGCTAAAGAACTGGGAATCACAGTCCAGGAAGTACAGGAAATCAGTGATCTTATCAGAAGTCTGGAACCAAAACCAGGCAGACAGTTTGCTTCACAGGTAACTACAAGATACATTGTTCCGGATATTATTGTTGAGAAGGTTAATGGGGAATATGTGGTTACTGTAAATGAAAGCAGCACACCTAAATTGATGGTAAGTTCTTATTATGAAAAGGTATTACAGGAATCTCACAATGATCCTAACCTTACCAAATTCCTTTCGGGAAGACTCAACTCAGCCATATGGCTTATCAGAAGTATCGAACAGCGAAAACAGACAATATATAATGTAGTCAGTGCTGTTGTAAAGTACCAGCAGGAATTCTTTGATAAGGGTTCAAAATATTTAAAAACGTTAACATTAAAGCAAATCGCCGAAGAGGTAGGAATACATGAATCCACGGTAAGTCGTTCTATAAATGGGAAATATATGCAGAGCCCAAGGGGTGTTTATGAAATTAAGTATTTCTTTACAAGCGGTGTTACTGGAAATCAGGGAGAAGGGATTTCTTCGCAAAGTATAAAAACATTTATTAAGGAAATAGTATCTGGAGAAGATTCCAAAGCACCTTACAGCGACCAGGATATGGTTAGACTTTTAGGAGAAAAGGGGATTGAAATCTCCAGACGTACAGTAGCAAAATACCGTGATGAATTAAACATTCTTTCATCTTCAAAGCGAAAAAGATATTGATTATTAATAACAGTTAATAATATATATAATTGAATTAAAAAGCGATTATGCAAATATGAAAATTTAGAAAATGTAAAGAGCAGAAAATGCTAGGAGGAGAAAAAAATGGCGATTAAAGTTGGCATTAGTGGGTTCGGTCGTATCGGACGTGTTGTAATACGTGCAGCAATGGATTTTGAGGACATTGATATCTGTGGAATTAATGTACGTAATGCAGATTTAGAGTATATGGTATATATGCTTAAGTACGATACAATTTTTGGAAGATTTCCAAAGAGCCTGGAAGTATACGATAAGGGAATAATTATCGATGGAAAAAAAGTCCCTGTATACAGTGAAAGTGATGCCGAAAATATTCCTTGGTCAGAATGTGGAGCAGAGTACATAGTCGAAGCTACAGGTGCTTATGTTACAACAGAAGCTTCCATGAAGCACATTAAGGCAGGAGCAAAGAAGGTTATTATATCAGCACCGGCAAAAGATAAAATGACTCCTACTTATGTAATGGGCGTAAACCATGAAAATTACAGCAAGGATATTCATGTGGTTTCCAACGCATCTTGTACAACAAACTGTTTAGCACCCCTTGTAAAAGTACTGGAAGATAACTGGGGAATTGAACAGGGACTAATGTCAACTATTCATGCTGCAACAGCAAAACAAAAAGTTGTTGATGCACGTTCCATGAAAGACTGGAGAACTGGAAGATCTTCTTTTGGCAATATTATTCCATCATCAACAGGAGCTGCTAAAGCAGTAGGACTTGTTATTCCTTCTGTACTGGGTAAAATGACAGGTATTTCATACAGGGTTCCTGTAGCAGATGTCTCTGTAATTGACCTGAATGTTCAGCTTAAGAAGTCTGCCACATACGAAGACATCTGTAAAAAGGTTAAAGAAGCATCTGAAGGAGCAATGAAGGACGTTATTGAATACATTGATGATGAAGTGGTATCAAGTGATTTTATCGGTGATCCACATACCTCTATTTTTGATGCGAGAGAAGGAATTATGCTAAATGAAAAGTTTGTAAAGCTTATTGCTTTCTACGATAATGAATATGGCTATTCCAGTAAAATCCTGATGCTGATTCAGCATATGCATAAGGTAGACAGAGCGTAATAGTAAAAAGTTTACTAATATAAGTACAGAATAGTTTTTAAGTATGGGGAGATTAGAACATGAAAAGAACTGTAAGAGATATTGAAGTTTCAGGCAAAAAGGTAATTGTCAGATGTGATTTTAATGTGCCTATGAAAGATGGAGTTATAACTGATGATATCAGGATTACTTCCGCTTTACCTACCATTAAATATTTGCTTGAAAAAGGTGCAAGTGTTATCCTTATGTCACATTTAGGAAGACCTGATGGGGAAGCAAATGTGAAGTATACGCTAAGGCCTGTTTCTGAAAGGCTTAATCAGCTTCTTAACCAGAAAGTCATATTTATCAGTACCCCTGAAGTTATAAATGAAGCGGTGAAAAGAACGGCTGCAGGATTAGAAGCAGGTGAAATTATGCTTCTTGAAAACGTCCGTTTCAGAAAAGAGGAGACGAAAAACGGCACTGAATTCTCCAAGGAACTGGCAGGACTGGCAGATATTTTTGTAAATGATGCTTTTGGAACTGCACACAGAGCTCATTCTTCTACTGCCGGAATAGCAGATTATCTTCCGGCTGTTTCAGGATTTTTAATTGAAAAGGAAGTTCAGTTCCTTGGCAGTGCAGTAGAAAATCCGGAAAGACCTTTTGTAGCTATCATGGGTGGCGCTAAAGTGGGGATAAGATACTGGTTATTGAAAATCTTTTAAAGAAGGTGGACACGCTTATTATAGGTGGAGGCATGGCATATACTTTTTATAAAGCCATGGGATATGAAATCGGTACTTCCATTCTGGATGCAGAAAATGTGGGACTTGCAGGAGAACTTCTAAAAAAAGCTGAGTCTTTAGGGGTTAAACTTCTTTTACCTGTAGATGTAAAAGTGGCAAAAGAATTTGCTAATGATTCTGTTGCAGCCTATTGTGATATGGACAAAATTCCTGCCGGCATGATGGGGCTGGATATAGGGCCGAAGTCACAGGTACTATTTGCAGATGCCGTTAAAAATGCCAAAACAGTTGTATGGAACGGACCTGTAGGGGTGTTTGAAATGTCTAATTTTGCAGAAGGAACGCTAGCTGTCGCAAAGGCTCTTGCAGAATGCAAAGGTATCACCGTGATAGGTGGTGGAGATTCTGCTGCTGCAGTAGAACAGTTTGGCCTGGCGGATAAGATGACTCATATTTCAACAGGTGGGGGCGCCTCTCTTGAATTTCTGGAAGGAAAGAAACTTCCAGGTATTGCCTGCCTGCAAGACAAATAAAACAGAGTATGTAGTGTTTCGTATAAGGAGGAGTTCATGATCAGAAAACCGTTAATAGCTGGTAATTGGAAGATGTTTAAAACTACTGCAGAGGCGAAAGATTTTGCAGAATCTTTTAAAAAGCTATATGTAAGTTCAGACATTCAGGTAGCAGTATGTGCACCATTTACCCAATTGAAGACCTTAAAGGAAGCTTTTCAGGGCACTGATATTAAAGTAGGGGCTCAGAACATGCATTTTGCAGAGGAGGGAGCTTATACTGGAGAAATATCAGCTGCTATGCTTAAGGAGATTGGAGTGGATTACTGCATCATAGGCCATTCTGAAAGAAGGCAGTTTTTTGCAGAAACCAATGATACAGTAAATAAAAAACTACATAAAGCATTTTCCACTGGTATTGTACCTATTATGTGCGTCGGTGAGAGTCTGGAGGAAAGAGATGCAGAGGCAGCTTTTGAAGTGGTAAAATCTCAGATGGCAGCAGGTCTTAAAGATATAACTGCTGAACAGGCACAGAGCCTGGTCATAGCATATGAGCCTGTCTGGGCTATTGGGACAGGAAGAACAGCATCACCAGAACAGGCTAATGAAATGTGTGGTTTTATCAGAGATATTATAGAAGAATTATACGATGATGATGTAGCAGATAAAATAGTCATTCAGTATGGAGGAAGTGTAAAATCATCTAATGCTGCAGATATAATGAATATGGAAGAAATTGATGGTGCATTGGTAGGTGGTGCCAGCCTTGTACCAGAAGAGTTTATCCAAATAGTAAATTTTTAAAATATGGAGGTAACTAAATGCCATTTATAGAAGAAGTAATAGCACGCGAGGTGCTTGATTCCAGAGGGAATCCAACCGTAGAAGTTGAAATCTATCTTGAAGATGGAAGCATGGGAAGAGCCATTGTTCCTTCCGGCGCTTCAACTGGTGTACATGAAGCCGTTGAACTAAGAGACGGTGACAAAGAAAGATATTTAGGTAAGGGAACTCTGAAGGCAGTAGATAATGTTAATGAGATTATTGCCGAGGAAATCATTGGCTATAATGTGCTTGACCAGGTTGGACTGGACAAGCTTCTGATTGAACTTGATGGTACTCCAAACAAGGGTAAACTAGGGGCGAATGCCATTCTGGCAGTATCCATGGCTGCTGCTGATGCAGCTGCAAACAGTTTAGGAATCCCACTATTCCAGTATCTTGGAGGCGTAAATGGAAAGACACTTCCTACTCCAATGATGAACATTCTGAATGGCGGATCCCATGCAGATAACACGGTTGACATCCAGGAATTCATGATCATGCCTGTAGGTGCCCCTACGTTCAGAGAAGCTTTAAGAATGGGAGCAGAAGTATTTCATAATCTGAAGTCTGTTCTTAAAGGAAAAGGAATGAATACCGCTGTTGGTGATGAAGGTGGTTTTGCACCTGATCTTGCAACCAATGAAGAAGCAATACAAGTTATTATTGAAGCCATTGAGAAAGCAGGATATAAACCAGGAGAAGATATTAAGATTGCTCTTGATGTGGCAGCAAGTGAGTTTTATGATGAAAAAACGAAAGCTTATAATCTGACAGGCGAAGGTGTGACAAGAACTGCTGAAGAAATGGTAGTTTATTACGAAATGCTAGCTTCCAAATACCCAGTTATTTCTATAGAGGACGGCCTTGCAGAAGATGACTGGGATGGCTGGAAGCTTTTGACAGAACGACTTGGAAAGAAGATTCAGCTAGTTGGGGATGATTTATTTGTAACCAATACTGAAAGACTTGCAGAAGGAATTAAAAAAGGAGTTGCAAACTCTATACTGATTAAAGTTAATCAGATTGGTACACTTACAGAAACTTTTGATGCTATTGAAATGGCTAAGAAAGCTGGATACACTGCTATTGTTTCTCACAGAAGCGGCGAAACAGAAGACGTAACAATTGCAGATATTGTAGTTGGATTAAATGCAGGACAGATTAAGACCGGATCACTGTCAAGAACAGATCGAATAGCAAAATACAATCAACTTCTTCGCATTGAAGAATTACTGGATACATCGGGACAATATGCTGGTATATCAGCGTTTTACAACCTAAGAGGTTAATCAACAAATTCAGGCTTTTTCTGACATAGTGGGAAAAAGCCTTGATTTTTTTTGGGACTTGTGGTAGACTTTAGAAGTTAATCATGTATAGGAGGTGCAGATATGAAAACATTTCTTATGATCGTGCTTGCAGCTGCCAGTATTGTTTTGATTGCAAGTATTTTATTGCAGTCTGGAAACAGTGCAGGGCTGTCTGGTTCAATCGGCGGTGGTGCTGAGCAGTTGTTCGGCAAGAAGAAGAGTAAGGGATATGAAGCTATTTTAAGTAGAATCGCTACAATAGCAGCAGTTTGCTTTATCGTTGTTTCACTAGCATTAGTTACTATTGAATAATAGATTAGATATAATCATTATTATATTGTTTCATTATTAAAATAAAATATTATTTTTGATTTAAGAGGTGTCCAGGACGCCTCTTAAATGTTGTTAAGGAGGGGGAGATGATTATGAGTATTTTTGCCTTTGCAGCAATGGCTGCAGCAATTATTGCTCTGGTTTTCGCTTATGCCCTTACAGCATGGATTAACAGAGTTAATGAAGGCAACGACAGGATGAAAAAAATCGCAGGCTATATCAGAGAGGGTGCGATGGCTTTTCTAAAAAGAGAGTACAAGACTATGATAATCGTGATTGTAGTATTGGCGTTACTTATTGGATTTTTTATTAACTGGGTTTCGGGCATCCTTTATGTAGTCGGGGCATTGCTTTCTGTACTTGCAGGGTACTGCGGTATGAATGTTGTTACAAGAGCTAATGTAAGAACTGCAAATGCAGCAATGGAATCAGGTATGAGTAAGGCACTTAAAGTTGCTTTTAGATCTGGTTCGGTAATGGGGCTTTGTGTAACAGGACTTGGCCTTTTGGGATTGAGTGTAATTTTTGTTATTTTAAATCTTGCAACTGTGGTACAGTGTATTACTGGATTTGGTCTGGGTGCATCTTCCATTGCCTTGTTCGGACGAGTGGGCGGTGGTATTTATACTAAGGCTGCAGATGTGGGAGCGGACTTGGTAGGAAAAATTGAAGCTGGCATTCCAGAAGATGATTCCAGAAATCCGGCTGTTATAGCGGACAATGTCGGGGATAATGTTGGTGACGTAGTTGGCATGGGATCGGATCTTTTTGAATCCTATGTGAGTTCAATTATTGCAGCTATTACCCTGGCAGCAGTAGCAGCAGCCCATTCAGGGGTACTTTCAGTGAAACTGCGGCTGCGTTGTTCCCTCTTGTTTTGTCGGCTGTCGGTATTCTTGCATCACTTATTGGAATTATGGGAGTCAGAACTAAAGAGAGTGGAAATCCTTCACAGGCTCTCAATATGGGCATGTACATATCTGGCATTGTTGTGGTTATTGCTTCCGTTATATTATCAAAGGTTATGCTGAATAGCTACCACTATGCTGTTGCTGTTATTGCAGGACTTGCAGGCGGTATTATAATTGGAAAAATTACAGAGATATATACTTCTAGTGACTATAAACATGTTAAAACTATTGCAGAGCAGTCACAGAATGGTGCAGCTACAACGATTATTTCAGGTTTAGGTGTTGGTATGTTATCAACAGTGTGGCCGGTTCTCTTTATTGTAGCAGGAATTTATGCTGCATTTCAGTTTGCAGGCCTATATGGAATTGCTCTTTTCGCAGTAGGTATGCTATCTACAACAGCTATGGCCGTTGCCGTGGCCGTATACGGTCCGGTATCTGACAATGCAGTAGGTATAGCTGAAATGAGTGAACTTCCACAGGAGGTCAGGGAAATTACAGACAAGCTGGATACTGTTGGCAACAAGACTGCGGCTGTTGGTGAAGGATTTGCAATTGCTTCATCGGCACTTACATCCCTTGCACTTTTTATATCTTATATCACTGTTACAGGACTTAAGGAAATCAGTTTACTTGATCCAAAAGTTATCATTGGTATGTTTATTGGTGCTATGCTTCCTTTCGCTTTTACGTCCATGACAATGAATTCTGTTGGTAAGGCGGCGAATCTGATTATTGGGGAAGTAAGAAGACAGTTTGGGGAAGATGAAGGAATCATGGAAGGAATATCAAAGCCTGATTACGCTACTTGTGTAGATATTTCAGCCAAGGTTGCCCTTAAGGAAATGGTTGCCCCAGGTTTGCTTGCAATTATTGCTCCTTTAGTAGTAGGTATTGTTTTTGGAACTGAAACTTTGGGTGGAATGCTTGTGGGAGCCCTTCCAGCAGGTATATTGCTTGCCATGATGATGGCTAATGCAGGCGGAGCATTAAATAATGCAAAGAAATATATTGAAGAAGGCCACTTTGGAGGTAAAGGGTCAGATATTCATAAAGCCGCTGTAGTCGGTGACACAGTCGGTGATCCATTAAAAGATACTTCCGGACCATCAATTAATATCTTAATTAAATTTATGACTATTGTAGCATTAGTCTTTTCGCCTCTGTTTGTAGCAATAGGTGGGCTAATTTAGTACTTAAATAGATTTTATTTTATACCGCTTCGGGAGAAGCGGTATTTTTCATTCGAAGCATAAGTACAAGGACATTAAGCAATAAAATTGTTAAATTTGATAAAAAATATATAAAATTTGGAATAACATGATATAATGTTATTAATTAAGCAATTACATCAATAAAAAGGGGGAAGAAATATTAAAAAAATAATTTTTATTTTTTCATATTAATTATTTTTATATTCATAACCGCAATATGTATTAAGACTAAGGATAAAGCAAAATTCAACGAATATACAATGGTAAAAGAAACTCAGGAATACACACTGAAATATAGAGATTTGACTCAACAACAAATTATACAAAGAATTGAAGAACTAAAAAATATAAACTATATACAAGCAAAAGAACTTTATTATAAAAATTATATGCCAAAAGAGAAAAAACTTAACACATTTAATAGAGAATATATAATTGATACAACAGTTGATCAAAAACAAAAGAATAAAATTAGAATCGTTTTACTATGCACAATGTTAGAAGATAAAAAAATTGAATTTTATTCTTTAAACAGTCAAAACATTTTAACATCTGCAGAGAATCACAAATGGGAAGAGACGTACACAGATACTCGCATAATAAGTCCTGAAAAGCTAAAAGTTAAGACTAGAGGTTCTTATATTATACCTACCCGAAATAATGAAAAAATCTACTATAATAGGATTAACACAACTTTTGAATATGAAATTACATTAATAGAAGATGGAAGGGGTTAAAAATGAAAAGAAATTCAATTATTTTATCATTTATACTTATTTTTATGCTTCTCTTTACAAGTTTAGCTTATGCAGACTCGGATCTAGATACATATGGAGAAAATTTGCCAGAATATAAGGTATTAGAAGATACAGATGAATATACAGTTGCTTATAGAGATTTATCACCAGAGCAAACAATTCAAAGGATTTCAGAAATTGATAATATTAATTTGGAAAAGGCAGAAGCTGTTTATCAAGCGGACTTTGCTAATGATCCAGAAATTTATAGGGGATCATATATTGACAGAGAGTATATAGTAACAAAAAAAGTTGCTTCTGTTTTGGGCATTTCTTACAAAGTTGAATTGGGTGCTTTATGTGAAATGTCTGTCGGTCAAGGTAGTAACTTTCATAAAATTAAGAAGACATGGAGTGTAGCGGAAAGTGGTTATCATACATGGGATGAAATATATAATAATTCTTCGCTTTCAGATTCGCTTACACTTAATCTTGTAGCAAGAGGTACATGCACAGTTGCAGTTGATTCTTCTGCAACTGCGGCTTATGAAAGAGCAGGATTTTCATTAAGTTATTCTACTGGTGGAACTTATTATTATAGAAAAAATGCAACATTGGAGCATGTTATAAAATTATCTCATCAGTAGCATGCATAAATATTACATTTTCTGCTTTATTTTATTGATGGATGCTTAAGAAAAAGCAAGTGTTTGATAAAGACACTTGCTTTTTTATATAATAAAACTGTAGTTATGATAATTGTAAAAAAATATATTCAGTTTAATAAAACTGCGATAAATATGCAAATGAAACCAAAACTGTATATAATAAAATTATTAAAATTGCGTATTTTAATAATATCAATAAAGCGTATAATGTTTAATATAAGGAAATGGTTTGTTACATGTTAGGAATAACCATATAAAATAAAGGAAGCCTTTCCTGGGATTTGCGCGAAACCCATAATAATTTTAAAATGAATGGAGAATAACAATGGGTGAAAACAGATATGAATTGAATAAACAATTGGCACAGATGTTAAAGGGTGGAGTAATTATGGATGTAACCACACCCCAGCAGGCACAGATAGCCCAGAAGGCTGGTGCATGCGCAGTTATGGCACTGGAAAGAATCCCTGCTGATATCAGAGCAGCCGGAGGTGTTTCAAGAATGAGTGACCCCAAAATGATTAAAGGCATACAAGAAGCCGTAACCATACCTGTTATGGCAAAATGCAGGATTGGTCATTTTGTGGAAGCACAGTTACTTGAAGCGATTGAAATTGATTACATAGATGAAAGTGAAGTACTTTCCCCTGCTGACGATGTTTATCATATTGATAAGACAAAGTTTGCCGTTCCCTTTGTATGTGGGGCCAAGGATTTAGGTGAGGCACTGAGGAGAATTAATGAGGGGGCCTCCATGATCAGGACAAAAGGAGAACCTGGAACGGGAGATGTGGTTCAGGCGGTAAGGCATATGCGTATGATGAACAGAGAAATTGCTAAGATACAGAGTACCAGAGAAGACGAATTGTTTAATATTGCAAAAGAACTACAGGTACCTTATGATTTAGTTCAATATGTTCATGAAAATGGCAAACTGCCAGTGGTTAATTTTGCTGCGGGAGGAGTAGCAACTCCTGCTGATGCAGCACTTATGATGCAGCTGGGTGCAGAAGGTGTTTTTGTAGGTTCTGGAATATTCAAATCTGGAAATCCTGAAAAACGTGCTGAGGCAATAGTAAAGGCAGTTACAAATTACAAGGATGCCAGGTTAATTGCAAATTTATCAGAAGATTTAGGGGAAGCAATGGTTGGTATAAACGAACAGGAAATAGAGCTACTGATGGCTGAGAGAGGTAAATAAATTGAAGATAGCCGTACTTGCTCTACAGGGAGCTTATGCAGAGCATGAATTGATTCTTAGACAATTAGGGATTGAATATTTTGAGATTCGTAAAAGGGATGATTTGAAACAATCTTTTGATGGATTGATTCTGCCTGGCGGTGAAAGCACTGTAATGGGTAAATTATTAAGAGAACTTGATTTAATGGAGCCTTTAAAAAGTAAAATAGAGCAGGACATGCCTGTTTTAGCAACTTGTGCGGGTCTGATTCTGCTTGCAGATAAAATTGAAAACGATTCTTCCGTTCATTTTCAGACACTACCAGTAACGGTTAAAAGGAATGCTTACGGAAGGCAGCTGGGTAGTTTTAAAACACAAGAGAATATGTTAGAAATTGGAAAAATTCCCATGACTTTTATCCGGGCACCATACATTATTGAGGCCGCTCCGGAAGTGAAAATTCTGGCAGAAGTAGATAAAAAGATAGTAGCAGTACGATATAAAAATCAACTGGCTATGTCTTTTCACCCTGAACTTACTGAGGATAGTTCTGTACATAAGTATTTTCTGGAAATAGTTCAAAATAGTATAGAATTATGTTAATATTTAAAACTGTACAGAAAAATTATTGCCCATAAGGATAGGATAAAGAAAATCTTAGCCGTTTAAGAGTTTTGAGAAAAATAATGATGAAAAGAAAAAAGAAAATCCTAGGGATAGAAAAAAATATTTTTTTCGTAGGGCTTACAAGCTTTTTTACAGATACTACAACAAAAATGGTTTATGCTGTAATGCCAATGTTTTTGTTAAGTCTGGGAGCCAGTAAGACCGAGCTGTCTTTTATTGAAGGTATAGCGGAAAGCACTGCATCTGTCATAAAAGCATTATCAGGTTGGTGGAGTGATAAAATCAGACGAAACAAACCCTTTATGATTATAGGATATGGTTTTACAGCGATCATTTCTCCGTTGTTTGCTTTTGCGGTATCCCCCATGCAAGTGCTTTTCATTCGGTTTACTGAAAGAGTAGGAAAGGGAATAAGAACAGCACCCAGAGACAGCTTGATAGCTGCCTCTGCAGATGGCCGTGAAAAAGGTAAAAGCTTTGGATTTCATAAAGCTATGGATAATAGCGGGGCTATATTAGGCCCGCTATTAGCATTTGCCATTTTATTCTTTTGTCCGGAACCTTACAGGAAAATTTTTCTCATATCAATTATACCGGGGATAATAGGCCTTTTCTGCATTATATTCTTTGTTGAAGAAGTTAAGCTGCAAAATGTTAATCCCCTTAGCAAAATTAAATTTAAAGATTTTTCAAGCAGATACTATGCTTTTTTAACCATAATCTTTATCTTTACACTGGGAAACTCTACGGATGCATTGCTTCTTGTAAAAGCCAGAGATGTAGGGGTTACAGACGAGTTCATTCCATTAATATATTTAATTTTTAATGCCGTATCCGTACTATTTGCCGTACCAGCTGGAATTCTTTCGGATAAGATAGGAAGAGAAAGAATTATCATTTTTGGCTATGTGCTTTATGCAATTATTTATTTTGGATTCGGCAGAACAAATTCCATCGGAATGCTGGCAGGACTGTTTGCATTATACGGGTTGTACAGCGCCGCCACTGATGGAGTTCAAAAGGCTTTAGTTTCTGATTTAATACCTAAAGACAAACGAGGTACTGGTTTAGGTATCTATAATTGTTTGGTGGGAATTACATTACTGCCTGCCAGTCTTATTGCAGGGATTATGTATGACCATATGGGCAATCAGGCACCTTTTTATTATGGAAGCATTATGTCAATAATAGCCGCTACCCTTTTGACTATTTTCTATATAACAAATAATAAGAAATGTGTTTAAAGGTCTACAATGTGGGTTGGATTTTTGTATAGAACGGGATGATTTGTATTACAAAAACAAAAAAATACAAAATATATTGTTTAAAATAACAAAAAATCATTGACTATTTAAAAATTAAGGATTATTATAATAGGGTAACAAAACAAATTTAAAATATTTAAATATATAGGGCAAGAGAGGAAGGATAGTCATGAAATATAATTTTCCAGTAACAAAAACCAATAATCCAAAGCAGAAACCAGATCCTGATACATTACGTTTCGGACAGGTATTTACAGACCATATGTTTATTATGGAGTATGATCCAGAAAAGGGCTGGCATAATGGTAGAGTTCAGCCTTATGCACCACTTCAGCTTGATCCAGCTGCAGCAGTTTTTCACTATGCGCAGGAAATGTTTGAAGGGTTAAAAGCATATAAGTCAAAAGATGGAAGAGTACTTTTATTCAGACCAGATATGAATGCGAAGAGAACTACAAATACAAACGAAAGAATGTGTATTCCACACATTGATGAAGAATTATTTGTGGAAGCAATTAAAGCTGTTGTGGATGTAGATAAAGACTGGATTCCTGATAAAAAAGGAACCTCACTATATATAAGACCGTTCATCATTGCAGATGAACCATTTCTTGGAGTAAGGCCGGCAGATCATTTTTTATTCATGGTTATACTGAGCCCTGTAGGGCCATATTATGCTGGAGGTCTTGCTCCTACTAAGATATATGTAGAAAATGAATTTGTAAGAGCTACACCAGGAGGTACAGGCTTTGCTAAAATAGGCGGTAACTATGCTGCAGGACTTAAGTCTCAGGAGAAAGCTCACGAAAGCGGCTATGAACAAGTGTTATGGCTTGATGGTGTAGAAAGAAAATATGTTGAAGAAATTGGTACTTCAAATGCTTTCTTTAAAATAGATGATGAGGTCATTACCGCACCTCTTACAGGAACCATTTTGCCTGGCATAACCAGAGATTCTGTAATAAATCTTTTGAAACAATGGGGCATTAAAGTGGCAGAAAGAAGAATGACCATCGATGAAGTCTTTGATGCAGGAAAAGAGGGTAAACTGGTTGAGATGTTTGCAACTGGTACTGCAGCAGTAATATCTCCAGTGGGAGAACTTTCATGGAAAGGCGAGAAGGTGGTAATAAATACTGGAGAGATTGGTGAATTATCTCAAAAACTATATGATGAGCTTTATGGACTTCAGATTGGTGAAGTAGAAGATAAACTTGGCTGGACCGTTGAGGTATAAATCCTCTCAGCGCATTTAATAAAAATACATAACAATATAAAAGCAAAGTCCCATCTCGGACTTTGCTTTTATATTGTTTATGATAAAGGAACCATTTATAGTGAAAGAACTACCATTTGATAGGAAGTATAGTACCGCAGTACTCTATTGATTTAATTTCAGCAGGATTTACTATTTTATTAAATTGAGCATCTACTACAATTTTAAAAGTGCTGGTATTTGTGCCACGACTGCCCTCATCTGCGTTTATGGTTTCACCATTTTTCATGTGAATTATTAGTGGCGCGTCATGAATATCATCGCTTCTTACCTCAGAAAAGGTATTTAAAGTCATACTGATGGATATGGGTGATAATCGGACTTCTTTAACTTTTAAAGAAATATGGTGATATTCTAACCTTTTATTTAGCTTATAGACAGCTGTATTGTCTCTATAATTCAGAGGAAAAGTTATTTCCCAGTTACCTGGTATTAATATATTATATACATCGTTTTCATCACCAGGAGTTCCTTCAAAACTTTCAGGCCGGCCTTTTAATTCTTCTTCTGTTTTATATCTGGAAAAATCTTTAAATCTAAAGGTCATATTCCTCCCTGCAAGTCTTTCACTGGAGCTAAAACTCAACATCATAGGTTTAATATTATCTTTTGGATTTGAATCTTCTAAACACTGGAAGCTATAGCCTGAGCCATGGTGCAGAGAAAAGTAATTATCAATATCCACAAACTGGCTCACAAAGGCGTATTGCTCCTGGTCTAATGGCATGTTTTTTGGGCCAATTAAATCAAAGAGCACATAAACTGCATTGCTGTCTCCAACCGCCTCTTTTACATCTATGGTAAGACCGTTTTCTGTAACCTGTTTATCAATTATTGTTCCTAAACTGTTTAATAAATCTGTTTCATTTTGGCCTTCAGGATGGAAGAAATTTAGAAGGCTGCCGTTTAATGTAGTAGCAGCAAAAGATACGGCACCTAGAGCAAAGATGGTTATACAGGCTGCTGCTAGCATAATCAATCTTTTTCTGTGTGCTTTTTTGGGGTTTTTTATTAATGCAGCTTTATCCAGGGTTCTTTGCAGAATTCTAGCTCTTTCATCAGCAGAAATGGGATTGTGTCCCTTGATATCTTCGCCCTTTAAGTTATAAAATCCCATAATATCCTCTAAACTTTTCATATGATAATCCCCCTTTCAATTAAGGAATCCCTAAGTACCTTTTTCCCGCGATACAACTTGTTTTCAACTGCTTTTGGGCTAAGACAAAGGGATTGGGCAATAGAATTTATTCGTTCATGAAAATAATATCTAAGGATGAATATTTCCCTGTCAGGCTCTGGGAGAGCATCCACAGCTTCCTGAAGAATCAGACAATTGGTTTGTTTTGCAAGTTCATCTGTAAAATCTACAGATAAACCAATATCATTTTCCTCAATAGGAATGATTTCAAAATGGAGTTTTGCTTTTCTTAGATAATCAATTGCTGTATGTCTTGCTATTCCACATAAATAGCTTTTTAAAGAGATGTTACTTTCAATTTTAAAATTATCTATATTCATCCATAATTTTACAAAAATATCCGATATGCATTCTTCTATATCCTGAGAATTCCAGTGGCCAATAATTTTTATTACAATCCATTTTATAGTACTTCCATACAAATCGATGGCAGCTGATAATCCTTCTTGTGGATTTTTTTTAATTAGTTGAATTAATTGATTGTCATCATTCATATTTACCTCACATAAAAAAAATATAATATTTTGTTTTGACGTCATTTAACTATATATTCGTATAAAAAAAGCATTTCACTCAGTAATTTATCATATTTTTTTAAAATTGACATTAAATAGTGATTTTTAACTTAAATTTTTATGTTTTATTTGGAGTAAAAAGCGGCATTTTGATAATACTAAGACTGAGAAAAAAGAGAGGAGTTGAAGCAATTGAGAAAAAGACGAATTTTTCTAGGACTTTTATTGGTTATCGCTTTAATGGCATTTGTAGCATGCAGTAACAAGGGAACAGGAACAGGGTTAAATCCAACTACACCTAATACTGTGACAGATAATAATGGTACTGATAACAATTTAAACAAAGCTGGTAATGATTTAAACAATGCTGCTGATAATGCGGGTAATGCTGCTAAAGATTTAGTGACAACAAATGGTGCTGTTAATAATAACAACACCGACAACAATAAAAATAATAACCTGTAACCAATAAAAGAAATAAAGGGTGGCTTACGCCATCCTTTATGTTTTATGTGAAAAATATAATATGCTATGAAAATAAAGGCATATATTTCTAAATTGTGGTATACTGAACTTATGAGTAAAAAGATATTTGATAAAAAGAAAAGAGAAGATACGAAACCGGAATTTATGAAGGTGGATAAACGAAAAAAAGTGTCTCATGCAAATATAGAGACCATTAAGGGTATATTGTCAAAACACAAAAAGGGCTTTGGATTTGTCACTCCTGAAGTCAATGAAGAAGAAAATCCTGTGGATGAAAAAGAAAGGCAGGATATATTCATTGCAGGTAAAAATTTAAATGGAGCTATGAATGGTGATTATGTTTTAGTGGCATTATTACCAAAAGACAGAGATAGCAAATCACGAGAAGGTATTATTGACAAAATAATCACCCATGGAGTAAAAGAAATAGTAGGAACTTTTGAAAAAAATAAGAGATTCGGCTTTGTGGTACCAGATGATAAACATTTTTATAATGAGGATGTTTTTGTAAAGAAAAGCGACTGGAAAAATGCTGAAACTGGAGATAAAGTTGTTGTACAGATCATTAAGTATCCAGAAGAAGGAAACAGTGCAGAAGGAAAAATCACTGAAGTAATCAGCAGATTTGGAGAAGCCGGCGGGGATATAAAAGCACTGATAAGACAGTACAATTTATTTCAGACTTTCCCAAGCAGAGTAAATGCAGAAGCAAAAGCTGTTTCTAAGGTAAAAGAACAAAAAGATGCAGAATTTGAGCCTATAACTGATGAAGAACGGAAGGGAAGAGTTGATCTTAGAAATAAAACAATAATAACCATAGATGGTGCTGATGCCAAAGATTTAGATGATGCTATATCAATAGAAAAGCTGGAAAATGGAAATTATCTACTAGGGGTGCATATTGCGGATGTCAGTCATTATGTAACAGAAGATGGAGCCATGGATAAAGAAGCTTTAAAGAGGGGCACCAGCGTATATCTTGTAGATCAGGTTATTCCGATGCTGCCAAAAGCCCTCTCAAATGGAATATGCAGTCTTAATCCTGATGTGGACAGACTGACGCTTTCAGTTTCCATGGAAATTGATTCTACTGGGGAAGTGGTTAGTCACGATATTTTTAAAAGTATCATTCATTCTGCACATCGCATGGTTTATGATGATGTATCAGATATGCTTGAAAAAAATGCTGTTGATCTGATTTCCAAATATGATGATATCTATAAAGACATTTTAACCATGAAATCACTTGCTGATATATTGCATAAAAAAAGAGATTTAAGAGGTAGTCTGGATTTTGATTTTGACGAAGCGTATATTACATTAGATGATGCTGGTATCCCGGTTACTGTGGAAACTGCAGAGAGACGTATTGCAAACCGCATCATAGAGGAATTCATGCTGATTGCCAATGAGACAGTAGCAGAACATTTTTTCTGGATGGAGGCACCTTTTGTTTATCGTGTACACGAAAAGCCTGCCACGGACAGAATAGATGAATTTAAAAGTTTTGTCAGAGGATTTGGCATTGTGATGAAAGGTAATACGGAAAATATTCATCCAAGAGTACTCAGCGATTTGCTTAAAGAAGTAAAAGGTCAGTCTTACGAGAATGTAGTAAATACTGTTATGCTTAGATCAATGAAAAAAGCCTTTTATGATGTTTCTTGTGATGGACATTTTGGATTAGGAGTAAAGTATTATTGTCATTTTACTTCTCCAATCAGAAGATATCCGGATTTAATTATACACAGGATAATTAAAGAAATAATTGATGGCGGTATCAGTGACAAGAGAAATAAGCAACTTCGAAAGAAAACGGAAACTGCTTCAGAACTTTCTTCCAAAGCGGAAAGGCATGCTCAGGAATTAGAACGTGAAGTTGAAAAACTGAAAAAGACCGAGTATATGTCTTATCATATTGGAGAATGTTTTGAAGGTGTTATAAGTGGAATTACTAATTATGGATTTTATGTTGAACTGCCTAATACAATAGAAGGTCTGGTAAGGGTGGAAAGCTTAAACGATGACTATTATGATTTTGAACAGACAAAATATAGATTTATAGGGCAGCGTACCAATAAGATCTACACTCTTGGAGATAAAGTCAGAATACGTGTATCAAGGGCCAACGTAGACGACAGGGAAATTGATTTTGTAATCGAAGAAGAATAAAAAAACGGCTTGAGATTTATCTCAGGCCGTTTGGTTTTGATATGGCAGAAAGGGCGTCACCTGCTTCATCTACCAGAATATTTTTTTGAGCTATGTCCCCAAGGGAAAGAATACCAACCAGTCTGTCATTAGAAATTACAGGTAAGCGTCTAATCTGATGGTTCGAGAACAGAAGTGCAGCATCATGGGCGTTCATACTAGGTGTTGCACAAGTAATATTCTGTGACATAATATCCTGGGCTTTTAAGCTGTTATCTCCTTCTGCAACGGAACGAAGGACGATATCCCTATCTGTAATGATTCCCAATACACGTCCTGAATCATTACAAACGGGAATAGAGCCAATGTTTTCCTGTTTCATTTGTTTAGCCACTTGTGAAACGGTGCTGTCAGGTTTCACACAACTGACACATGAGGTCATAATGTCTTTTACTAACATAAAAAAACTCCTTTCAAAATCTATAAGTTGATTTTAAGTATACAAATTAAAAACAAACTACTTTAGTAGTTTGCTTTTAATTTATTTTTTATTCAATTAATAGTTTTTAAATTTAGAAGGATTCCAGAAAGACGGCATAAACAGGGTTATAACTGTAAACAATTCCAATCTTCCTGCAATCATAAGGAAACATAATACCAGACGTAAAGGCCTGCAGTAAATACTGAAGTTCCCTGCTGCAACATCACCAAACCCAATTCCAACATTTGAAATCATAGCTAAGGACGAAGACAATGTTGTGATTAAATCAAGATTCTGCAGGGACAGGAGGATACTTCCTATGATTATAAGTATAAAATATACCATGATAAATACAGTAATATAGGATACTCTTAAAGCTGAAATAGGGCGACCTCCTACTTTTACAGCAACCACAGAACGTGGGTGGATTCGTCTGGTAAATCCTCTTGCAACTAGTTTGCACAAAACAAGAAATCTTATTACTTTAATTCCACCTCCAGTAGAAAAAGAGCAACTGCCAATAAGCATCAGTACGGTGAGAAGAACCAGGCTGAATGATGGCCAGCCACCATGCCCCTCTATTGAAAATCCAGAGGTGGTGGATATAGATATCACTTGAAAAATTCCATATCTTATGGCCTCTGAAAGTCCATATGTATTTGTTAAGTATAAATTTAAAATAACAAACAAAGAACTTAAAAAAATAATAACCAAAAAGGCTCTCAGTTCAATATTTGATATAATTGCCTTCCAGTTTCCATGAATAATCAGAAAATATAATGTAAAGTTCACAGAAGCAAGCAGTGAGAATGTGCCTATAACCGTATCATTATAGAAACTATTATAATGTGAAAAAGCATGGTTTATGCTACCCAGTCCGCTTGTGCTTACGCTTGCCATAGTGTTTATGATAGAATCAAAAATATTCATGGGCCCCAGTGACAGAAGGATAAATTCTGCTACTGTAAATGTAATATATACCACATACAGATATTTTGCTGAATCTGAAGTACGATTTGTTATCTTGCCTAAAATTTGTCCTGGCACTTCAGCCTGGGCTAATGTTTTTCCTTCAATTCCTAATGCAGGAAGAACCGATATACATAATATCAGGATTCCAATGCCTCCCAACCAGTTACAAACCCCTTTCCACATAAGCAGACTCTTTGGTATGGTGTCCAGATTAAAAAGAGTTGCACCGGTAGTGGTTAAAGAAGATATAGATTCGAAAAGAGAATCTATTATGGATGTAGTCTGACCGGATGCCAAATAAGGCAGGGCACCCAGCAGGCAGGCAGTTATGCCGCAAAGAGCAACCGTAAGGTAACCATCACGCATTCTTATTATCCCTGATGATCTTCTCAGGTAATGAAACAATAAGAACGGAATAATTATCATAATTGCTGCTAGTATTGAAAAAATTTTAAGTTCCTGCCATTCGTTATAATAGTAAGCAGTAAACATAGGTATAAACATAGAAATACCTAAAATAACGGGTATAATACTGACTGATTTAAATATAATACGATAATTAAATGACATAATAATTTCCCCTACTATTTATTCTGTTGCCAAAACCGAGGCATTAAAAGTACAATAAAAGCATAAAGTTCCAGCCGGCCGGCAAGCATTACAAAAGATAACAGAAACTTAACCGGGTCAGAAAAAATGCTAAAATTCATGGAAGGACCCACCAGACTGAATCCAGGCCCGATATTGCCAATACAGGTTAGAACTGCACTTAAATTCGTTATGATATCATAGCCATCCAGACTGACTAAAAGTGTAGAAACAGATACCACTAATATATGAAGAAATATAAAATTTGCAATTTCTGAAACAGTGTCAATACTTAATTTTTTATCGTTGATTTTTATTGAGATAATTGCATTTGGATGTAATCTAACCTGAATACTTCTTTTAATAAGTTTTAAGACTACAAGAAATCGTATAACTTTTACGCCTCCAGCAGTGGAAGAAGAGCAGGCACCTATAAGCATTAATGTAAATATCAGCATTTTGCTGAAAGTGGGCCAGAAATCGTAATCAGCTGATACAAATCCAGTAGTTGTCAATATAGATGCCGTCTGAAATACTGAAAATCTCAGAGACTGTCCCAAGTTTTCATAAGTATGGGATAACCATAGATTGAGGCTTATTAAAATTGTAATAACTGTTATAATGATTATGTATAATCTGAATTCTTCGTCTACCAGAAGTTTCCTGATTCCTCTTTTATTTTTAAAAGTATAGAAATAAAGGTTAAAGTTCACACCTGCAAGGATCATAAATACTGTTATAATCATTTCTATAGGAACACTGTTAAAATGGGCTATACTATTGTTATAATTAGAAAAACCTCCCGTACCAACAGAACCAAAGGTATGAGTGGATGCATCAAATAAATCCATTCCAGCCAGCATTAAAAGGATAATTTCTAAAAGTGTAAGTATAGTATAAATGGTATAAAGATTTTTTGCAGAATCAGAAATCTTAGGTGTTATTTTGTCCATGGTAGGGCCTGGAGCTTCTGTTGCAGCAAGGGTATTAGCACCGATTCCCAAGGAGGGAAGAAGAGCAACAGCAAAAACTAAGATTCCCATTCCACCAATCCAGTGAGTGAATGCGCGCCAGAACAGGATACCTTTTGATAAACTTTCGATATCCTTTAAAGCTGTAGCCCCAGTAGTTGTTAAACCAGAAGAACATTCAAAAAATGCATCAAAAATATTAGGAATAGATCCTGATAATACAAAAGGCATTGCACTTATAAATGAGGCAAGTATCCAGCAAACAGATACAGTTAAGAACCCGTCACGCACTGTAAGGGCTGTCTGAACTGGAACCACTTTGTAGTAAAGAACAAATCCTATGATGGATACCGGCACGATAGTGCTTATAAAAGATATAACAATGTCTTTTTCGTTATAAATGGCAGAAACAATAAGGGGCAATACCATTGCTGCCCCATAACCATCATAAGAACTCCTAAGGATCTGATAAATGCTTTAATATTTAAATTCATAACAATTATCTCCTGCTTAAAAATCCTATTTTATTATTGCTTAATAGCTTCTCCAAATCTGGCAGTTCAGATAAAAGACAAAGAATGATAACTTTGTCATCTTCCTGGATTTTTGTTTCCCCTGTAGGAATAATAACCTGCATTCCACGATGAATGGCTGCAATGATTACACCTTCAGGAAGTTTCAGGTTTTTGATGGGAATGCCAATAAGGGCCATCTGTTTAACCGCGATAATTTCCATGATTTCTGCCTGCCCCTGTATAAGCTGCGATGAAAGCACACGTTTAGAACCCTGAATAAATCTGAGAATACTTGCAGAAGTTATATTGAGTGGATTCAAGGCCATATCAATACCCATTTTTTCAATCAGACTTACATAACTTTCCCTGCTTACTTTGGCTATTACATCTTCAATATTGTGTTGTTTTGCCATAAGAGCCAGGAGAAGGTTTTCTTCATCGAACCCAGTTGCTGTAACTACTGCATCCATATCGTTAAGATTTTCCTCTTCCAGAAGATTAATATCTGTTGCATCCCCATGTAATATCATAACATCAGCCAAATGGGTGGACAGATAATGACATCGGGATTTGTCACGCTCAATAATTTTAACACTGATACCAAAATCAGAAAGCTTTTTCGCAAGATAAAGTCCTGTTTTGCCTCCGCCGAGAATCATAACTTTTTGCAGGTTAGTGTATTTGCCTTTTTCATGTACTTTAGAAGCCAGTTTCTGGATAGGCTGTCTTTCTCCTATAATATATAAACCATCGCCTTTTTGAATGGTTGTATCTCCGTGAGGGACAATAACCTTGCCGCTTCTGGATATACCCACCATGAGCATCCCCGGAAATATTTTTCCAATGTCAGCCATGGAAGTGCCAATAATATCAGGCATTTTTTTTACAGGGAATTCAAGAAGTGAAACTTTGCCACTTGAGAATATACCATTGCTAAGTGTGTATTTCTCTACAAGATATTTATATATTTCCACTGTAATTGCTAGATCCGGGTTTACTATGTAATCAATTTCCATAGTTTCTTTGATAAAATCTAATTGATTCATATGCTCTGGATCTCTTACTCTTGCTATTACCTTTGGGCAGCCCAGTTTTTTTGCAAAGCTTGCTATTACTATATTCTTTTCGTCCCGATCTGTTGCAGCAAGAAAATAATCATAGGTCTGAATATTTAATTCCTGTAGAATGCTGATTTGTTTGGCATTGGCAGTAACGGTTAATATGTCCATATGACTATTTAATTTACGTGTCACTTCTTCATTTTTATCAATAATTGTTATAGAATGGTTTCCCACCAGTAAGGATTCGGCAATTTTTAAGCCTAGTTTTCCTGCACCAGCTATAGCTATTTTCATTTAATTCCCTCTTTTATTTGTTTTATTTTTTACTTGTAATATCAAGTTGATTATTGCATATAAAGTACTACTGCTTGAGCAGTAGTAAGAACTATTTTATCACTTCTTTATATTTTGGCAACATATATTTGCAAGATATCCTAAAATAGTCTAGAATTAAGGGTGATTTTAGTATTAGTGTGCATATGAAGAGGTATAAGTATGAGAATTAAAAGAATTGTAGGGGGCAATTTAGAAAGTAATGGTTACATCATTTTTCAAAAAAATGGTGGAAATTGCTTTGTCATTGATCCGGGATACAATGCTGATAAATTTGTAAAGCAGATAAAAGAAGAAAAATTAAAGCTTACAGGAATCCTGTTAACACATCATCATTATGACCATACCGGGGCAGTAGAACGGTTAAGGGAATTGAAGGAGTGTCCTGTATATATGCATTGGGGTGATTTGGATATGTATAAGTCCAAAGTGGATGTTACCATGGAACATGGAATGACACTTGATCTGGATGGAGAAGAAATAATAGTTTTGCATACACCAGGCCATACAGAGGGCAGCGTTTGTTTTTATTCGGTAAAAAGCAGACTGGCATTTACCGGGGATACTGTATTTAATACGGATTTAGGAAGAACTGATTTAAAGGACGGTTCAGATTATAAAATGGAAAATTCCATAAAAGAGATTATTAATAAATGGGAAAATGATATAACTATATATCCAGGACATGGGGACTCCTGTAATATGAAGTTTATAAGAAGATATAACCGGGAATTTTTAGATATTATTGGGTGAGATTATGAGAATTGAACTTATAGCATTGGACTTAGATGGAACGACTTTAAACAGTGAGGGAAAAATGACTCTTTTCACCAAAGAGACTCTGAACAGAGCCACTGAAATGGGAATCCACGTAGTGATAGCAACAGGCAGAGTACAATCTGCTTTACCAGAAGATGTTTTAAGACTTCCAGGAATAGAATATATCATTACTTCCAATGGGGCGGCTATCACGGATTTAAGAAGGGAAAAATTGATATATGAAAATTGTATAGCCCTGAAGCGCTGGAACATGTATATAATCTGTTAAGCACTCATGAACTGATGGTGGAGGTTTTTGTAAAAGGAAAGGCTTATATTGAGAAACATATTTTTGAAAATTTAGATCAGGTTGGAATAACGGAAAGTCATATAAGATATGTTAGAAAAACAAGACAGCCGTATAAGAATGTGCTTAACATGATGATTAAAAATAAAGAAAATATAGAGAATATAAATATAAATTTTGCAAACAAGCAGGATAGAAAGTTAATAAAAGAAAAGCTCATGGAGCTAAAACACATCACCATAACCAGTTCATCAGACCATAACATAGAGATAGGCGGTGAAACTACCAGTAAAGCTTCTGCATTAAAAGTATTGTGTAATAAACTGGAAGTAAGTCCGGAATGTATCATGGCATGTGGAGACAGTACAAATGATGAAGACATGCTAAAGGTTGCTGGATTACCGGTGGCAATGGGTAATGCAAAAGACTCCGTTAAGGCCATGGCAAAATACATAACCAGTACAAATGATGAAGATGGTGTAGCAGCCGCTATAAAAAAGTTTGCATTTAAGTAAATAAATAGTCCGGTTTAAAAATCGGATTTTTTTTATAAATATTTGACAATTTATTACAATAAATATAAAATATAGAAAAGCTTACAAAATATACAAATATTGAAGGGGGTAAGGAAAAATGAGCCTGGGAGTACAGGGAGAAGAAGTTGCTGCAAACTACCTGAAAAATAAGGGGTATCAGGTATTAGAACGAAATTTCAGATGCAGGATGGGAGAAGTAGATATTATTGCATGCATAGACAGAACTTTAGTTTTTGTGGAAGTAAAAACTAGAAGAAGTTTAAGTTATGGATTGCCTTGTGAGTCTGTTACAAAAACAAAGCAGTTACATTTAAGAAGGGTGGCGGCATTTTATGTTATGAAAAATAACATTGGAAATATAAGCAGAAGAATAGATGTGGTGGAAATATTATATCGGGGAGAAAAGGCATATATACGTCATACAGAGAATGCATTTTAAAGGAGGAAATCAATGCTGTCAAAAGTATTTACAGGTGCGCTTCGTGGGCTGGAAGCAAATCTGGTTTCAGTAGAAACCGACTTGCTGCCAGGGCTTCCATCCCTTACAATGGTTGGACTGCCGGACATTACAGTGCGGGAGGCCAAAGAAAGAATAAGAAGCGCAATTATTAATTCAGGATATCAGTTCCCAGCAAAAAGAATTACGGTGAATTTATCACCGGCTAATACAAAAAAAGAAGGAAGCCATTTTGATCTGCCTATTGCCATAGGGCTCTTGGCTTCAGTTGGCCAAATACCTGGAAATGCAGTTAAAGAATATGCTTTTATGGGAGAATTATCTTTAGCGGGTAACATAAACAGAGTAGATGGCGCACTGCCATTAATTATAGGCATTCAGGCATGTGGCATTAACAAAATTGTTTTGCCAAGGCAAAATGTGGAAGAAGCTGCTCTTGTAAAAGGGGTAGAGTTATATACTGCAGGAAACCTCAGCGAACTAATTAAACACTTTGACGGAGAAGAACCCATTAAGCCTTACAGAGTAAAGAACAAGATACTATATGACCTGCCAAATTATTCTTTAGATTATTCAGAAGTTGTAGGACAGGAATCCGTAAAAAGAGCGGTAACTATCTGCTGTGCAGGGGACATGGAATGCTGATGACGGGACCGCCGGGGGTTGGCAAGTCCATGATAGCTAAAAGAATCCCTACAGTAATGCCCCGGATGACATATGAAGAATGTCTGGAGGTTACTAAAATTTACAGTATTGGAGGAAGACTATCGAAAAACTTACCTCTTGTAACGGAAAGGCCATTCCGTGCGCCACACCATACTATTTCAGGAGCAGCACTGGTTGGCGGGGGAAATAAGCCCATGCCAGGAGAATTATCTCTGGCACATCTGGGAGTACTGTTTTTGGACGAATTTCCTGAATTTAATAAAAAAGTGCTGGAGATGCTCAGGCAGCCTTTAGAGGATAAAATGGTAACCATAGACAGAGTAGGAGGAAAATTCAGTTTCCCTTGTCAGGTGATGCTTATAGCAGCCAGTAATCCCTGTCCATGTGGTTATTTGGGGAGTCAGTTTCATGAATGCTGCTGTTCACAGACACAAATTAATCATTACAAAAACAAAATTTCAGGACCGTTGATGGATCGGATTGATTTAAACATACAAGTTTTACCCGTAGATTATAAATATTTATCCCAAAGAGAGAAAATTAATTCTATAAGCTCTCTGGAAATGAGGGCAAAGGTAGAAAGTGCCAGAAAGAAGCAGCTTGACAGATATGATACACAATCTGTTTTATTTAATTCACAGCTTACCCCTTCTTTAATTAAGCAATATTGTAAATTAAATAAGGAGGGTGAAAAACTTATGAAATCTGCATTTAAAGCCTTATCTTTAAGTGCAAGGGCTTACAGCAGGGTAATAAAAATAGCACGTACTATTGCAGATTTGGAAGACAGTGAAAATATAGAAGCGATACATTTGGCAGAGGCTTTAAGTTACAGAATGACAGATGGGAATACTAAGGAAATTGGTGAATAAACATGAATATTATAAAATGTGTGAAGAAAGTTATGTTAAACTCTAAAGAGTATCCTGGTATGTTAAAGTATATAAAGGACCCGCCTGAACAGCTTTACTATATCGGCAACCTTGCGCTGGCTTCCCTGCCGGCAGTAGCAGTAGTTGGTTCAAGAAAGGCTTCCTCCTATGGACACTGGGCAGCAAATGAAATTGGAAAACGCCTGGGGGATAATGATATAGTAGTGGTAAGCGGAATGGCTGCAGGAATCGATTCTATAAGCCATAAAGGGGCACTTTCCGTTAATGGAAAAACCATTGCAGTGCTGGGGTGTGGAATTGATATCTGTTTCCCTGCGTTTAACCGGACATTAAGGGACAGAATAGCAGAAGAAGGCCTTTTATTATCTGAATATCCGCCAGGATATCCTGGAAGCAGGTTTACTTTTCCCCAACGAAACCGAATTATAAGCGGATTGTGTCTGGCAACTGTAGTGGTAGAAGCCGGATTGAACAGTGGATCACTTATCACGGCAGAAAGAGCGGCGGAACAGGGCAGAACGGTTTTTTCTGTACCGGGAAATATTAATAGTTTCTATTCCATCGGAACAAATAAATTAATTCAGGATGGAGCATATCCTTTGGCGGTGATTGACGATATATTTGATATTATAGGAATAAATAAAAAAGATACAGCGAATATTATAAAACAGCTTGGAAAAGATGAACAAAAGGTTCTGAAAATAGTTAATCAGTCAGGAGAAGTCACAGCTGATTACATCTGTAGAGAGACGAATATGAAGATTTCAGAAGTAAATGCAATCGTTACAATTCTGGAGATGAAAGGGATCGTTTATTCGGCACTGGGCAAAATTTTTATTGCAAACTGATGAAAATAGAAATATAATCATTTTTTGTATAGAGATAATAATATAGTAGATAAAATTTCCCTTAGGAGGATTAATATATGGCAAGCTCTAAGAATCTGGTGATAGTGGAATCACCATCTAAGGCAAAGACAATAGGAAAATTTTTAGGTAGCAAATACAAAGTGGTTGCTTCGGTTGGCCATGTCAGGGATTTGCCAAAAAGTAAACTGGGTATCGATTTAGAAAATAATTTTGAACCTCAGTACATAGCCATAAGAGGAAAAGGCGATGTAATCAAAGCTATGAGACAAGAGGCCAAAAATGCTGATAAAGTTTATTTAGCAACTGACCCGGACCGGGAAGGAGAAGCTATTTCCTGGCACATTGCCCATCTTTTGGGAATTGATCCTACAAAAGCCTGCAGAATCGTTTTTAATGAAATAACTAAAAATGCAATTCAGACTGCAGTAAAAAATCCAAGAACTATTGATACAAAATTAGTTGATGCACAACAGGCTCGCAGAGTGTTAGACAGACTTGTTGGGTATCAGATCAGTCCATTATTATGGAGGAAGATAAGGCGTGGACTAAGTGCTGGCCGTGTTCAATCGGCAGCCCTTAAACTGATTTGTGACAGGGAAAATCTGATAAAAGATTTTAAACCTGTAGAATACTGGAATATTGCTGCTATGCTTTCTGAGATGCAGGATGAAAAAGGAAAATCTACTGAAAAAAAGAAATTTACTGCTAAGCTGATTGAATATCTGGGTAAGAAAATAACTGTTGACAATAAAGAAGCAGCAGATACCATTGTTGCTGCCCTAAAAAAGAATGACTACATTGTTAAAAAAGTAGAGAAAAAGGAAAGAAACAAAAGAGCGTATGCTCCTTTTACTACCAGCAGCCTGCAGCAGGATGCTGCGAATAAATTAGGGTTTTACACGAAAAAAACCATGATGATTGCACAGCAGCTTTATGAAGGCGTAGAAGTAAAGGGACATGGGACAATTGGTCTGGTAACCTATATCAGAACAGATTCAGTAAGAATTTCAGAAGAGGCTAAATCAGCAGCTAAAGTCTTTATCAATGAAAGATATGGGGAACAGTATCATTCAAATAATATTTTTTCAAATAAAAAGAGGGATGTGCAGGACGCCCATGAGGCAATCAGGCCCAGTTATATAGATTTAGTTCCAGATGAAATAAAAGAGTCTTTAACCAAAGACCAATATAACTTATATAAGCTTATCTGGTCAAGATTTATGGCAAGCCAGATGACTGCAGCAGTATATGATTCCATGGCTGTTGAAATTGAAAACGGCGACTATACATTAAAGGCAAATGGTTCAAAACTTAAGTTTGATGGATATTTAAGAGTTTATCAGGATGCTGGTGAAGAGAATAATGAAAAAATGCTGCCTGAACTTCAGGTGGGGCATAAATTGAATCTGCTGGATTTACAGTGTGATCAGAATTTTACACAGCCTCCAGCCAGATATACAGAAGCCAGTCTGGTAAAAGATCTGGAAGAAAAAAATATTGGAAGGCCAAGTACTTATGCACCAATTATAGCCACATTGATGGAAAGAAAATATGTATCAAGAGAAAAGAAATCTTTGCTTCCAACAGATTTAGGCTTTATTGTTACTGAACTAATGGAAAAATATTTTAAGGAAATTGTTGATGTTGGCTTTACAGCAGAACTTGAAGACCGCCTTGATGATATTGAAGTGGAAAATCTGAACTGGAAGAAGATTGTCAGCGATTTTTATGAAATCTTAAAGGATGAACTTGAAATTGCAGATAAAGAGATAGAAAAAGTTAAATTAGAGGATGAACTGACAGGTGAAATGTGTGAACTCTGTGGCAAGCCTATGGCAAGGAAAAGTGGCAGATTCGGAGATTTTATTGCTTGTACCGGTTATCCTGAATGTAAGAATACAAAACCAATTATCACAAAGGTGGATGCAAAGTGTCCAAAATGCGGAAGTGATATTGTAGCCAGAAGAGGAAAAAACGGAAGAATGTTTTATGGATGCAGCGGATATCCTGAGTGTAATCAAGTATTCTGGAGCAAACCAACTGATAAAAAGTGCCCGGAATGTGGCTCAATATTAGTTGAGAAAAAAACAAAAAACAGTACTTTAGCGTGTTCAAACAGCGAATGTGGGTATAAAGAATAGAATATGAAAGAGAGGTAATGGTAGATGATACAATTTCATGCAACTACTATAGTAGCAGTTAGAAGAGGTGAAAACGACATTTGCATCGGGGGCGATGGACAGGTTACTATGGGTGAAACTACAGTAATGAAACATAAAGCGAAAAAAGTGAGAAAGATTTATAAAAATTCAGTAATTACAGGGTTTGCAGGCTCTGTTTCCGATGCCTTCTCCTTAACGGAGAAGTTTGAAAAAAAGCTTGAAGAGCATTCAGGCAATTTAAAAAAAGCGGCGGTGGCTTTAGCCCAGATGTGGCGTTCAGACAAAGCTATGAGAAACCTGGAAGCTTTAATGATTGCGGTGGATAAAGAGAATATGCTTCTTATATCTGGGAATGGTGAAGTAATTGAACCTGATCAGGATTTTATAGCTATTGGATCAGGTGGAAATTATGCTTATGCTGCAGCGAATGCACTATTTAACCACACAGAGATGAATGCAGAACAGATTGTCAGAGAATCATTAAAAATAGCATCTTCTATTTGCGTTTATACAAACGATAACATTTCTGTTGAAAAACTGTAGGAGGGAGTAAAAAATGGGAGAATTATACAATATGACGCCAAAACAGATTGTGGCGGAACTTGATAAATATATAATTGGGCAGGATGATGCAAAGAAATCTGTAGCGATTGCCTTAAGAAACCGTTACAGGAGAAGTCTTCTTCCGGATGAAATGAGAGAAGAAATTACTCCTAAAAACATTTTAATGATTGGGCCTACAGGCTGTGGTAAAACTGAGATAGCCAGAAGGCTTGCAAAGCTTATGGATGCCCCTTTTGTAAAAGTTGAGGCGACAAAATTTACTGAAGTAGGCTATGTGGGAAGAGATGTAGATTCAATGGTAAGGGACTTGGTTGAAGCCTCTATCCGAATAACAAAACAGAAAAGATTACAGGAAAAATATTCAATAGCAGAAGAAATAGCAGAAGAAAAAATTATTGAGGCTATTATTCCGGGAAAGAAAAAAACTGTTTCATCCGGTACAAATAATTTAAAAACACCCTTTGATTTCATCTTAGGTGGTGGGTATCAGCAGACCCAGAGACCTCAGCTTGAACAAGAGGACAAGGATACCGGTAATACAGATAAAAGTGATATAGAGCTGGCAAGAGAACAGGTAAGGCAGCAGTTCAGAGATGGTATGCTGGAAGAGCAATACATTGAGATACAGGTTAATGAAGTGCCTAAAAATAATTCATTAGACCTGGGAAATGAAGGCATGAGCATTGCTATCGGAAATATCTTTGGGGATATGATGCCACCCAAGAAGAAAAAGAAAAAAGTTAAAGTAAAGGATGCAAAAAAGATTTTAAGAGAACAGGAAGCACAGAATCTGATTGATATGGATCAGGTTACTGAAGAGGCTTTAGAAATTGCTGAACAGAATGGGATTATTTTCATTGATGAAATCGACAAGATTGCATCTGGTTCCAGTTATAAATCAGGAGCAGACGTTTCAAGAGAAGGGGTTCAGCGAGATATTCTTCCTATCGTTGAAGGAAGTGTTGTAAATACAAAATATGGCCCTGTTAAGACAGATCATGTGTTGTTTATAGGAGCTGGAGCATTTCATACCTCTAAGCCTACCGATTTAATCCCGGAACTGCAGGGAAGATTCCCAATCAGAGTGGAACTGGAAAATTTAACGAAAGATTCTTTTGTTAAGATTCTGACCATTCCTGAAAATGCTTTATTAAAACAGCATAAGATGCTTCTGGAAACAGAAGGTATCAAAATAACCTTTACAGATGATTCTGTTGAAGAAATTGCCACTATGGCTTTTCTAATGAATGAACAGACCGAAAATATAGGAGCAAGAAGACTTCATACCATTATGGAAAAGCTTCTTGAAGATATTTCCTTTAACATTCCGGAAATGGAACAGGAGGAGATTGTCATAGACAAATCCTATGTGAAAGAAAAGTTTGTTGAGAAAATACATGAAGATGATATAGACAAATTTATTCTTTAATCTTGACAAAAATGAGCAGGTTGGTATATCTTTTATATTACCAACCTGTTTTTTGGTAGAATAATGACGAATTTTAGCGTAATTGTTTGTAAAATAAAAAGTTTTTAGAAAAATCAAAATAATGACTTGATTCTTTTCCAGAAAAGAGATAATATATATTAGCATAGAAAATAGGACAATTAGTCTTGAATTATAAATAAAGGAGAAAAAGGTAGTTATGGGAAAAGATATTTTAAGCAAAATTAGAAAATTGAACTGGGTTCTGCAGGAGAGTCCTACAGGAGCTTTTTCTTTTGATGAACTTTGCAACATATTAAGTGATATGATGGATGCCAATGTATATATTGCTAATCTAAGAGGTAAAGTTATTGGCGTGCATTATAAAATTAAATCAGACAGCTCAACTATTACAGACCCTGAAACCGGAATTGAAAAATTTCCTAATGAGTATAATGAGGCTTTGTTGAAGGTTACGTCCACAGAGGCTAATCTTAAAGCGGAAGACGCATTGGAGATTTTTAAGTATGATTATGATACTTATGACAAACTTCATACAATTATTCCTATTCTGGGTGGCGGACAGAGATGGGGTACCCTTATCTGTACAAGATATGAGCCTGAATTTAGTAATGAGGATTTAGTTTTAGGAGAATATGGGGCAACAGTAGTAGGACTTGAAATTCAGAGAAGAAAAACTCTTGAATTTGAAGAAGAAGAAAGAATGAGATCCATTGTTCAAATGGCTATTGGCACATTATCCTATTCAGAAATCGAGGCAGTTCAACAAATCTTTGCCGAATTGAACGGTAATGAAGGGTTGTTAGTTGCAAGTAAGATAGCAGACAGATCAGGAATCACCAGATCTGTTATCGTTAATGCTCTTCGAAAACTTGAAAGTGCTGGTGTTATTGAATCCCGCTCACTGGGTATGAAAGGAACACACATTAAGATTTTGAACTCTAAGTTCTACGAAGAACTGGAAAAAATGGATATGTAATCAATTAATTTGACACAGTCTGCCCCCGTTCAGCATATAATGATATATCTGTTCGGGGTGTTTTTATGCTTTGGTTTGGCTCAACAAAAAGATTTAAAGCATGTGAAAATAAAAAAAGTAAGTGGATAAAATTTGTAATAGCTATTATAATAATGACAATTGCAGCAGGTGGCTCTGGTTGGAGAATGATTAAAGTAGTACGGCCATCCATAGAATCGCTGGCCGAAATAAAAGCAAAAGAAATGGTGACTTACGCCATAAATGAAGCTACATGTAAACAATTTTTTAAGGAAGCTACTAACGTTGAAGATTTGCTTATAATAAATACGGATAAAGAGGGAAGCATAGAGCTAGTACAATCTAATACCGTGGCCATGAATATTTTAGCAGCAGAACTTGGTAAAGAAATAAAACAGATGTACAGAAATATGAAACCCACTGTTATGAAGGTACCCCTGGGAACGATTTTAGGAAGCCAGTTACTATCACAGACAAATTTAAATGTAAATATGAAGGTTATGCCTATCAGCGTAGCAAATATAGAGTTTTTAAGTGAATTTGAAACTCAGGGAATAAATCAGACTAAATATAAGGTATATTTATCTTTAACCAGTAAAGTGAGAGTGATGGCACCTTTTTCATCTAAGACATTGGAAGTACATAATGTAGTGCTGGTTTCCGAAGCAGTTATATTAGGGAAAGTTCCTAATAGTTACGTTAATGTACCTAAAGAAAATTTATTAGATGGAGTGAATTCGGGTCAGTAATTGTTTAATGAAAAAGGATATGGTAAAATACAGATTATGTTAAGATTTAATGAGAATAATGAAGTGATACAAAATGAAGAATACAAAGCAATTCTTGTTGGCCTTCAGATTAACGAAGACATCAGGTATTCAATGGAAGAGCTGGAGGGCCTTGCAGAAGCAGCAGGGGTTGAGGTTATAGGAACCATGACTCAGAGTCTGGAAAGAGCTAATAGCGCTACGTTCATAGGTAAAGGCAAAGTAGAAGAGCTTGCAGAAATGTGCAGGAATATGGAAGCAGATACGGTTATCTTTAATGATGAGTTGTCAGGAATGCAGCTAAGAAATATCGAAGAAGCTGTTGGAATCAGAATTATTGACCGAACCATACTGATTCTTGATATCTTTGCGTCCAGAGCTGTATCCCGTGAAGGAAAGCTTCAGGTTGAACTTGCGCAGCTTCAATACAGAATGCCACGGCTGCTTGGATTTGGCAAGAGTCTGTCAAGGCTTGGTGGAGGAATTGGAACAAGAGGCCCTGGAGAAAAAAAGCTGGAAACGGACAGAAGACACATTCAAAGAAGGATGGATGATATAAAGGCAGAGATCGTTGAAATTAAAGGTAACAGAAATGTGCAGAGGGCAAAAAGAGAAAAAGCCGAGCTGCCTATTGTTGCGCTTGTGGGGTATACCAATGCAGGAAAATCTGCTATTATGAACAGGCTTTTAGAGGGCGTAGACAGACAGGACAAAGTTGTTCTGGAAAAGGACATGCTCTTTGCTACACTGGATACAGCTCAGAGAAGTATTAAACTGGATACAAACTATGAATTTATATTAATCGATACGGTTGGGTTCGTCAGCAAACTTCCCCATTCTCTTGTAAATGCTTTTAAAGCTACTCTAGAAGAAGTAATGTATGCAGACTTGCTTTTACACGTAGTAGATGCATCCTATGAGGCGAATGAATTTCATATAGATGTTACAAATAAAGTTTTGAAGGAAATTGGAGCAGGGAACAAAGAAAGAGTATTGGTATTCAATAAGACCGACTTGCTGGAAAATGATGCATTACCCACCACAGATGAAGAATATATCTGTATTTCTGCAAAACGTGGCGATAATTTTGATCAGGTTATTGACGTTATCAAGAAGAAACTGTTTTCGGATCGAATCATCGCAAAATTACTTATACCTTATGACAGGGGCGATGTTTCTTCCTATTTGTGCGAAAAGGCTAAAGTTATATCCATGGAATATGTTGAATCAGGTACAGCATTTGAGGTTGAACTTACAACGGCAGATTATAGCAGGTTAAAAGAATATGATACTTTTTAATACAATACAAAAACAGGGTCAGGCAGAGCAAATCATTGAAAAATCAAGATTTATAGCATATGCCTCTCCTGTCAGCTCCCGAGAAGAGGCGGATTCATTTATTTCAGGGATTAAAGCACGTCACAAGGACGCTACACATAATGTACCGGCAATGGTTATAGGGGATAAATTTCAGATTCAATGGGCCAGTGATGATGGAGAACCTCAGGGAACCTCTGGGGCTCCCGTTGTTCAGATGTTAGTAAAGGAAGGCCTGACCAATCTGGCAGTAGTGGTAACCAGGTATTTTGGCGGTATTAAATTAGGAACAGGTGGGCTGGTAAGGGCATATACAGGTTCTGCAAAGCTGGCAATTGAGCGGGCTGGAATCTGCGCTGTAAAGGATATGTATGTTTTTACTGTAAAATTAGACTATACATATTTTAATAAATTGCAGAATTTATCTCAATCTGGTACATTTGGAATAAATGAAATTGTTTATGAAGATTCTGTTAAGTTATTTTTATCGGTAGAACCAGAGAAAAAAGAAGAATTAAGACAAGTAGTAGCAAATGTAACTAACGGTACTGGAATTATCCTGGAAGAGAGGATTGACCAAATCAGGGTACCTGTATTGGACTAAGATTACTGAAATTGTAAGGAGTTCCAAAAAAATAACAGAAAATCAAAAGAAAATGTAAAAAAGTGTTTGACATATCAGGGGTGCTATGCTAAGATAAATATCGTCGCTGATGCATATTATATGTGTTTGTCAGGTTGTTCCAAGGTAGCTCAATGGTGGAGCACTCGGCTGTTAACCGATAGGCTGTGGGTTCGAGCCCCACCCTTGGAGCCAGATTTACTAAAAAGTAATTCAGTTAGTTGAATAAAAAAAGTATTGACAAACAATGACAAATAGTGTAACATTAATAAATGTGTCAAGTAGATAAAACACTGAAACAGCAAGTGATTTGGGCGTTTAGCTCAGCTGGGAGAGCATCTGCCTTACAAGCAGAGGGTCATAGGTTCGAGCCCTATAACGCCCACCAAATTACAAAATGGCCTGGTAGTTCAGTTGGTTAGAATGCCAGCCTGTCACGCTGGAGGTCGTCGGTTCGAGCCCGATCCAGGTCGCCAATTTTATTGAAAGCACAGAAAATATGCTGGTGTGGCTCAACGGTAGAGCAGCTGATTTGTAATCAGCAGGTTGGGGGTTCGATTCCCTCCACCAGCTCCAATTAAAAATGGTAAGTGATTTATACAATTACAAGTAGATATTTCGAGGGTTTCCCGAGTGGCCAAAGGGGGCGGACTGTAAATCCGTTAGCTGAGCTTTCGGTGGTTCGAATCCACCACCCTCGACCAATAAACATGCGGAAGTGGCTCAGGGGTAGAGCATCGCCTTGCCAAGGCGAGGGTCGCGAGTTCGAATCTCGTCTTCCGCTCCAGATATGCGGGTGTAGTTCAATGGTAGAACCTCAGCCTTCCAAGCTGATGGCGTGAGTTCGATTCTCATCACCCGCTCCATAATACTAACTTGTAATGTGGGCTCATAGCTCAGCTGGATAGAGCAACGGCCTTCTAAGCCGTGTGTCTGGGGTTCAAATCCCTATGGGCTCACCATTTTTTTTAGTCATATGACCCATTAGCTCAGTCGGCAGAGCACTTGACTTTTAATCAAGGTGTCCGGGGTTCGAGTCTCCGATGGGTCACCAATTTAATTTTATAAGTAGTAGAACTCATAGATGGAGAGGTGTCCGAGTGGTTTAAGGAGCTGGTCTTGAAAACCAGTGATTCCGAAAGGGACCGTGGGTTCGAATCCCACCCTCTCCGCCATAAAAATGTATGGAGAAGTACTCAAGTAGGCTGAAGAGGACGGTTTGCTAAACCGTTAGGGTTCGTAAGGGCCGCATGGGTTCGAATCCCATCTTCTCCGCCATATATTTTATAGGGGTATAGCTCAGTTGGTAGAGCGATAGTCTCCAAAACTATGCGCCGTGGGTTCAAGTCCTACTACCCCTGCCATTTAATTTAATATTTCGGGGTGTAGCGCAGTTTGGTAGCGCAACTGGTTTGGGACCAGTGGGCCGCGGGTTCAAATCCTGCCACCCCGACCATAAAACAGACTGGGGCCATTAGCTCAGTTGGTCAGAGCGTCCGGCTCATAACCGGCAGGTCCGGGGTTCAAGTCCCTGATGGCCCACCATGAATTTGTAAAATTTGCCCAGATAGCTCAGTAGGTAGAGCAGAGGACTGAAAATCCTCGTGTCCTTGGTTCGATTCCGAGTCTGGGCACCATTATCAAAAAGTAGTTTCTTGCAGACTTTTGTCCGAGGGGCTATTTTTTTCCTTGATAATACGGTTTTAAAAAAATAAAAAACTAAAAATATAAAAAGTATTGACAAACAATGACAAATAGTGTAACATTAATAAATGTGTCAAGTAGATAAAACACTGAAACAGCAAGTGATTTGGGCGTTTAGCTCAGCTGGGAGAGCATCTGCCTTACAAGCAGAGGGTCATAGGTTCGAGCCCTATAACGCCCACCAAATTACAAAATGGCCTGGTAGTTCAGTTGGTTAGAATGCCAGCCTGTCACGCTGGAGGTCGTCGGTTCGAGCCCGATCCAGGTCGCCAATTTTATTGAAAGCACAGAAAATATGCTGGTGTGGCTCAACGGTAGAGCAGCTGATTTGTAATCAGCAGGTTGGGGGTTCGATTCCCTCCACCAGCTCCAATTAAACAAAATCAGAGGGGAATCGAACCCGAAAGGGCTCGAGCGTAATGCGAAAAAGTCTTTTAGACTTTTAAGTAGCGAGAGGTTCAAGCTGACTGAAAAAGGAAGCGTAGAACGGCAGGTGCGGAGCAACTGTAAATTCCCTCCACCAGCTCCAATTAAAAATGGTAAGTGATTTATACAATTACAAGTAGATATTTCGAGGGTTTCCCGAGTGGCCAAAGGGGGCGGACTGTAAATCCGTTAGCTGAGCTTTCGGTGGTTCGAATCCACCACCCTCGACCAATAAACATGCGGAAGTGGCTCAGGGGTAGAGCATCGCCTTGCCAAGGCGAGGGTCGCGAGTTCGAATCTCGTCTTCCGCTCCAGATATGCGGGTGTAGTTCAATGGTAGAACCTCAGCCTTCCAAGCTGATGGCGTGAGTTCGATTCTCATCACCCGCTCCATAATACTAACTTGTAATGTGGGCTCATAGCTCAGCTGGATAGAGCAACGGCCTTCTAAGCCGTGTGTCTGGGGTTCAAATCCCTATGGGCTCACCATTTTTTTATCTAAAATCTGCCGTGATTCAAGCTATGCATTGGGTTAGGGCTTTAAGAGTGGGGTATAGCCAAGCGGTAAGGCAACGGACTTTGACTCCGTCATTCGTAGGTTCAAATCCTGCTACCCCAGCCATATGACCCATTAGCTCAGTCGGCAGAGCACTTGACTTTTAATCAAGGTGTCCGGGGTTCGAGTCTCCGATGGGTCACCAATTTAATTTTATAAGTAGTAGAACTCATAGATGGAGAGGTGTCCGAGTGGTTTAAGGAGCTGGTCTTGAAAACCAGTGATTCCGAAAGGGACCGTGGGTTCGAATCCCACCCTCTCCGCCACAAAGTTTAAACATATTATAGGTATCGGGGTGTAGCGCAGTTTGGTAGCGCAACTGGTTTGGGACCAGTGGGCCGCGGGTTCAAATCCTGCCACCCCGACCATTTTTTTAAAAGTCATTGCAGATAGAACATAGCAATACTTTTTACCCTATATGCCCAGATAGCTCAGTAGGTAGAGCAGAGGACTGAAAATCCTCGTGTCCTTGGTTCGATTCCGAGTCTGGGCACCAAAAAAACCGTTTCATTGAAACGGTTTTTTTCATATCTTTTTTCAAATAGTATTATTGTTTTGTGTTCTGAATATTTAATTCTATTATTCCGCGATAAATAAAAATCTTTCTTTATAGAATATGTACACTGCTAAAAAATAAGACGGTGACCAGATATGACAATCCTGCAATGACACAGGAAAAAGCAATAATTTTAGATTTAGCCTTTGATTCTTTTTCAAAAACTGCCATAGATGAAATAAAGGATATGACGAGGGCAACCAGAGCGATAAGCGTCATGGTATTAATAAGAGCATTATAGCCTCTGAAAAAGAAACACAGGGCCGCTGCAATGCATACGGTAAGGATATACTTAATAGCTCCACCATTGTTAAAAATAACAGGGATTAAAAGTGCAGCCCATATGATCCCGATAAGAATGCATTTAGCAATTAACCATAATAATTCCATATTAAATTTTAATCCTTCCTTGTAAAACAATTTATCAATTATAATTATATTTGATTTTCCATTGAATTTCAATTACAATGATAGATGTATTTAAACATGCATAAGATAAACATAGGAGGGCAGATTGTGGCACAGCTTTATTACAGATATAGTACAATGAATGCGGGTAAGTCAATTGAACTGATAAAAGTTGCATACAATTATGAAGAAAGAGGCAAGCGGGTTTTAACTTTAGTTCCAAGTGTTGATGACCGCTATGGGGCCGGAGTCATTACTTCAAGGGTAGGTATACAGCGGGAAGCCATAATTGTTGCAGACGATACAAATATTCTGGAATTGTTTTTATCTGAAAATGCTAAAGAAAAAATAGATTGTGTACTGGTGGATGAATGTCAGTTTTTAAAGAAACACCATGTCCAGGAACTGGTGGAGATTGTAGACAGCTGTGATGTTCCGGTGTTGGCCTATGGCTTAAAAAATGATTTTAGAAATGAGCTATTTGAAGGCTCATACTATATGTTAGTCTATGCAGATAAAATAGAAGAAATTAAGACCATATGCTGGTGCGGCCGAAAAGCAACAATGGTTGCAAGGGTTGTGGATGGAAAGTTTGTGAAACAGGGAGAGCAAGTGGTTGTAGGAGGAAACGACATGTACGTATCACTTTGCAGAAAACATTATAACGACGGAAGATTAGAGCCTTAGGCGTTTATTAGCAAAGGGGAATGGTTAGCCATTCCCCTTTTGATTGTAGATATTTTTATAGACATTTTTTCCCCTGCCAGCTGTTCCTGCTCTTTAACTCTTTGTGTATACCATTTAAAATGGTTCGTTTTTTATAACTCCAGTCCGGGGAGATTAGTATGGGTCTTGGTGCATCAGCGCTCATACGATGAATTGTGATATCCGCAGGTATTATTTCCAATGCATCTACCACTAAACTGACATATTCTTCTATGCTGCAGAAGGAGACGTAGTCCGGATATAGTTTTTCCATTTGTGAACCCTTCACCACATTGAGCATATGTATTTTTAAACCAAATATTTTATCTTTACAAACGTATCGGACGGAATCAAGCATATCTTGTTTTGATTCACCGGGGAGACCAAAGATAAGATGTACCACAGTTCGTATATTCAGTTCTTTTAATCTTTTTACGGCCTCATCATAAACTTTTAAGGGGTAACATCGATTAATTAATTCTGCTGTTTCCTGATGAATGGTCTGAAGCCCCAGTTCTACCCATAAAAATGTTTTTTTGTTTATTTCATCAAGCAGTTCATATATTTCCTCAGAGAAACAATCTGGGCGTGTGGCAATCGCAATACCTGAAATTTCAGGATTATTCAAAACAGCATAATATTTTTGCCGAAGCTCTGAAACAGAGGCATAAGTATTGGTATGGTTCTGAAAATAGGCTAAATGATTACTGTCAGGCCATTTATCAGAAAGCAGCTTTATCTGCCCGGGAATATTGCTTGCAAAATCTCCAGACCCGTCAGCAGAGCAGAATATGCATCCACCGACCCCTTTACTGCCATCTCTGTTAGGACAGGTAAAACCACCATCCAGAGAAAGTTTAACTGTTTTTTTACCAAAATAATTTTTTAAATATAAGCCGATGCTGTTTATTGGGTTTTCAGCATTACATTGAATCGTATTCATGAAAGCTCCTTGTATTAAATATCTTATTGATTTTTTATTATATCATAAATCTAAAACATTATTTTATGATATAATAATTTCATATATCTATTTTTATATCTTTTGGAGGAAATGATGAACGATAAAAGACAGATTAAGCCTACAGGAGAGTTGGCAGAGGAATATTTTAACAGCGAAAAAATAGTAATACTTGATGATATAAAAGACAGAATTAAAGAGAAGCCGAAATTATTGCTTCATAGTTGCTGTGGTCCTTGCAGTACAGCAGTTGTAGAAAGACTAACAGGTAATTATGATATTACAGTCTTTTTTACAACCCTAATATTACGGATAAAGAAGAATATGAAAAAAGAAAGTCCGTGCAGCTGGAATTTATTGAAGCGTACAACCAGAACGTAATGGAGAATGAGAAGATTGCGTTTATTGAGGGGGAATTTTATCCAGAGGAGTTCTTCAGAATGGTAAAAGGCCTGGAACAGGAACCTGAAGGAGGAAAGCGCTGCACAGAATGTTTTAAACTAAGACTGGAAAGAACTGCAGCAGAGGCTAAATTAAATTGTTTTGAAGTGTTTGGCACCACATTAACGGTGAGCCCTCATAAAAATTATCTGCTGATATCTAAAATTGGAAGAGACCTGGCTTTAAATTACGGGCTTTCATTTCTGGATATGGATTTTAAGAAAAAGGCAGGATATCAGAGGAGCGTAGAATTGTCAAAGGAATATGGGCTGTACAGGCAGAATTATTGTGGGTGCAGCTTCTCGAAATGGGATGAAGATTGAATTGGAGATATATGAAATACGTAAATGTTGCTATAGACAATAACAATGATAATACAGACAATTTATACACTTATGGCTCGGATTTCGAAGATATTAAAGTTGGAAGCAAGGTATTAGTACCATTTGCCAAGGGCAACAGACTTAAAACGGCATATGTTTTTGATGTGATGGATTCAGTCAGGGAAGAAATAAAAGGACTTAAATATATAGAAAGTGTTGATCCTGAAATTTCTCTTTCTGCAGAAATGATAGATACCTGCAGATGGATGAGAAAAAGGTACTTATGCAGGTATATAGATGGAATTAGTTGCTTTACTCCTGCAGGCAGTCCATCGAAGCGGGGGAAAAAGAGAGTACCTTATCAGGATATGGAAGGAGAAACCAACCAGATAAAGCAGCTTACTGCAGAGCAGGACAATGCTATCCAAGTAATTACTCCATATGTGAAGAATCAGCAGCATGATATATTTTTAATACATGGGGTCACAGGAAGTGGAAAAACAGAGATTTACATCAGGCTGATTACTTCTGTACTGGAAAGTGGAAGAAATGCTATTGTGATGGTGCCAGAGATATCTCTTACAACCCAGGTTATTGAAAGATTTATAGGAAGATTTGGGCAGGAAAAATAGCGGTACTTCACAGCCGACTGTCTCTGGGAGAAAGATATGATGAGTGGACACGAATCAGGAATGGACAAGTGCGAATAGTTATAGGCGCCAGATCAGCGGTATTTGCTCCTTTAGAAGATATAGGCATCATTATAATGGATGAAGAACATGAATCTACCTATAAGTCTGACATGTCACCTAAATATGACACAGTGGAAGTTGCCATAAAAAGAGCAAAGACCTTTAATGGTCTGATTATATTAGGAAGTGCAACTCCGTCGGTTGTATCCACATACAGGTCTGAACAGGGAATATATAAAAGAATTGAATTAAAAGAGCGTTATAACCAGATTGCTTTGCCCAAAATAGAAATAGTTGATATGAGAGAAGAGTTGAAGCTGGGAAATAAGTCCATTTTCAGCAGATTATTATATGATGAAATGCAGAAATGTCTGGAAGAAAAGCAGCAGGTAATCTTATTTCTTAACAGAAGAGGGTACTCAACTTTTGTATCCTGCAGAGAATGTGGTTATGTGATGAAATGTCCGGAATGTGGGATTTCACTGACTTATCATAAAGCAGAAAATGCAGCGGTTTGTCACTACTGCGGAAAAATGGAACCACTTCCTAAAATGTGTCCTGAGTGTGGCAGTAAATACATAAGGCATTTTGGCACAGGAACAGAAAAAGTGGAGGAACTTACCTCCAGCATGTTTCCAGATTATCCTATAGCAAGGCTGGATTTAGATACCATAAAGCTAAAGGGAAGTGTGGATAAAATAATAAATGATTTCAGAAAAGAAAAAACCAGAATTCTTATAGGAACTCAGTTAGTCGCAAAAGGACTGGACTTTAAAAATGTTGGACTGGTAGGGATTATTTCGGCTGATGTAATATTGAATATTCCGGATTATCGTTCAGCAGAGACTACTTTTCAGCTGGTAACCCAGGCCGCCGGGAGAGCAGGCAGAGGTCATAAAGAGGGAAAGGTTGTTATCCAGACTTATAATTCAGATCATTACAGCATCCAGGCTTCTTCAGAGCAAAATTATAAAGCTTTTTATGATACTGAACTTTTATTAAGGAGAAGCCTGATGTACCCACCTTTCAGCGACATTGTACAGGTCATCGTAATCGCTAAAGATGAACAGGTGTGTAAAGATGGGGCACAAAATGTAATGGAAGCAGTCCGGGGACATTTAGGTAAAGAATTTCAAAATAATATATTTGAACCCCAGCCACTGTTAATAAACAGCAGGAAAGAACATTACCGGTATTATATTTTAATAAAATGCCCCAAGGGTAAGCGGGGAAAATGTTTATCTGCAGTAGAAAAAGTAAAAAAACATATTAATACTGGGAAAAAATATCAATATTCTGTCTCAGTAGATGTAAATCCATATTAAAATTTTATGAAGAATACAGAAAATGTTGACTAATCTGTTTATATGAAATGGTTTTTATGATATAATTTAATGCTATTGTATCGAAGTTTTGGAGGTTAAAAATGGCTTTAAGAAATATTATAGTTGAAGGCGACGAAATTTTAAGAAAAAAATGCCGTGAAGTTACAGAAATAGATGATAGAATAAGAATTATTTTAGATGATATGCTTGAAACAATGAGAGCACATAATGGTGTTGGAATTGCAGCGCCACAGGTAGGCATCATGAGAAGGATGTTTCTTATTGAGGTTGAAGAAGGCGATGTAATAGAAATGATAAATCCTGAGATAATAGAAACGAGAGGGTCTGCCTGGGAAGATGAAGGCTGTCTGAGCGTACCAGGGATGATTGGTACGGTGGAACGCCCTGAATATATAAAAATCAGAGGGCTGGACCGGTTTGGAAATCCAGTGGTTCACGAAGCAGAAGGCTTTAAAGCTGTTGCTTTCTGCCATGAGAACGACCATCTGGATGGTATTTTGTATATTGACAAAGCAAAGGATATAAGGGATGCAGATGAAGAATAAATTGAAAACAATTTATATGGGAACTCCTGAATTTGCAGTGCCTGGCTTAGAAGCTTTATATAACAGCGGGCATGAAATAGGATACGTTGTGACTCAGCCAGATAAAGCCAGAGACAGGGGAAAAAAGGTTCAGTTTACAGCGGTGAAGGAAAAAGCTGTGCAATTAGGACTTTCAGTGCTGCAGCCAGAAAAAATAAAGGGAAATGAAGAATTTTTTAAAATCCTGAAGGCGTATAATCCGGATTTAATTGTAGTGGCTGCTTACGGAAAGCTTCTGCCTCCTGAGATTATTCACCTGCCAAGGCTTGGGTGCGTAAATATACATGCATCCCTGCTTCCTCGTTGGAGGGGTGCGGCACCAATGCAAAGAGCAATTATGGCAGGGGATGAATATACAGGGGTTACGCTCATGTACATGGCGGAAGGTCTTGACACAGGAGATATGATTGCAAAAAAAACTACTCCAATCCTCAGAAAAACTGCTGCAGAGCTTCATGATGAAATAGCAGAGCTGGGGGAAGTCTGCTTTCCGAACAGCTTCCAAATCTGGAGTCAGGGCATATTGTCAGAGAAAAACAAGAGGATAGCCTATCTACTTATGCTGCAATGATTTTTAAGAAGGATGGAGAAATTGATTTTTCCAGGAAACCAGAGGAAATCGAAAGGCTTATCAGGGGACTGGATTCCTGGCCTGGTGCATACAGTTATTATAAAGGACAGCTTATAAAAATATGGGGAGCAGAGATACTGGATAAATCCTGCCAAGCTCCTGATGGAACTATTGTAAGCGTATCTGATAAAGGCATAGACGTATCTGCAGGGGGCAGTATGTTACGTATAACAATCATTCAGATGCCAGGAAAAAAGAGAATGGCAGTTTCAGATTATTTGAAAGGAAATAAAATTTATATTGGGGAATTATTTGAGAAAGCAGATTAGAGGTGTATAATATGTGGTATTTTGATTCGACTATCGTTTTACTGATACCGGCAATGATATTTGCTATGTTTGCTCAAGGCAGTGTAAGATCTGCCTATAGAAAATTTGCAGATATCCGAAACAGAAGGAATATAACAGGTGCGCAGGCAGCACGGATGATTCTGGATAATAATGGACTTCAGGACGTAAGCATTGAAATGGTAAATGGGACTCTTTCAGATCATTATGATCCAAGAACAAGGGTCTTGAGATTATCTCCAAGGGTTTACAATGAACCGTCTATTGCTTCCGTAAGTATTGCAGCCCATGAATCTGGTCACGCCATTCAGCATGCTGAATTTTACGTACCACTCAAGCTTCGTAATACCATTGTTCCTGTAGCTAATTTCGCTTCTATGCTATCATGGCCGTTGATGATTATTGGTATCCTGATAGCTAATGGAGGCAATTATGTGAAAGGCAATTTTATAATGGATATTGGTATATTGTTTTTTGCTTCCGTTGTTTTATTTCATGCTGTTACATTACCAGTTGAGTTTAATGCAAGCAGCAGAGCAGTAAGACAAATGGAAAGTTTAGGAATTGTGTACGATGAGGAAAAGTCTGGTGCTAAAAAAGTATTGTCTGCCGCTGCAATGACTTACGTTGCTGCTCTCGCTACATCAGTTGCAAACTTATTAAGATTACTCATGTTAAGAGAAAGGAATTAATAATATGGATGCAAACCGAAAAACTGCTTATTATGCATTAATGGATGTAGAGTCCAGAAAGTCTTATTCTAATATTGCACTTAATCATCAGATTATTTGTGGGAGACCAAGTTCCCCTTCTTTTGTGAGAGGGCTGGTTTATGGGGTTCTGGAAAATAAAATGCTGCTGGATCATATCATAGGACATTTTATTACCAATGATATTGAAAAACTTAAGACCAGTGATTTGGTAGTCCTTAGAATGGGGATTTATCAGCTTGGATATATGAAATCCGTTCCTGAATATGCAGCAGTAAATGAAAGTGTCGTACTGGCAAAAAAGTTCTGCAGAGGCAGAGAGGGCTTTATAAACGGAGTATTACGTGCTTATATCAGGAATAAGCATTCTGTTAAACTTCCTGACCGAAGCATTGATCTGATAAAATATTTATCCATTAAGTATTCTTGCTCTGAATGGATTGTAGAAATGTGGATTGATCAGTATGGAGTGGATACAACGGAAGAAATATTGAAGAATTCTCAGGGAAATCCAGGTTTATGTATCAGAGTTAATACCTTGAAAACAGGGAAAGAAGATTTAATAAGAAGACTAACGGAAAGAAGTTTTGAAGTAAAAGAAAGTCAGGTCTGTGACAGCGGATTACTGGTGACAAAAGGAAATGGGATATTAGAGGATCAGCTGTATAAAAGTGGATTATTTTCTGTTCAGGATGAAAGCTCCATGAAGACCATAGAAATATTAGATCCACAGCCAGGTGAAATGATTGTTGATGTCTGTGCAGCACCGGGAGGAAAAACTCTGGCTGCAGCAGAAAGAATGAGCAACCGGGGCCAGATTATTGCTACTGATATTTATTTGAGAAAGCTGGCACTGGTAAATAAAGAAGCTTCAAGATTAGGTGTTTCCATTGTAAAAACATGGCCTTGGGATGCTACAAAAGTGGATTCAGAGCTTTTGGAAAAAGCGGACCGGGTTATTGCCGATGTACCTTGTTCTGGTCTTGGGGTAATCCGAAGAAAACCAGAGATAAAATATAAAAAGAAGCTTAGTGAATTTAACAGCTTACCAGTAAAACAATTAGAAATTCTTTCTGTTGCTTCAAAATATGTAAAAAGAGGAGGAGTCCTTCAATACAGTACTTGTACAATTAATAAACAGGAAAATCAGAATGTAATAAAAGAATTTTTAAGAAAGAACAAAAATTTTAGTATTGTTGAAGAACGCCAGTTTATGCCCCATATAGATCTGACAGATGGTTTTTATGTGTGCAAAATGGTTAGAAGTGACAGCTTAATTTAGCTTAAGATGGAGAAACAATGGTTCAAGTGGGTTTTAAGAGTGACCGGGGACTGAAAAGAAAAAATAATGAGGATTCTTGCTTTGTAATACCTGAAGACAAGATTTATATTGTTGCTGATGGCGTAGGCGGCAGCAATTCAGGGGAAGTAGCAAGCCGAAGTGCGGTAAGCTTTGTGGCGGACTATGTAAAGAAGAATCCTGTTAAATTAGTTAAAGGCCGGGAAGAAATAAAGAATTATTTTATTAAATGTATAGAGGAAGCCAACACTTTAATCTGTAATTTATCTAGTGAAAATACAGAAAATAAAGGAATGGCCACAACCTTAGTTTTGGCGTATGTAATCAGGCGAAAAGCCTATATAGTCAATATAGGTGATAGCAGGGCATATTTAATGAGAAACGGTAATCTGATACAGATTACCGAGGATCATACATACGTTAACACTTTAATTAGGTCTGGAGCCCTTACCGAGGACGCAGCTAGAAATCATTCCAAAAGACATATTATTACAAGAGCACTTGGTGGAGATGATACAGTAGAACCAGATATTTTTGAAGTAAAGCTTATGAAAGATGATATTTTGCTGTTATGCACAGATGGGCTTCATGGAGAGGTGGAGGATAGCAGAATTTGCGAAATCCTTACATCAGGGCAGCAGATGTCAGAATTATGTAATCAACTCATAACAAGAGCAAACCGCTCAGGCGGAAATGATAATATCACAGTAGTCTGTGTAAAGATGTAAGGGGGAAAATTCATATGAGCAGAGTTTTAGCAGGCAGATATGAATTGCTGGAGCAGATTGGCGAAGGCGGTATGGCCGTTGTTTATAAAGCAAGATGCAAACTTCTAAATAGATATGTAGCAATTAAAATCTTAAAGCCTGAATTTACAAAGGATTTAAAGTTAGTTGAGAGTTTTAAAAAAGAGTCCCAGGCAGCTGCAAGTCTGGTTCATCCCAATATAGTTGGTGTTTATGATGTTGGAAAAGAAGGAAATATCAATTATATTGTAATGGAACTGGTGGAAGGCAAAATCCTGAGTGACATAATCAGGGAGGAAGGCCCCTTGATTACAAAAGAGCAATAGACATTGGACAACAGATTGCATCAGGTCTTTCGTGTGCCCATAGAAACCATATAATACATAAAGATGTAAAGCCTCACAATGTGCTGGTGACAAATGACGGAGTAGCTAAGATTACAGATTTTGGTATAGCTAAATTTGTTGATAATGCCACTATTGTAGGCAATGCGGATACGGTTATGGGATCCGTTCACTATTTCTCACCAGAACAGGCCAGAGGCGGTTATGTGGATGAAAAGTCCGACATCTATTCTCTTGGTATCGTCATGTATGAAATGATTACAGGAAAAGTGCCATTTGACGGAGATAATCCTGTAACGGTAGCTTTAATGCATATTAATAATGAAATTGTTCCACCCTCAAAAATTGTTAGTGGAGTACCACCAGTTTTAGAGCAGATTATTATGAAAGCTACCAATAAGATTCAGGTAAACAGATTTAAATCTGCAGATGAAATGATGGAAGCGCTAAAAAATGTAGATTTAATATCAAGCATAGTAGGGGATGCTGTTTATTTACATGGAGGTACGGCTGAAAGTGGTTTAGTTAAAATGCCTTCAGAGCCTGAAGAGAATAACGACATTATTTCTGTTGAAGGGGAAGTAGTATACATGGGAAAAAAAGATAAAAAGAAGAATGGAAAAAAGAAAATCCGGCTAAATAAAGTAAAAGTTACAGCTATAGTTATTGCCCTTATCTGTGCAATCCCAGTAAGCGGATTAATTTACCATCTGGTTTCAAATTTTGGTGCAGCAAGTGAAATAACGGTTCCTGATGTATCAGGTAAGACGGTTAAAGAAGCCACAACGACCCTGGAAAAATTAGGATTAACCCTGGAAGAGGGAGATGAGGTCTATGATAATGAATTCGATAAAGGCCAGATTGTATCCCAGACTCCTGAAGCAGATTCAAAGGTTAAAAAGGGAAAAATAGTAACGGTAAACATTAGCAAGGGTGCTAAAGAGGGTACGGTTCCTAACCTGGTCGGGAAGTCTTATGAAGATGCAGTATATATGATTGGAAAATATGGCTATAAGGTTGGAGATGTAACAATCGGGGAAAGTGATATGCCAAAAGATACGGTTATCAGCCAGACCCCGGAGGCAGGAAAAGATTCAAAGCCAGGGAAGGCCATCAGTTTTGTAGTCAGCCAGGGGGGAGAAGAAGGTAAAGTCACCATGCCAAAACTGCTGGGACTGACCCTGGATAAGGCAAAGGCACAACTGAAAGCGTCTGGATTGGAAGCAGGTACTGTAGAAGAAGGTACCAGTGATGCTTACAGTAAAGGTCAGATTATGTGGCAGCAGGTAGGTGCAGGAGAATCAGTAGATAAAGGTTCTACTGTTAATCTAAAGGTAAGTACAGGAACAGAATCATCTGGTCCAAAGTCAGTAGCTCTTGATATTGATTACAGTCAGGCGAAGAATTTAGTGTTCTTCTTAACGGTTACAGTTTCAGATGCATCAGGCACAACAAATATATTTACCAGAGAACAAAGGCTAAAGGAAGATGGCAGTGAAGTAGTTTCTTTAACAGGAACCGGACAGGGAACTGTTACTGTATTGTTTGACAACGATGTAGTCATGAAGAAGAATGTAAACTTCGATACTGGAGAAATTAATTAATGGAAGGAATAGTAGTAAAAGGAATCGCTGGGTTTTATTATGTAAAAGCCAAGGATTCTGTTTATCAGTGTAAGGCCAGAGGCATCTTTAAGAAAGATGGGATAAAAGTTGCAGTAGGCGATATTGTGGAAATCCAGTTGAATGAGGGCAGTGATGCCCTCATTACTGAAATTAAGCAGAGAAAGAATTTTTTCATCAGACCTCCTATTGTAAATGTAGACTGCTTTGCTGTTGTTTTTGCCATAGTAAATCCTGAACCAAATTTCGCTATCATCGACAGATTTTTAGTTATGGCAGAAAAAAGTAATATGGACATTATATTATGTGTAAACAAAGTAGATTTAGCAGAACAGGCCCAGGTGGATAAACTGAAACAAATCTATGAAAGTATTTATCCAATGGTATTTCTCAGTGGCAAAACCGGACAGGGAATTGAAGAATTGAAGACGCTGCTTCAGGGGAAAAAGTGTGCCCTGGCAGGACCATCTGGTGTGGGAAAATCAACGATTTTAAACGCTCTTGAACCTATGGTATCTGTGGAAACAGGAGAAATAAGCGAGAAAACCAAGAGAGGCAAACATACCACCAGACATGTGGAAATTTTTGATACAGCTTTTGGGGCAATGATTTTTGATACCCCTGGGTTTACTTCTTTTGAAGTCTTAGACGCAGATGAAGAGGAACTGGCACTTTTATATCCTGAAATGCAGGAATACCTGGGCCAGTGCAGATATGACAACTGCAGGCATATAAAGGAGCCAGACTGTTGTATAAGGGAAGCTGTAGCAGAGGGAAAAATAAGTAAAAGCAGATATAACTCATATGTAGAGCAGATAAAAGAAATAAGGGAGAAAAGTAGAAAATGGTAAGATTAGCACCTTCAATATTGTCGGCAGACTTTTCAAAACTGGGAGAACAGGTGAATCTCATAGAAAAAGCAGGCGCCCAGGTTATTCATGTGGACGTTATGGATGGTCATTTTGTTCCTAATATCAGTTATGGTGCCACCGTAATGAAGAGCCTTTGTGGCAAAACAAAACTACCTTTTGATGTTCACCTTATGATTGAAAATCCAGATAAATATGTTGAAGATTTCATTACAGACCAAACTGAATTTATAGTGGTTCATCAGGAGGCATGTCCTCATCTTCATAGAACCATCCAGCATATTAAATCTCTGGGGGTTAAAGCGGGGGTGGCTATTAATCCGGCAACTTCCTTAAGCACACTGGATTTTATTCTGGAAGAAGTTGATTTAGTCCTTGTTATGTCAGTGAATCCAGGCTTTGGAGGGCAGAAGTTCATTCAGTCGTCTCTTGCAAAGGTAGAGGCTTTAAAGCAGATTAAGGATATGCACGGACTGAGTTATGAAATTGAGATAGACGGTGGTATTGGACTTGATAATGTGAGTGCAGTGGTTGATGCAGGTGTTGAACTGGTAGTAGCGGGTTCTGCTGTATTTGGAGCACCTGATATTGATGCACGGGTGAAAGAATTTTTAACTATTATAAAAAAATAAAAAACAAAAATGATGGAGGAAGATTTTGTGTCAGATAGGCTTCAAGGTTGTAGCTTACCAGAATTTGTAGGAACTGCAATAGGAGATACAGTAGGTATAGTAATAGCGAATCTTGATGAAACTTTACGAGAAAAGATTCAGCTGGAGCAAAGGTTTAAATCAATTGGGATCGTCAGCGCCAGAACAGGAGGAGGAACTCATGCCATGGCTGCAGACACAGCAGTTAAAGCAACCAATACTGAGATTGCTTTGATTGAGTTATGTAGAGACACTAAAGGCGGTGCAGGTCATGGAATCACTGTTATTTTTGCATCGGAAGATGTAATGGATTCAAGAAGGGCTGTTGAAATTATGCTGGAAGAATTGCAGGGTTGCTTTGGCAATGTATATACCTGTGATGCAGGCCATGTAGAAGTTCACTATACAGCCAGAGCAAGTTATGCTTTGAATCAATCTTTTGATGCTCCTTTAGGAAAGGCTTTTGGAATCACAGTAGGAGCACCTGCGGCGGTTGGAATGATTATGGCGGATGTAGCAATGAAAACTGCAAATGTGGAGATGAATAAATTTGCCAGTTCAACTCATGGGACTTGTTTTACCAATGAAATAATCATTACTTTCTCTGGAGACGCTGACGCTGTTAAACAATCTCTTGTGGCTGCAAGAGAAGCGGGGTTAAGTGTTCTTCGAGGAATGGGACAAAATCCCATACCCATGGGGGAACCCACATGGTAACTAATTAATATAGGAAATATAAAAGGCTGTTGAAATGTTTCAACAGCCTTTGTTTTTTATCTTATACGATTTTTAGTGTCCAGTCTTCTACATTCCATATATCTGTTACCCAGTCTTCATAGAACATGGGCTCGTGACAAACCAGAAGGATAGAACCTTTGTATTCTATAAGAGCCTTTTTTAGTTCATCTTTTGCTTCTACATCCAAATGGTTAGTAGGTTCGTCTAAGATTAACCAGTTGGCTTCCTTCTGCATCAATTCGCAAAGGCGTACTTTAGCGTTTTCTCCCCCGCTTAAAACTCTCATCTGGCTGGTGATATGTTCTGTAGTTAAGGCGCATTTTGCCAGTGCAGCACGTACCTCACCATTGGTATAGGAAGGAAACCTTTCCCAGATATAGTCCAGTGCTGTAATTTCTGAGTCTCTTCCTGCTTCCTGTTCAAAATAACCAGGAGCAAGATAATCACCAAGTTCTACTGCGCCACCTAATGATTTAATTTTTCCTAATATAGTTTTCAGAAGTGTAGTTTTTCCAAGGCCATTTGTTCCGGTGATGGCAAGCTTCATACCTCGTTCGATTTCAAAATTAAGAGGTTTGGTCAAAGGCTCATTATAACCAATGATAAGATTTTCAGCTTGAACCAGGTATCTGCTAGGAGTTCGGGCCTCCTTAAACTGGAAAGATGGTTTTGGTTTTTCCCGGGGTTTCTCAATAATGTCGATTTTATCCAGCATTTTCTGTCTGCTGTTTGCCATACCTCTTGTTGCAACACGGGCCTTATTTCTTGCAATGAAGTCTTCCATTTTCTCAATTTCAGCCTGTTGGCGCTCATAGGCACGCTCCTGCTGTTTCTGTTTTATCTCATGCATGTGTAAAAAGTTGTTATAGTCTCCTGTATAACGGGTAAGTTCACCGTTATTCACGTGATAAATCACATTTACTACAGAATTAAGAAATTCAACATCATGGGAAATCAGGATAAATGCATTTTCATATTCCTGAAGATATCTTTTCAGCCATTCTATATGTTCAAAGTCCAGATAGTTAGTAGGTTCGTCCAATAAAAGAATAGACGGATCCTCCAATAAAAGCTTTGTTAACAGTACTTTGGTTCTCTGCCCGCCGGAAAGCTCGGAAACATCCTTTTCAAGACCGATGGAGGCAAGCCCCAGACCGCTGGCTACTTCATTAATCTTGGCATCAATGGTATAAAAGCCACTATGATCTAAAATCTGTTGAATTTCTCCGGCATCTTCCATCAATGCCTCTACATCAGCATTTTCATCAGCCATCTGGTCATACATAGTCAGCATCTTTTTTTCAAGTTCAAACATATTTTTAAATGCATCACGAAGGACATCCCGGATAGTCATTCCCGATTTCAGAGAAGAGTGCTGATCAAGATAACCAACTGTAACATTTTTAGACCACTCCACTTTTCCTTCATCGGGCTGTATATTACCTATGATAATGTTTAAGAAAGTGGATTTTCCCTCACCGTTTGCTCCAATCAGGCCAACATGCTCACCTTTTAGCAGGCGAAAGGAAGCATCCTCTAAAATTGTTCTGCCGCCAAAACCGTGGGATACATTTTCTACTATTAATAAACTCATAATTAACTCCATTCTTTTTAAGATTCAGCCATAAACAAATATGGCGAACTCATATTATTCTATTGGTAAAATGGCTAAAAGTCAATGTAATTCTAGGATTTTACAGCTTTTTTATTATATTTTATCTTAGGCAGATTACTAATGCACTTTAGTAGATGCAGCTTTGTTTTAGTTTGTATCTTTTAAATCGCAAAAACTGAAGTTTTTATATAAATAAAGAAATTAATTGAAATAATGTAAAAAAATGGTTGACATGTATGGCGATTTGAGTATAATAAAACTAAACAGACATATGGAAAATAATGTAAGTGAAAGGGGGAATAAATGAAAGCTAAAATACTCAGACCACTGTTTGGTATGTTGCTAATTATAATATCTATATTAGCCATGGTATGGTGGGAGAAATCAGGGAGAGAGCAGTTGATTATGGATAGCGTGTTGATTACGAAAGAAAATATTATAAGCGGTACAGTCATAGGTAAAAATGATTTTATTGAGATAAAGAATATTCCACAAAGTACCATACCAGGAGCCATAACACCGGAGAGTTTTTATAAGATAAATGGTTTAGTAGCAAAACAGGATATACCTAAGATGGCTCAGGTAATCCCGGGAATGTTTATGCGAAAAGATAAAATATTAATGGAAGGAAGCTCTATTTTTCCTGTGAAGGATACCTGGATTGATTGTAGAAGCAGTTCTGTCAGAAAAGGGATATTATTGATATCTTTGATGATACTGGTGAATTTTATGTAGGCACTTTTAGAATTGCATATGTTAAAGATGCCAATGAGCAAGAAGTTGTAGGAACAGAGGAGAACCTTAGCGAAGAAATTCTGCAGAGGGATTTTAGCAGTTCTGTTATATCTCATGTGGAGATTATTACATCTCTTGAGAAATATAAAATAATCAGAAACATGGCAGAAGAGCAAGGTATGAAATTTTTATTAATACAGAAGGGGGAAAAACTCATATGAATAATGTGTTTGCATTTCATGGGATTGATCATAAGTCGGGAGTTACTATGATATCGCAATCTGTTGCAGAATTAATTGCGTCACAGAACAGTAATGTTAATGTATTATTTATATCTTTAAATGGAAGAAAAAACGGTGAATATATCCAGGAAGATGTAAAGACCATCGATGACTTCAAATTGCAGATGGACAGTAAACTTATTATTAGTAAGGACTTCGTTAGAGACTGCAAATTTAAAAATAACTTATATATTCTGGGAGGATTGTCAAATGAGCAGGATGAAAGATACTATTTTCCGGATTCTGCTACGTATTTACTAGAATCTGTATCCGAAAGCTTCGGATTGATTATTGCAGATACAGGAAGTGACCTTGATAACGGTCTGGCATTGGGAGCAATCACTGCCGCATCAAATAAATATTTAATAATGACTCAGATGGAATCCAGTTTAAGCAGATATGAGAAAATGTTACCCTGGTTTGAAAAAACACAAATTAAATTTAACAGATTTATTATTAATAAGTTTAGTGAGGAAGATCCCTACACCTTAAAATATATTTTAGAAAGGCTTTATTTAGAGAAGGAGAGAACGGATAAAATTCAGGAGGCAGGGGATTATCGTCAGGCAGAGCAGGAGCACAGGACCCTTATGAGATTAAAAACAGACAATTATCTGGAGGATATTTCTACTATTGCCAATCATGTTTCAGAGGTCATAGGGCTACCTCCCACAAAATTGCAAAGGAAAAATAAATTATGGAAAAATTTTATTTAGACAGCTATATATCCCGGGAAATAAAAAAGAAGCCGGGAAGTTTATTCAGTTTTGAGACTCTGTGTAAACTCATAAATCTGGAATTCCAGCAGGAATGGGAAGAAGATAATAAAGATATACAAAGAATGCTATCCATACAAAAAAATGCAATTATTGGTTTTAATAAAGAAGTGATTTTTTTCAAAAGTAAAATAAAATACTTTGTAAAAAAACACAATGCAGGAGGTACGGAATTTCCCAAGTGGTACAAAAATTTGGAGGAAGCCATATATCATGAAAATTGGGGATTAGCAGGAATTGCTGAGTGGTTTTCAAAAGAGTATTCAGAAAGTAGTTCCTGCAAGGTGATTGGCGACCGGATTTATTTTCAGGAGAAGGGAAAAATGGTATTAAAACCACAGAAGATTAGACAAGAACGGAGGGAACAGTTAGTGAGGGCATTTCTGCTTTTGACTCCGGAAGAACGGCTGGATAAAGATTTTCATGAATTATATACTTTGGATGGCACAAGAATAACTGTGTTCAGGGGGACTCAGTAAAATCTGGACAAGATGTAATTATATTCAGAAGGTATATAATACCCAATTACACCTTTGAAGAACAAGCAAAAAGAGGAACCATTCCATGGAGTAGCATTCCATTATTCAAGGAGATGGTTAAGCTAGGATATTCAGTAGCAGTTACTGGTGCCATGAAAAGCGGTAAAACTTCTTTTCTGGCAACTTTGCAGAGCTATGAAGACGAAAGCCTGGAAGGCGTGATGCTTGAAACGGATCCGGAGATTAGCCTGCATAAATTAATTCCCAAGGCTCCAATTGTCCAGGTATTAGCAAAAGATGAAAAGCTTAAAACCATTACAAAACATTTACTCAGAAGCGATGCAGATTATCTGATTATGGCAGAGGCCAGAGATGGAACTGCACTGGATACGGTCCTCAGGATAGCAAGTAAAGGCACCAGAAGGCTGAAACTTACTTTTCATGAGAGAAACCCCATGAATTTCCCTTATGATGTGGCGGCAGAAATCATTTTAAGTATGGGAGGTGATATGGAGCTTATTGCAAGGAGAGCAGCTGAAAGTTTTGATTATATCTTTCACTTTGTTCAATTAAAAGATAAAGGACAAAAGCGTCTGAAAGGTATCTATGAGATGTTTGTGGATAAGGAAACCGGTAAAATTATGATTACCCAAATATGTGCCTACGATTATAAGGCAGATGACTGGAGATGGCGTTACAAAATAAGCAGAGACAAAGCCCTAGCGGGGATGAAGAAAATCCGGAAAGTTTTCTGCTTTTTTCCCGGTGGCTAAAAGAACTGGCACACAAAAATCCAATGAAACCGGAGGAGTTAGGTTATGAAGCTGGCTATGAATATTTTAATTGAAATTGTAATTTATTTGGTGTTTCTGGCTGGAATAAGTTTTACTTATCGAAAGGATCTGGCCCAATATACTGCAAAGCTGAAAACCAGGCATCGACTCAGGGAAAGAAGAAAGCAGTTACAAGAACAATCCAGAATAGAGAAACATTTTGACTGCATAACAAAAGCTACATTAAACGTAAAAGGTACATACCTGATGACATGTATGATTGGCATTTATTTGTTAGTAATGTTTGTAGCCAGCCGGAATTTAACAGTAGTAAACGCCATGATTCTATCTGCATCAATGGCCCTGGCTCCATATCTGATACTAAGAATAAAATTTGAAGGAATCAGGAGAAAAAGCAGTTTTGAAGGGGAAATCCTTGTAAGTAATTTCCTGAATCAATATAGAATTGCAAATTTTAATGTTTATGAAGCGTTGGAAAGATTATTGCAGGAAAGCAAAAATACTAAGTCGAGCAATCCCTTCGTATTAAAAATGCTTCTACAGTTAAGAAATGCTGGAAATCCAAAAGAAATCAGGGATGCTGTTAACAAATTTGCCAATATAATTAATACAAATTGGAGCAGAATGTTTGCTTACAACATACAGATTGCCTCAGAAAAAGGCATCAATGTTTCTCTGGCAATTGAAGATATTATGGCTCAGCTAAGGGATGCAAGAACGATTTTCGAAGAACGAAAAAGGCTTAATTCAGAAGCTGTAAGAATTGTAGTATACATGATTCCTTTCCTATATGTTTTTACCATTGTAATATCCATTAAATATATAGGGATGAGCGTAACAAATTATTTCAGGAATCAGCTATTCACAAAAGAAGGATTTTTATTCTTTACAGTCAGTAGTGTAATGTTTCTTATGAACATTGCCATAATTGAAATTGTCAGCAGGCAGAAATTTGATTATTAAATAATTGGAATAGGGGGAAATGAGGGAGCATATGACAGTATATGCATTTTATACATTTACAATTTTACTTTTCAGCGTAGGTAGTTATTTAACTTTATGCAAGGAAAAAACTTATTTAAAAAGGGGATTAATTAGGCCCTTGCAGCATCAGATTCAAAAGTCTGGATTAAGAGATAACCTGATTTTCAGGCTGGGAGCATGGAAACGTGAAAGGAATAAAAGGCTGGCGGACAAAGAGATTTATGAGGGAATATCATTTCTGAGAAATATTATTTCTATAGAAAAGGGGAAACAGGTAAGTACGGATTTTATAATAGAACAGCTGGCAGATAGGGAAGGGGTGCTACAGAATATTTATATCAGGATGTTAAGTCTTTTAAGGTTAAACAGGAAAACGGAAGCACAGAAAATAATGGCAGATTATATGGAAACGCCTATAGGAAAAGAGTTTGCCGGGCTATTATTGCGGTGGGATGAGGTGAACCCGTTGGAGCTTACAGAAATTCTGTTGTCACATCAAAGAAGTATAAAGGAAATAAGAATGACAGAGCAGCGGAGAAGAGATGAGATTATCAGTGATCTTTTGTATTTCCCGGTCATTATTAATGTGGTTTTGATTTTTATTAATTTTATCTATGTGGGGTATTTTATCAATCAGAAGGAGATATTACAGATGCTTTTTTAGGAATATCAAAGAGGAGAAAAAAATGAAACAGATTATTGTTTTAGCGGCATTTATTGCATTGGGAATTTTTATTGCAGGTATAGTCATGGGGTTTAAGGACGATGTAAAAGGTATCGGGGAAAAATCCAGTAAGGCTATAACAAATATATCAAATAGTATGACAGCAGATAGTAATGTTGTCACCAGACTGATATGAAACAGTATGTGGTTTTGATAAGCATGATTATGCTTGGGATATATATTTTAATATGATAGCAGGCACTGGTGAGGAGAGTATTTATTCTTCCCTGCAGCATTTATGGCAGCAGGGGTTACTATAAGGACGTATTCTCCTTAAAGTATTTCAGAAAAGTGGTATACAATGAAACAATTTATAGTATTAATGGGCGTACTTCCTATTCTAATTCTTTTTATGATGCAAATGGGATTGGATCAGAAGAACAGTCAGATTACATCTATCATACAGGCTTCTGTTTATGCAGCAAAAGAGGATGCTAAGCAGGAAGGATACTTTTCCAAAGAAATAAAACAAAAACTAAAAAATGATATAACAAGGCTTACAGGTATTTCTTCGGATAAGATAAATATACAAGCAGACAGCAAGGTTAAGTACAGGTACAGTCTGGGAGAAGAAAGACTGATTTACTACAGAGTTTCAGTAAAAATTGGACAATTGATGGCGGCACCTGGAATGCATGGAATTTCCCAGGAGGAAAATAGCTATAACTATGTAATAGATAGTTATACTGCCAGTGAAAAGGTTTAATTTTTTTAAACTTTTGATTCCTTTGGCATAGAAGTATTGAAGGTGGGTAAAATATGAAAGTGTTTATTGTGTTTCTTGGAATTCTCATGGTAAGTGTTTCTGCAATGGTATATCAGGGAGATTTGGGAGCTTATGGACATGAACAATTACTATTAAAAGAAGCAGCGGAGGAATGTGCAGCAGGAGCAGCGTTGTTTCTGGATGAAGATGCATACTCAAAAGGCCTTGTGGTTTTTAATTATGAACAGGGAGAAACCTATATAAAAAATTATCTGGCATACATAAAAAGAAATTCAAAAGCTTTGTCAAAAGGAATAATACGTTATAAAACGGAATTTGAAGATGAAAACAAGGGATATTCCCCGTCTAACAGGGAGAAAACACCAGCAGTTACAGTAGAAATAAAAGTATCTACTGAAGACTTATTCCGAGGGCCCTTTGTGGAAGTGACAAGCTTGGAAAGAAGAGCGCGATATGAATTGCCGGAGGAAAAACAGAAAAGCTTTTTTTATGCAGGCGACAGTTAGTGCAATTGTCGCTTTTTCTATTCTTTGGATTGCCATTGATGAAGCAGATCAGAATCCTGTTTATAGGCCAGATTATAAAAAGGATTCTTTAAACTACATTTTTGAAGATATAAGAACCACAGGAAAGTTTGGACAGGACCAAAATAATAAACTGGAATTAACTGAAGATGAATATAAAGAAATATTCAGGCAAACTGGTTTAGGAAAGCCAGCAGTTGATTATATGATTGAAAATGATAAAAATTATGAAAAGGAAATGAAGTCTTTTCAAAAAATATTTTTTAACGGTTATCCTTATACTTGTGCTAAAATAGGAGTGTTAACATATAACGAGCGAATGCGGGATAAAAATGGTGAATATATAAAAGGACATGAGATTGTTGATCTGGAGCCGGGAGACGTCCTTGTGAATCTTTCTACTCATACAATGGGGTATCGCCATGGACACTGCGCAATAGTCGTGACGAAACCCAAAAAAGGGGAAGAAGCCAGAACTATTGAAGCAATTTACATGGGTGAACCCACAGAGTATCAGACTACCAGTAAATGGCGGTCATGTCCGACCCTTGTGCATTTGAGAATTTCAAAAGAAGCAGCGGAATCAAAGGGGTATACCCAGGAAGAGCTGGGACGATTAATTGCCCAATACGCAGAAGAAAACTGTTTAAATATAAATTATGGTATGCTTCCGGAAATAACAAATATCAGAGGTGATAAGATTCGAAACACCAATTGCTCGCATTTAATATGGTATATATTTAAACAATTTGACTATGATGTTGACAGTGATGGGGGAGTAATTGTAACTCCTGCAGATATCGCTGCAAGTGATGTATTTGAAATTGTACAGATATACGGAATTAATCCAGACATTAAGGAGGAAAGCAGATGAAAACATTAGAAGAAGTTTTAAAAGGAATGAAAGGTGCAGATGAAAAAGCCATAGAGGAAGCACAGAAACACATGGACAGTTTGATTAAGCCTCTTGGCAGCCTGGGGAAACTTGAAACAATGGCAGTTAAAATGGCAGGTATTACTGGAAAAGTAAATAATAGTGTAGAAAAGAAATGCTCCATAGTGATGGTAGCTGATAACGGAATATGCGCTGAAGGTGTTGCAGGTACCCCCAGGACATCACATTAATTCAGGGAATGAATATGACAAAGGGCATCTGCGGAATGGGTGTCTTATCTGCCCACGCAGGAGCAGACATTAAAGTTGTGGATATTGGTATTATGTCTGATTATAATAATGATAAAGTATATAATAGAAAAATAAAATATGGTACAGATAATTTTGCTAAAGGCCCCGCCATGAGTCGTGAAGAAGCTATAAAGGCTATGGAAGTAGGTATAGAAATGGTGGAGATGGCTGTTTCAGAAGGTTATCAAATTTTAGGTACTGGTGAAATGGGGATTGGAAATACCAGCTCAACAAGTGCTGTCTTTATGGCAATAACAGGAGAATCTGCAGAAAATGCAGTAGGCAAAGGGGCGGACTTACAGATGAAGCTCTTATACATAAAAAGCAGGTAATCAGTGACGCTATAAAATTAAACAATCCCAATCCAAAAGATCCCGTTGATGTAATTGCAAAAGTAGGCGGACTGGATATAGCCGGAATGGCAGGCTGTTTTCTGGGAGCAGCTTATTTCAGGGTTCCAATTATCATTGATGGGGTAATCTCCGCACTTTCGGCTTATGTGGCAGCTCAGATGAACCCTCTTGTGAAAGATTTTATTTTTTCAAGTCATAAGTCAAAAGAACCTGTTTATGATTTAATCTTTAAAGAATTGGGTATGGAACCGATTTTAGAGATGGATATGAGGCTGGGAGAGGGTACTGGATGTGCACTTGCTTTTCATATCATATCAGCAGCATGCGCGGTAATGAATAATATGGCTACATTTGATGATATAAAATATGACCATTCATATCGAATTGATATTAGAAAATAAAGAATATTTTAGGGGTTGAAAAAAAATACCCAAGTGGTATAATTAAGTTTAATTTAATATTATTAACGCGTTGATGAGAAGAGTAGGATGGGAAGCATTTACAGAAAGAAGCCGGCAGATGGAAAGGCTTTAATAGGAACCATTTGAAAACTAACTCGGAGTGGCCCTAATCCGGTCCGGTGATTCCGTTATAATCAAGAAGAGTGGTTTTGTAAAAATCTTAGAGTGTATGTCATGAATTTCTGGCATACAGGATAGGAAATTACTTAGCAATTAGGGTGGAACCGCGAGAACAGATAACTCGTCCCTTTCTGCAATTCAAGCAGGAAGGGATTTTTTTATTCCAAAGCCCCCTGCTGAATTGGAAAAAAATATTGATACAGGAGGAATTAGTTAAATGAAGATTACTTTAAAAGATGGCTCTGTTAAAGAGTACAGTGAACCAAAATCGGTGATAGACATAGCTGCAGATATTAGTGAGGGGCTGGCCAGAATGGCCTGTGCAGGCGAAGTGAATGGTCAGGTAGTTGATTTAAGAACTGTAATTGATAAGGATTGTGAGTTAAGTATTCTAACAGCAAATGATCCAAAAGGCCTTGCGGCTTACAGACATACCTGCTCACATGTTCTTGCTGAAGCAGTAAAGAGACTATATCCAGAAGCCAAGCTTGCCATTGGTCCTTCTATAGATACAGGATATTATTATGATTTTGAGCATGATCCGTTTTCCAGAGAAGACTTGGATAAAATCGAAGCAGAGATGAAGAAAATTATTAAAGAAGGCAACAAACTTGAAATGTTTACCCTTCCAAGAACAGAAGCAATCAAGCTCATGGAAGAAAAAGGAGAACCATACAAGGTTGAACTGATTCAAGATTTACCGGAAGATGCAGTGATTTCTTTCTATAGCCAGGGAGATTTTGTAGATTTATGTGCAGGCCCCATCTTATGACGACAAAACCTATCAAAGCCTTTAAACTTATATCTTCTTCAGGAGCTTACTGGAGAGGCAGCGAAAAGAACAAGATGCTTACAAGAATTTATGGTACTGCATTTACGAAAAAAGAAGAATTAAATGAATATTTAGTTTATCTTGAAGATATAAAAAAGCGTGATCACAATAAGCTGGGCCGTGAAATGGAACTGTTTGCAACTGTTGACGTCATTGGACAGGGACTTCCTTTATTAATGCCAAAAGGCGCCAAGATGATTCAGACCTTACAGAGATGGATAGAGGATGAAGAAGAAAAAAGGGGGTATGTGAGAACAAAGACTCCTTTAATGGCCAAGAGAGATTTATATATTATTTCCGACCATTGGGCACATTATAAGGAAGGCATGTTTGTTCTTGGTGATGATGATGATGAAAATGCAGAAGTTTTTGCTCTTCGTCCTATGACATGTCCATTCCAGTATTATGTATATAAACAGAGTCAGAAATCATATAGAGATTTACCTCTTCGTTATGGTGAAACTTCAACCTTATTTAGAAATGAAGATTCAGGAGAAATGCATGGTCTGACTCGTGTTCGTCAGTTTACTATATCTGAGGGACACTTAATTGTAAGACCTGACCAGATTGAAGAGGAATTCAAAGGATGCGTGGATCTGGCTAAATATTGTCTGACTACATTGGGACTGGAAAAGGATGTAACTTATCGTATGTCCAAATGGGATCCGAATAATAAAGAGAAGTATCTTGGAACTGAGGAAACGTGGAATCAGGTACAGGACATGATGAGACAAATATTAAATCATATAGGCATTGAATTTACTGAAGAAGAAGGGGAAGCTGCTTTCTATGGACCTAAGCTGGATATTCAGGCAAAGAATGTTTATGGTAAGGAAGATACAATGATTACAATCCAGCTGGATATGTTCCTTGCAGAACGATTTGATATGTCCTATGTGGATAAGGACGGAGAAAAGAAGAGACCTTATATCATTCACAGAACTTCCATGGGTTGTTATGAACGAACTCTTGCCTGGTTAATTGAGAAATATGCTGGTAAGTTCCCAACCTGGCTTTGCCCTGAACAGGTTCGTATTCTTCCTATTTCTGAAAAGTACCATGACTATGCAAAGATAGTTAAAGAGGAACTTCAGAAAAATGGTATACTTGTAACCATTGATGAACGAAGTGAAAAGATTGGTTATAAAATTCGTGAAACCAGACTTGCAAGAGTTCCTTATATGCTTGTTGTAGGTCAGAAAGAAGCAGAAGAAGGGGGTGTATCTGTAAGAAGTCGTTTCAATGGAGATGAAGGACAGAAGCCACTTCAGCAGTTTATCAATGAAATCTGTGAAGAAATTAGAACCAAAGAAATAAAGACTATCAATGTAGAAGAAGAATAAAAATCATTTAATTAAAGGACTGATGCAAAAATAATAAGTAGCTTAGGGTTACAAATTATGTATGCTTTAGTCCTTTTTAAATAAGAGTATATATGGAAAAATGAAAAGGATGTTTTTGGAGCAGGTTGTGGTATACTTCATAATAATTGACTTAGTTTTAAAATGTACAAAAGTAATATATAATAACCATTACATGAGAAAAAGGAGGAACAGCAGATGTTTGGAAAAAAAGAGAAAAAAGAATGGCGCAGCGGAGTTTATCTATGTACAGCAAAAGACAGTTTTGAGGCAGACCTGTTAGAATCAAAGCTTCGCAGTGAAAATATTCCCTGTGAGAAAAAATATCAGGGAGCCAGTAATTTCCTGGAAATCGCCATGGGAGCCAGCAGCGCTTTCCCTATAGATATATATGTACCGGAAGAAACCATTGAAGACGCAAAGAATATAATTATTGCTGTACCTTTAGAAGAATGTGATATAGAAGATATTGATTTTAAGTAAAAACTGGTATATGATATAGTCAGATAAGGTAAATTCATTTTGTTAAATAATTATAAAAAGAAGGTGTATGATTATGGATGGAATTTTATCTTCGTATACGGGTTTGCAGGCACAGCAGCTGCAGCAAAATGTATCCATGTCTGTTCTTAACATGGCCATGGATTCTCAGAGTCAGGCTGCGCAACAAATGATTGCAGATATGCCACCGGCCCCAGCTGCTCAGGGCGTACCAGTTGCTAAAGGAGAACTTGGCTTCAATATAGACGTTTATGCATAGATACAGATTTAGATTTAGATTTGTATGCAGCGGCTACATATAAAGAATTTTTGATTCTGATATGTGGTCGTTTTTTTGATTATAAAGAAAATTTTTGTGTGAATTGAAAGGGAGATTCATGAAAGCAATTATTCCTGAATTTGATGAGAATTCAACGAGACCGCTTTATTTACAGCTGTATGATTATATAAAAAAACAGATATTGTCAAATGAAATGAACCCAAATGAAAAACTACCTTCACTCCGGAGTCTGGCAGAAAGGTTGAATCTCAGTATTACTACTGTTAACCTTGCTTACAGCCAGCTTAATGTGGAGGGTTACATATATAGTAAACCCCAGTCCGGGTACTATGTGTGTAACATCCTGCATAGGGGGGAAAAGTCTGCAATTGATAGTAAGACAGAATTGTACGACAAAAGTGGCATGGAATATTCTTTATTTCCAGTAGATGTGGAAAAGACAGATGAATCTTCGGTTTTCCAGTATGATCTTTCATGCTTTGATTTTAATAAATGGAAAAAATGTATGAATAAAGTTTTGACGGAGTATCCTCATCTGCTTATGTTTGAAAGTGATCCTCAGGGAGAACTGGCTTTAAGATATGAAATTTCTAAATATATTTACCGCTCAAGAGGAGTTGTATGCAATCCGGAACAGATTGTAATAGGTGCAGGAACCCAGCAGATAACAAGCCATTTATGCCTGATACTGTCTAAACTTGGCATTAACCATGTGGCGGTTGAAGAGCCGGGATATTTACCGGTTAAAAACATGTTCAGAGACAGAGGCTTTGTTATAACACCAGTTGATGTGGACAAAGATGGTATTAAAATTCACAGGCTGCCGGCAAACATAAAGTCAGCTGTATATGTAAGTCCTTCCAATCAATTCCCTACGGGTGCAGTAATGCCTATTGCAAAAAGATATCAGCTGCTGGAATGGGCAAATCACAACAACAGTATTATCATTGAAGATGATTACGATAGTGAGCTCAGGTATTTCGGGAAACCCATACCTGCACTACAGGGCCTTGACAATGATCAGAGAGTAGTTTATCTGGGGTCCTTTTCATCTACTTTATTTTCTTCCATAAAAATCAGTTATATGGTATTGCCAGAGAAAATGGCTGATATATTTAAAGAAATAGGGCACGGATATACGCAGACCTGCTCTAAAACAGAACAACTTACCCTGGCTTTATTTATGGAACAGGGATTATATCAGACCAATATAAAGAAGTTGAGACATTTGTATTCGCGGAAACTACAGAAAGTCATAGGAGCTATCCATAAATACGGGAACGGAATAATAAAACCTACAAATACTTCGTCTGGAATTAATATGATTATCAATGTAAACAGTAAGAAAAGTGCTGGGAAACTTTGCAGCGAGGCCAAAGCATTAGGGGTGTCGGCTACACCAGTTTCCATATATGCGGATGATCCCACCGGGCATCAGTTAACCATGCTGGTTTTTTATTACAATCAGATTCCTATTAATCAGATTGAAAATACCATCCAATCATTGATAAAAATATGGACCACAGTTAAGTAAGAAAAAGAAAGGGCATAGTATTGGCAGACAAGAATATTTATGATGTAATAATAGTAGGAGGAGGGGCCTCTGGGCTTTTTTGTGCTGCCTCCTATGGAAGGCCTGTAAAGGGACTGATTCTGGAACAATCAGATTCCGGAGGTAAAAAACTGCTTATGTCTGGCAGTGGACAGTGTAACATCACTCATAGTGGTGATATAAAAGAATTTATTAAATATTATGGAGAAAACGGAAAGAAAATCCGCAGTATTTTATATCGATTCAATAATAAATCTGTTGTTGATTTTTTTGAATCAAGGGGCGTGCCTCTTCTGGAAAGAGAGGATGGAAAAGTTTTCCCAAAATCATTAGATGCAAAGGACATTTTAAATATACTCAAAGCCTCCGGTAGCCAAAATGGATTTCAGATTAATTATAAACAGAAGGTCTGCAAAATAGAGATTTCTGATGGGAAATATGTGGTTATATGCGAAGATTTAAAGGATAAGAAACAGGTGAAATATACTGCATTAAAATTAGTAATAGCTGCAGGTGGGTGTTCGTATCCCTCCACAGGCTCAGATGGCAGCATTTTTCCTGTTCTGGAGGAATTAGGTATCCAAATTATCAAATTAAAACCTGCTCTGGCTCCAGTTTATGTACAGGAGTATCCCTATACTCAGCTATCCGGAATATCTTTCTCTCCTGCATCTGTAAAGGTAAACCGGAGAGAGAATCAGGATGCACTGTTACTTACTCACACTGGTTTTTCAGGGCCTGCAGTAATAAATATTTCCCGGTATGTACACACAGGTGATCAATTGGTCATAAATTATTTCCCGGGAAAAAGCTTTGAGGAAATATTTTCCGAAATTAAGCAAAATGTTCCAAAAAGTAGTAAACAGACAGTCAATTTTCTGATAGAATATTTAGGTACAGCAATTTCAAAACGGTTTATTGAAAAGGTTTGCGAACGTGCTGGAATTGAAAGCAGCCGAAAAGTATCCAGTCTAACAGGCGGCCAGATTAAAAGTCTGGCGGAGCTATTGACAAGGGATACCTTTTCTGTCAGTGGAACAGGCGGTTTTAATGGGGCTATGGTAACGGCAGGTGGAGTTGCTTTAACAGAAGTAGACTTGAAAACCATGGAATGCAGGAAATATCCGGGGCTTTTCTTTGTGGGAGAAGTACTGGACGTGGATGGAGATACAGGTGGATATAATTTACAGTTCGCATGGTCCAGCGGATATTTAGCAGCTAATGTAAGTTATTAAAAAATATTTTATATGATATGGGGAGGATTAAAAATGAAACCTATTTTAAAAAGATTTATTGATTATGTAAAGATTGATACCGAATCTGCAGAAGATGCAGGTGTTGTACCAAGTACCAAAGGGCAGTTTGACCTGGCTAATAAATTAGCGGAAGAGTTGAAAAGCCTGGGTGCAGCTAATATAAAAGTTGACGAACATGCCTGTGTGACTGCAAAGGTACCAGGTAATCTGGAAGATGGGAAAAAAGTACCAAGTATCGGATTTATTGCCCATTTAGATACGGCTCCAGATTGTTCAGGTAAAAATGTTAAGCCACAGATTTTCGAAAATTATGATGGCGGTGAAATCATTATTAATAAAGAAAAAAATATAGTTTTAACCCCTGGCATGAATCCTGAACTTTTAGACTATGTTGGAAACACTATTGTAACTTCTGACGGAACTACTCTTTTAGGGGCAGATAACAAAGCAGGGATCGCCATTATTATGGATTCCCTTGAGCAGATTAAAAATCATCCGGAAATAAAACACGGGGATATTTGTGTGGCATTTACCCCAGACGAAGAAGTGCAGGGCGGTGCCGAATTATTTGATATTGAAGGGTTTGGGGCTGATTTTGCTTTTACAATCGATGGAGATGGTGTTGGCGAATTTAATTACGAGACTTTTAATGCCGCTGATGCACATATTGAGTGTAAGGGGGTGTGTATACATCCAGGCACGGCTAAAGACAAACTGATAAATCCAATTGTTCTTGCCAATGAATTTTTATCTGCATTACCAAGAAATGAAGCACCTGAAACAACGGAAGGAAGAGAAGGCTTTTATTATGTATATGAGATTTCTGGAGACACAGATGTTGCCAAGATTGATCTTCTGTTAAGAGATTTTGAAAGAGACAGCATGGAAAGAAGGATGACATTCCTTAAGGAAGTTGTTTCCAGGATCAATGAAAAATGGGGAAAAGAATATGTTTCTATTGATATAAAGACACAGTATTACAACATGAATGATTTCCTGAAAGATCAGGAACATATTATTAATACTGCATTAGAAGCATACAGACAGTGTAATCTTGAGCCTAAAATTGTTGCTGTCAGAGGAGGTACAGATGGCTCCACTTTATCAAGAAGAGGACTTCCTACTCCGAACTTATTTGTAGGGGGACACAATTATCACAGTGTGTCAGAATTTGCTTCCATAGAAGCTATGGAAAAAGCCAGAGAAGTTGTCATTAAAATATTAGAACTATATGCGTCAAAAGCTTAGTCATATGCAAGTTTATAGTTAAGGAAAAACAAAGCTAAGATGTATTTATGGTTTAAAGAATATAGAGGAGCTATTTAAATATACAGTATGAATAATCAAAATGGAATAACAAGCTTTTTACTTCAGCACAGAGAAAGTAAACCTGTTTCTTTTCATATGCCGGGACATAAAGGGGCAGATATTTATAGAAGATTTGGGTATGATCAGTTCCTTGAGAACATGATGGACTGTGACGTCACAGAAATCCACGGAGCAGATAACTTATTTCAGGCGGAAAGTATTATAAAGTGTGCTATGGAAAAGTACAGAGAGCTTTATGAAGTCAGGAAATCTTATTTACTTGTAAATGGCACCAGCTGTGGGCTGATAGCAGCGATTATGTCTTCTGTAAAATCAGAAGGCAGGCTGATTATGGCCAGAAACTGCCATAAATCTATTTTTAATGCGCTCACCCTGGGAAATATTTCACCAATATATGCATATCCGGAATTAATTGAAGAATTCGGAATCAGCGGGGAAATATTACCAGAAGAGATTGAACGGTTAATAAAAGAAAATCCTGATGCTGAAGCAGTAATTATTCCAAGCCCTAATTATTACGGCATCTGCAGTGACATAAAAAGTATCGGAAAAATCGTACATGATGCAGGAAAAATACTGATTGTGGATCAGGCCCATGGTGCACATTTGAAGTTTTTCAGCAGATTTTTATGTGATGAAAAGGATACGGATAACCAGTGGTATTCACTGCCAGAGTCGGCCGAAGAATGCGGGGCAGATATTGTAGTTAACAGCATTCATAAGACCTTAGCCTCTTTTACCCAGAGTGCAGTAATGAATGTGGTTACAGATAAAATTGATTTAAACGTACTGGAGGATAAGCTTCAATTAGTGGAAAGTACAAGTCCCTCTTACTTACTCATGAGTTCCCTGGATATAAATGCTGATTTACTAAATTCAAGAGGGAAAGATTTAATCCGTGAATGGTGGAGTAATGTGACTTCATTTTACAAAGAAGCTAAAAACATCAATGGTTTAAAGATTATCAATACAGGCATTAATATGGATTGGACAAAAATTAATCTGGATATGAGCCAGTGTGGCATAGCAGGCCATAAACTGGAGCAGCTTCTGATGGACAAAAATATCTTTACGGAGCTGGTAACCGGGAACATTGTTATGTGCATGACGGGTATTGGCAATGTAAAGCAGGATTTTGACAGGCTGCTGTGTGCTCTGAGAGAAATCAGCAGTCAAAATAATGAGAGGCAGAAAAAAGAAACCTCTGGCGCAGATGACCATCTGGCAGAACTGGCAAAGGCTATACCTAAACAGGAAAGCCTTCATGCTCTGCCTAAGAACAAACAGTGTGTCAGTCTGGAGGTTTCTGTGGGTCGCATTTGTGCCAGTTCTATTATTCCATATCCCCCAGGGATTCCTCTGATCTGCCCAGGTGAAATAATTACTGAAGAAGCAGTACACTACATAGAAGCACTCAGGGATTCTGGAGAAAAAGTCATGGGAATTAATGAAGAAAATCAAGTAGTTGTGGGGATGTAAAGCAATTTAAAAGGCAGTTGGATATATTACAACTGCCTTTTTATGTTTAGTTTTTATTTAAAGTAATCTGATATGAAGTCTGGAACAGCATTAAAATCATAATAGATATTATTTGAATATTTTTCTGTAATTCCATCAATTTGTTTGTAAACAATATAACCCTGATAATATTTATCATAATTATTTTGCATAGAACAATAGGTGTTAAGGATTTCCTGTATCTGATTTTTATCCGTAATGATAAACTCCTTTTGGTTCTCCCCAATCCCCATATCTTTAGAATCTTCCATAGTTGCAAAGTTTTCCTTGGTTAAAGGAGAAGATTCCTGTGTATTATTCTTAACATCTTGTTTGGTAAATACTATTTTTTCAACCATATCTGCGGTACATTCCAGGTATTTGGAATAACCGTTGTCTTTTAGCCACTTAATGGTGTTGCTGTCCGTTAAAAGAACATTTACATTTAATGTGGATGTTTGAAGTTTTTGATTATCGTCTAAATACTTATAGTCCATAAATAAACTGCAGTAGGCGTGTCTGTTACTTAAATTTTCTTCATAAGTCCTTTTTTGGAAATCCTCTTCCGCTGATTTTAACAAACCGGCTAATTTATCTTTGTCTGTTATAATCAGGTGGGAGGCTGTATTGTCATCATAAAAATACAGATTCCCTAAGGTAATACGTGTCATTTCTTTGCAGTTTAAGTGGTTAAATGAAAAATATTTTTTAAATTCATGGGACTCATAGAGTTGTTTAAGATATGGATTATTTTCCATTCTTTTATAAGTTAGCGTATAGACTCTTTGCAATCCCAGAGGATTTGATATATCGTAATAAAAATCAATAGGGTAAGTCTGTACATTTAACTTTTGCTCTTTTTCTATTTCATTCTTATGGTTCACGATTTCCTGATGTAATCCAATCAACGCTTTAATGTTCTCCGGGTTTTTATAATAAAAATCTCCTGTATTGGAATTGGCAGAAGAACGCTTAAAGAAATCAATGGTGTATCTGTCACTGTTATTTGAAAAATTAAAGCTGGTCGAAGAAGCTCCTTGGACTTTGTCAAAACTTGGAACCCTGCTTTCAAAACCCATCAGGTCTAAAGTTATTGAGCATATAAACAAAGACGCCATAAGAGCAAAAACACCAAAACTTTTTAACATCTGTCTGTTAAAAACACGGGGGGTTTTTAACACAATCATTCTTCCAATGATGAAAAATATAATGGCTCCGGCAATTAACCCTGAATAGAAATAGATATCGCTGTTCTGCGTGTTATTATTGTTGTTGCTGCTTGCTAAAGTGGTAAAATAATATCCCATTAAGGACATACCAAAATATGCGATTAGATAGCATATAACCGGTATCATAAAATTAAATACAATAGAATCTCCGGCTTTTTCCATTTCACGCTTCTGATATAGAATACCAGAGATTATCAGTACAGCAATAATTAATACGATATAGTATAGCTGAAAGGGAATAGAAAATGCCTTATCGCCAGTGAATACCTGCACGTAAGGGGATAAGCCCATCAGTATTTTTTCATGAATACCAGAAGATGTAAATCCAAACAGGTAACTTGAACAATAGGTTATAAATGTAAGATACAAAGCTGGCGCAAGGAAATTAAAACCAAAAGCAAGAGCCAGATGCATCACTGTATTTCCTGTTACCATTCCGGCTAAAACAGATATTGCATATACAACCAGTACAATTAATAAGGAATGCCAGAACCACTGGAAAACATTTGCTCTGGTAAATATGTTGACTGCACTTTCCAGCAAGGTGGTCATCTTATTGGAATCTTGGTACATAGTGCTGTCATAAGCAGGTTTTGCCATCATTTGAAGTATCAGTTCATTTGCCAGAAGGGGTAGTACAATCAGGATTAGTCCTGAAAGCAGACTGCTGTTAAAAAGCTGGGCTCTGGTAAAAGGCATGGAATGCATGGCCGTTACAGAACTTGAATTTTGAAGATACCTGTATATAATAACCGCAGTGACGATAGGAAGTATCAAATTAATAGCAACAAAAAAAGGCTGCTTATTTGACAGGCACATCTCGATGTAAGAGTATATATTATTGATATTGTCATAGCTCATGAGTATAGGAAATATACCAGACAGAAAATAAGCTAAAAACCCTAAAACAGGTATTGCCCAGAATCTTCTGAGATTTTCTTTTACCAGAGAGATGGAAACACTAAAATATGATGTTTTGAATTTCATTGTCAGCACCTCCTAATTCATAAATAAAAATTTCTTCCAGTGAAAGGGGCAGTATGTCAAACAGTACTGGATTACTTTCCAGTATTACCTGTTCTACCAACTGTCTTTTATCTTTGACAATCAGTAAATCTACCGTTCCCCGTGACTCCTGATGAAGAATATTCAAATGTTTATATGGGTTTTTGGGTTTATTTTTATAAGCTATCTGTATCTTATGTACATCCGATTTTAATTCATCCAGATCTCGTTCCATAACCATATGGCCCTTGGAGATAATGCCTATGGAATCACAGATGCCTTCCAGTTCTTTTAAATTGTGAGAGGAAACCAGAACGGTCATTTCTCTTTCAGCCACGTCTTCTACAATATATTTCCAGACTAACTTACGCACAATGGGGTCAAGACCGTCAATAGGTTCATCCAGAATGAGATACTCTGGCATAGACGCCATAGTTAATACAAATGCCGCCTGTTTTTGCATACCCTTTGAAAACTTTGCCAGTTTGTTTCGTTCACTAAGACCAAACTGGGTCACCATATGATTGTATCTTTCCTCATTCCAGTGCGGATAAAGGGACTTATAAAATTTGGACATTTCCTTCAGGTTATAGGTAGAGAAGAAAAACAGATCATCAGGGATGAATCCCATTTTCTGCTTTATATTTTTATTGTCAAAAACATCTTCGCCATCAATGGTAATCTGACCGGAGTCTGGTCGTATAATACCGGTTATATGCTTTATGATAGTAGTTTTCCCTGCGCCATTGGTGCCCACCAGACCATAAATAGATCCTTTGTTTACGTTAATATTTAAATCATTCAGGGCTTTAAACTGGTCAAAGTTTTTATTTACATCTATAACTTTAATCACTTATTGTCACCTCTTTCTTCAACGATCTGAAGAACCATTTTTTCTATTTCTTCTAAGTTTAAACCCAGAAAATATAATTCTCTGATATCATTTTTAATTCTCATCATAATTTCTTCTAACTGGACGGGATTAATAAAAGTTTCCCTTGGGGCGGCAACGAAAGTACCAAGTCCGGTAACGGTATAGATATAGCCTTGATATTCAAGCTCCCGATATGCCTTTTGAATTGTATTTGGGTTTACAGTCAGTACCTTAGACAATTCCCTGACTGAAGGCAATTTTTCTTCAGGCTTTAAAACTTCTGCGATAATTAGTTCTTTGAGGTTATCAACAACTTGTTCGTATATTGTTTTTCGGCTTTTTAAATCTAGTTGGAACATACAAAACACCTCCTTTTATAATACTACAGTGTACTATGCAAAATAGTACACTGTCAATTAGGAATCTTATTTATACTTGATTTTATTTTCATTACGTAATACAATAAAAAGTGAGTTTTTGTACATAAAGGAAAAAATGCAGTTTAACTGTATTAAAAAATATATTTAGCGCAAAAGGAGAAGGAGTTTATGTCAAAGTTAATAATCCCTGAGGGTTATACCCCGGTTATTGATTATATGGAGAGTCAGAGAGCTATTAAGAAGATTAAGGACTTTTTCCAGCAGGAACTGGCTTATGGCCTGAGCCTGAGAAGAGTTTCTGCACCACTTTTTGTTACACCAGAAAGTGGTCTGAACGATAACCTGAATGGAATTGAGAGAATCGTGAGTTTTACCCTGAAAGATATGGATGAAGCTGAAGTTGAAGTGGTTCAGTCATTGGCCAAGTGGAAGAGAATGGCCCTTGGAAAATACAACATTACACCTGGCAATGGTATTTATACAGATATGAATGCTATCCGAAGAGATGAAGAACTTGATAATCTTCATTCCGTATATGTTGACCAGTGGGACTGGGAGAAAACCATAACAAAAGAGCAGAGAACAGAAGCCTATCTGGAAGAAACCGTGGTAATAATTTATAATGCACTGAAGAACCTGGGCGACTACGTAAACAGATTATACAGAGGATTACAGACTGAGCTTCCAAATGAGATAACATTCATTAGTACACAGGAACTGGAAGACAGATGGCCTGACAAAACCCCTAAAGAAAGAGAAAATCTCATAGCTGAAGAAAAGAGAGCAGTCTTTATTAAGAAAATTGGAGGAAACCTGAAATCAGGCGAAAGGCATGATGGAAGAGCCCCAGACTATGATGACTGGGAATTAAATGGAGATATTATCCTATGGGATGAGGTCCTTAATATGGCTTTTGAGATTTCATCAATGGGCATCAGAGTAGATGAAGAAGCCATGGAAAGACAGCTGAAACTGGCAAATGCAGAAAACAGAAAAGAATTAGCTTTTCATAAAGCCATTTTAAATAAAGAAATGCCATATTCCATCGGTGGTGGTATAGGACAGAGCAGGCTGTGTATGTTCTTTTTAAGAAAAGCTCATATCGGAGAAGTTCAGGTATCTGTATGGCCTGAGGACATGATTAAGGAATGTAAGGAAAATAACATTTTCTTGTTATAGTCTTTTCCTTTATTTAAGAATAATAAGAATTTTTACAACCGTGATTTTAAAAGTGCAGTACTTTTAAAATCGCGGTTCCTTTTTTTGGTAATATATTCAGGATGTATATTTTGTCAGAATATGTTACAATTAAGTAGATTATAGAATAAAAAGAAAAGGTAGGAAAAGAGATGAAAATAAAGGGGAAAAGGGCAGCAGCAATATGTACCATGGTAGCATTAGCTATAAACATGATTCCATATACAGCATGTGCAGATGATAACATGAGTTATACAGACATAAGTGAAAATTTCACTACCGCGGGCTATTACAATCCACAGAACATTATTATTTCCCAGCCATATAACGGCTATAGCACAACCAGCAGTAAAGTCAGTATATTAGGTGCGGCGGATTATAACTATCCTGTTTATATGAATGGAACACAAATCGGAATGACGGAGCATGGATTTTTTGCAGTTTATACTAATTTAAAGATAGGAAATAATACTTTTACTTTTTCGAATAATGGAAAAAGTAAAAGTATAAACATAATAAGAAAAGCAGCGGCAAGTAACAGTGGTACCAGTACTGCAGGAAAGGGTGTTTCTTACTGGCCAAAAAGTCATAAGGCAAAATATGCGGTGGTAAAGGGACAAAATATATCCAGAATGAACACACCTGGTGGTGACAGTAAGAGTCTGATGATTCCTCTTGCTACGGGGACAACAGCACAAATCATAGGAGAAACCAGTAGTTTATACTGCTTATCAGATTATTCTTTGGTATATAAAAGCAATGTCACTGTAAGTGATGGTACTTTAGGCAAAAACGCAATCACAGCCATGAATTTAGTGGATGATAATGGTCATAATTGCACAGAATTGCAGTTTTCCATGAATCAGAAGGCACTATATAATCTGGAAATGGGGCAGCAAAGTGCCATTCTCACTGTATATAATACAAACCAGTCCGTAAAGAGTGAACTTCCTCCGAACCAGATGGTAAAAGATGTTCAGGTTCTGGAAAATGGCAGTAAGGGATACGCAAAATATCAGATAAACTTTCAGAAAAATGCACCTGTAAATGGTTATTATGTAGAGTTTTCGGATGGAAAAATGCTGGTTGGATTTAAGAAACTGCCAGCCATAACCGGCGACAGACTGGATGGAGTCCGTATACACATTGATGCAGGACATGGTGGTACGGATACTGGTGCCACAGGCCCAATGGCAGCCTTCGGCCCTCAGGAAAAGGACATTAATTTAGGGATTGCTTTATATGCAAAAAAGTATCTGGAGAACAAAGGCGCAACGGTAATAATGACAAGGACGGATGATTCTACCAAAGAACTTTCTGACCGTGCTGCAACGGTAGCGGCTGTCAAACCAGATTTCTCTTTGTCCATACATTGCAATTCAATGCCTGTAACAGCAGATTACAATAATGCAAAAGGATTTCTTACTTTCTATTCTTTTAATAGTAGTGGAGCCGCAGAATTTATCAATACTTATATAACAAATAAAGTCGGGATACAGAAATCAAGTGCAAGATACAGCAATCTGGCTATGACCCGTATGACTGGGTACCCGGCCGTTTTATTTGAAACTTCATTCATGTCAAATCCTTCAGACTATGAATGGATGATTAAGCCTGAAACTCAGAGACAATTTGGAATTGCTGCTGGGGAGGCAGTGGAAAACTTTATTAAACAACAAGCTAAACAAAATATAAATACCAGTGTATAGCAATATTGAGTAAATGATAAATCTATGGTATAATACATCGTATTGCCCAGAATCTGCTAAAAAAATAAGATAGGGAACAAATTGGAAAGGGGAATTTTTAACTAATGGATGAAGAGAACAATGGAGCAAATGGAACATTTTACAACCAGCAAAATCAAAATGGTGTAAGATTTTATTCAATGGATGCAGCAGGAGTACCAAATAAAAAATCAAGAACAAAAAAAGCATTAATTGTTTTTGGGATTATTTTAGCAGTAATCGCTGTAATTGCTGTAATCGTCAGTCATTTTGATAATGGTTCATCAAGCAGCAGCAGCGGAAACGTTTATCCGGATGATCCGTATATTGCAAAGCTAAGTGTTGAAGGAACTATTGCATCAAATAACAGCAGTGACTATTTTGGCACACCAGCAGGATATCAGCATCAATGGACGCTAGACACCATTGATGACTTAATAAAAGATGAGAACAACAAAGGTATTATCTTATTTGTAAACAGTCCTGGTGGCGGAGTGTATGAGAGCGATGAACTGTATTTTAAGATTAAGGAATATCAGAAAAAGACAGGCAGACCAGTATATTCAGCTATGGGAACCATGGCAGCATCAGGTGGATATTATATCTCAGTTCCGTGCGATAAAATAATTGCCAACAGGAATTGCTGGACCGGTTCAATCGGCGTTACCATAGGAACAATTTATGATTTTTCAGGACTCCTTGAGAAATATGGAGTGAGGACCAATACCATTACATCTGGGGCTAACAAAGCCATGGGAAATCCGGTAGAACCAATGACAGATGAACAAAAGCAGATTTTCCAGTCCCTGGTTAATGAAGCCTATGATCAGTTTGTAGGACTTGTGGCTGAGGGCCGGCACATGGATGTGGAAAAAGTAAGAAAAATAGCAGATGGAAGAATATATACGGCAAAGCAGGCATTAGCATTAGGTCTGATTGATAAAATCGGAACCTATCAGGAAGCAGTAGCGGATATGCAAAAGACATATAAACTGGGAGACTGCGAAGTGGCAGAGTTGAGTGATGATGATACATCATTCCTTGGGTCCCTGTTTGGCAAAATAAATATCCCAAAAATGACTTCTAAAAGCGATGTGGCTGCTATTGTGGAATTAATGAAAGATGAAAACGAATTCCCAGTAAGCTATATGTGTGATGCTTTAAAAAAATATTAATTTAAAAGAAGAGACAGTGTCAAGAAAATATACTTGACACTGTTTTTTATTTATGGTAAATTTATTAAGGTGTCAAGTAAAGATACTTGGCAGTATAAAAGGAAAGAGGAATTGGTAATGTTTGATAAAATTGCAGAAGTAAGCTTATTATATGATTTTTATGGTGAGCTGCTTACAAACAGGCAGAGAGATGCAATGCAGCTTTATCATGAAGAAAACCTATCTCTTTCAGAAATTGCACAGGAATTTTCTATTAGCAGACAGGGTGTTCATGATGCTTTGAAAAATGCTGAAAAAGCATTGCACGAATATGAACAGAAGCTTGGCCTGGTCAGGAAGTTTACTAAAACCCGCGAGGCCGTATTACAGATTGACAGCAGACTGGACATGCTTATAAGAGAAAATAAGAATAATAAAGATTTAATAAATAAATTAGAGGACATCAAAGGGATCATCGACGGACTTGATGAATAATGGAATTGGAGGTCCAAATGGCATTTGAAAGTTTATCAGATAAGCTACAGGGCGTATTTAAAAAGTTAAAAGGAAAAGGCGTACTTACAGAAGCTGATATAAATGAAGCAATGCGAGAAGTAAAGCTTGCACTTTTAGAGGCGGATGTAAACTTTAAAGTTGTTAAAGACTTTGTGTCAGCTGTTAAAGAAAAATCTTTAGGCAGTGATGTACTTGAGAGTCTGACTCCTGGGCAACAGGTAATAAAAATTGTTAATGACGAATTAGTTGGCCTTATGGGTGGTGCTAACAGTAAACTTACTTATTCACCCAGAGGATTTACCATACTTCTTATGGTAGGTCTGCAGGGTACTGGTAAAACAACTACCTGCGGTAAGCTCGCCAATTATCTCAAGAAAAATGGCAAAAAGCCTATGCTTTGTGCCTGTGATATATACAGACCAGCTGCCATAGACCAGCTAGAAGTAGTCGGAAAAACGGTTGATGTTCCTGTATTTACCATGAGAGACTGTAAAGAACCAGAAGTAATTGCTGAAACAGCAGTGAAAGAGGCTGAACTTAAAGGCTTTGATGTACTTATTGTGGATACAGCCGGAAGACTCCAAATAGATGAAGCACTCATGGAAGAACTGGTCAGGGTAAAAAAAGCTATAAAACCCCATGAGATTCTGTTAGTAGTAGATGCTATGACAGGTCAGGATGCTGTAAACGCTGCAGCTGGTTTTGATGATAAGCTGGGGATTGATGGAGTCATCATGACCAAGCTTGATGGTGATGCCAGAGGTGGTGCTGCACTTTCCGTTAAGCAGGTAACAGGAAAACCAATAAAATTCATTGGTGTTGGAGAAAAGTTTGATGCACTGGAGCCTTTCCACCCGGAAAGAATGGCCAGCAGAATCTTAGGCATGGGTGATATGCTCAGCCTGATAGAAAAAGCACAGGAAAACTTTGATGAATCCAAAGCTGAAGAACTGGAAAAAAAGATAAAGAAAAATGAGTTTACATTAGATGACTTCTTAGAGCAGATGGGACAGATAAAGAAAATGGGTGGCCTGGCTAAAATTCTGGATATGATTCCTGGGGCAAATACAAAGGCAATGAAAGATGTCAATCTTGATGAAAGCCAGAAGGAATTTGCGCAAATGGAGGCAATCATTTTATCCATGACTAAGGCCGAAAGAAAAGATCCATCGATTTTAAATGCCAGCAGAAGAAAGAGAATTGCGGCAGGTTCCGGACAGCCTGTAAGTAAGATTAATACGCTGATTAAGAGATATGATGAAGCAAGAAAAATGATGAAACAGTTTGCAAATGCTTCAGGAAATAAGAGAAAAAGAATGTTCAGAGGTTTTTAAATTCAGCAATTCGGACTGAGTTTAGATATATATATTTAAAATGCATATTTTAGGAGGAATAATTAAATGGTAAAGATTAGATTAAAGAGAATGGGAGCAAATAAGAAACCTTTCTACAGAGTAGTAATTGCAGATTCAAGAGCACCAAGAGATGGTAAATTTATTGAAGAAGTTGGAACATATAATCCACTTACAGATCCTGCTACTATTAATATTGATGGAGAAAAAGTAAAGACTTGGTTAGGTAATGGAGCACAGCCTACAGAAACAGTAAGAGCTCTTCTAAAAAAATCAGGAATCATTGAATAAGAAAGCGGTGAACTTTAATGGTAAAACTCGTTGAAGCAATTGCAAAGTCACTTGTAGACGACCCAGATGCCGTTGAGGTCAAAGAGGTTGAGGGCAAGCAGGCTGTTGTAATAGAACTTAGAGTTGCACCCAATGATATGGGAAAGGTAATTGGCAAGCAGGGAAGAATTGCAAAGGCTCTTCGTACTGTTGTCAAGGCTGCCGCAACAAAAGCAAATAAGAAGGTAGTTGTAGAAATTGTACAGTAAACATTCTGCGATATAAGACATAAGAGGGTATTTCAGGAATTGAAATTCCCTCTTATTTGAATTTTGAAGATACTAAATAAGTATTAAAATATTTGAGGAAATTCTAAAGATGGAAAAAATTAAAATTGGTCAGATTGTAAATGCTGTGGCCCTTAAGGGGGAAGTTAAAATTTATAACTATTCAGATTACAAAGAAAGATTTGAAGAGTTAGAATGTATTTACGTTGAAGATAAGAAGATAAACATTGAAAAAGTGCGATACATGAAAGAAATGGTCATTCTGAAGCTGGAAGGTATCAATGACAGAAATGCTGCAGAAGCACTAAAAGGCAGGGCTGTTTATATTGGAGAAAACCAGCTTAGAGTGCTTCCTGAAGGTACGTATTATATAAGAGATATAATTGGGATGGAAGTCCGTGACCAGGATGACAACAGGATTGGAAAACTTAAAGATGTAATACAGAACAGCGCTCAGGATTTATATGAAATTGAACTGGAAAATAAAAAGACAACTCTGATTCCCGCAGTAGAAGAGTTTATTTTGGATATAAATATAGAACAGAAATATATTAAAGTCAAACTTATAGAAGGCATTTTAGATTTGTAGGTACAAATAATGAAAATAAATATACTTACCCTTTTTCCGGAGATGTTCGAGCCGGTTATAGGCGGCAGCATATTAGGAAGAGCCAGGAAAAAAGGAATATTAGAGGTAAACCTTATAAATATAAGGGATTTTAGTCAGGACAAGCATAAAAAAGCAGATGACTATCCTTTTGGCGGTGGTGTTGGCATGGTCATGCTGGCAGATCCGGTTTTTCGTGCTATGGAATCCATAAATGCCCAGGGGAAGAAGGCTTTATATATGTCCCCCAGAGGAAAAGTCATTGATCAAGATAAGATACAGCAGATTTCAAAAGAAGAGGAAATAGTCATACTATGCGGGCACTATGAAGGGATAGATGAAAGAATACTGGAGTATTGGAATATGGAAGAGGTTTCCATAGGGGATTATGTCCTTACTGGAGGGGAACTTCCTGCTATGGTGCTGATAGATTCTGTTGCCAGATTCATTCCAGAAGTTCTTGCAGGAGAAGAATCTGCCCAGGAAGAATCCATTTATTCAGGTCTTTTGGAGTATCCCCAATATACAAAACCACGAGAATACAGAGGAATGATGGTACCAGAAGTACTCTTTAACGGAAACCATAAACTGATTGCCCTGTGGAAGTATGAAAAGTCTTTGGAAATGACCAGGGACAGGCGACCGGACTTATTTCAGCGGTATTTAAAGGAACATGGGGACTTGTCCAAAGAAGAACTTAAAATATTAAAGAAAGTTGAAAGTACAGTGAAAAAGGTGTAAAATAACAAAGGTGAGTATTTTGACTAAAGGAAAAAAAAGAGGCTTACTGCTTTATATGATAGTGCTCATATCTTTGGGCATAATAACACAGTTAGTACCTGAAGTTACAGGGGCACTTACGAAAACGGAGATTCTCCAATATGAGAATATGCAGATTACAGATGAAGTAAAGTGTTATATTGTCAGAAATGAAACTGTACATCTTGCCGCAAATGCAGGAACGATTAATTATTACATTGAAAATGGTGTTAAAGTAAGAAAAAATACAAAAATTCTTGATATAACACCTCATTCTGCCAGCAGTGAAACTTCTGAATATGCAGATATTGTTACCAGGCTCGGCAAGACCAATGTTACACTTACTCAAATGAATTGCGCTCAGACTGGTATAGTCAGTTATTATGTTGATGGTTATGAAGGCTATTTTACCCCTGAAAAAATGGCGACTTTAAAATATAAAGACGTGGAAGGGTTGAAAATTAAGCCTGTAAATCTTACGAGAAAGAACACTTTGGCAGGAGAGCCTTTATTTAAAATATGTGAAAACAATTACTGGTATATGATAGCATGGGTTGACCCCAGCAATATTGCTAAGTATGAGGTGGGAAATTCGGTAAAGGTAGATTTACCCATGGGCCAGGTGAAAGCTAATGTGGAGCAGATGGTAGACCAGGGAGAAAAATGGCTTGTCATAATGAAAACTACCATGTTTTATGAGGATTTTACAAAAATAAGGAGCACGAAAGCCAACATAATTACTCAGGATTACTCAGGAATTAAAGTCAGAAACTCCAGTATTACAACTGATAAAGGTGTTGTAGGTGTATACATAAAATCTAAAAACGGAGATTTTGTTTTTAAACCAGTAAAAATCATAACAAGTGATGGGATTACTCTCTTGTTAATGTTTCCAGCTTTTATGATAAGGATGGGAAAGAAGTCAGTACTGTAGAGATTTATGATGAAATATTAAAAAATCCCAAGCAGGATTTTAAAAGCCCTCAAAATCCTAAAAGTCCCCAGAATCCTAAAAGTTCTGGGAAAACTGTAGAAGAATAAACGTCATAGGTAAAAGAAAAAGAGGTGAATTCTTTATGTCAATTAAGGAAAATATCAGAGAAATAAATGAGATTAAAAATGAGGCAGCTGCAAAAGCAGGTAGAAATGGAGATGATATTCTTCTTGTTGCGGTAACAAAAACCAGACCTTATGAAGATCTTAATGAAGCCATTGATGCAGGAATTACGGATATCGGTGAGAACAAGGTTCAGGAAATCATGGACAAGTATGATTTTGTTAAACCTGTAAGATGGCATTTAATAGGTCATCTGCAGACAAACAAAGTAAAATATATTATTGATAAAGTATCCATGATTCATTCCGTTGATTCCATAAAGCTTGCCGAGGAAATCAATAAAAGGGCAGCACAGCATAACTTAACAATGGACATACTTATTCAGGTAAATGCAGCGCAGGAAGAAAGTAAATTTGGTATAACAACCGATGAAACGGAAAATATGATTCATTATATTCTGAAAAACTGTCCAAATATAAACATAAGAGGCTTGATGTGCATAGCACCGTTTGAAGATAATCCTGAGGATGTAAGGATTTTCTTCGCTCAGGTAAAAGAGCAATACGACAGGTTCTCAAAAATACAGCATGAACGATTAGATTTTAAGTATTTATCCATGGGAATGTCACATGATTTTGAAGTTGCTATTGCAGAAGGTTCAAACCTTATCAGAGTAGGAACTGCGATTTTTGGGGCAAGAAACTACAATAAAACCGTATAGGAGGTTAATATGGGACTTTTTGGAATGTTTAAAGATTTAGTAGGTATAGAAGATGTGGATGACGACATTCAAGAAGAAGAAATTCAGGCTGCAGCTGCAGAGCTTGAAAGAAAATCTGTAGAAACAAGGAATTCATTTACAACACCAAGACCGGAAATAAGGGAACCTAAAGTGGTACCAATGCAAAGTAAACCAATGACAGCGAACACTGTTCCGTTTAAAATGGTAGTTATTGAACCTAAGGGTTTTGACGAATGCCCTAAATTAGTAGATAACTTAAAAGCAAAGAAACCGATTATAATAAATCTTGAAAAAATAGAATCAGATACTGCAAGAAAGATTTTCGACTTTTTAAGTGGTGCTACATATGCTGTAAATGGTAATGTACAGAAAATTGCCAATAACATCTTTGTTTTTGCCCCTGAAAATGTAGACATTTCAGCTAATGTTGACCATAAGGGTATAGATTTTAGTGGAAACGTAAAAAGCCCCTGGAGGTAATAGAATATGAAATTTTTATTAATTAATGCAGTTGGTTGGTTTTGTGATATCCTGATATTTCTGCTTTTAGCCAGAGCTGTTTTAAGCTGGTTTGTTATGGGACAATATAATAACCTGTATAGAGTTTACGAGATTATTTGCAATATCACAGAACCCATTGTTGCTCCGTGCAGAAGACTTTCTATGAGATTAAATACAGGGATGCTGGATTTATCCGTGTTTTTTGCATTTTTTCTTGTATCTATTGTCAGAAAAATCATTATTACAATACTGATAATCATTATGTAGGGTAGTACTAATATAAAATTTGGGAAGGACTTAAAATATGATTACTCCATTAGATATACAAAATAAAGAATTTTCAAAAGGTGTCAGAGGATATAAAGAAGAAGAAGTAGATAGCTTCTTAGATATACTGACCATTGATCTTGAAAAGATAATCGGCGAAAATGCAGCCCTTAAGGAAGAAGTAAAGCACCTGGGGGAAGAACTTGAAAAATACAGAGGTTCAGAAACGGCCGTAGTGGAAACCCTGGAAGCTGCAAAAGCCTTGATGCGGGATATTGCTGTCAGTTCAGAGAAAAGAGCTGAGATTTTGTTAAAAAATGCAGAACTGGATGCACAGCTGATTACCAGAGAAGCAAAAGAATCTGTAGAAAGACTGACGGAAGAGAGTGCTAACCTGAGAAACAGATTTGTAACTTTTAAATCAAAATATAAGAATCTCTTGGAATCTGAGCTGGAAAGATTTGATGCACTGAGCAATGAGATTTTTACAGAATTCGGTGATTTAGGAGTTAGAACTAACCCTTCACAGAAAAACAGTGTCCAGGAAGCAAAAAATGAAAATGCAGAACATAGCACCAAGATTATTTCAGAGATTGAATCTGGCGTAGATGATTTAAAAAAGACAATGATAAATTTAAGAGTAGGAGATGGGGCACATTAATTGCCACATAAAATTTTATATGTACTATATTGTAATTATTGCGGCTGTAATGCTGGATCAGCTGGTTAAATATATAATCAGGGTTAATATGGATTTATATGAGACGATTCCTATTATTAATGGTGTATTTCATATAACTTATATACAAAATACAGGGGCAGCATTCAGCATGTTCAGTGGACATACAGGGATACTTGCGCTTATAACAGTTATTATTACTATAGGTATACTGGTTTATTTGTTTAAACTCAGAAGAGGCGGCCATCGGATGCTGATGCTGTCATTATCTCTGATTGCGGCAGGTGGCCTGGGTAATATTGTAGACCGGGTAATGTTAAAGTATGTGGTAGATTTTTTTGATCTAAGAATCTGGCCTATTTTTAATCTGGCTGATGTTTATGTGTGTTGCGGCTGTGGGCTTTTAGTGATTTATATATTTTTTATAGAACCAAAATTAAATGCACAAAGGGACATATAAGATGTGTGAAGAAAATTCATTTGAAATAATAATTAATGAAACATTAGAAGGGACCAGAATTGATTTGGCCCTTTCTTTGGCATATAAAGAAAAATCCAGAAGCTTTTTTCAAAAACTTCTGGAATCCGGAAATGTAGAAATAAATGGACAGATAAATGACTCCAAGAAATACAAAGTAAAATCTGGAGATGTTATTCGTGCTATAATTCCTGAGCCTCGATTACTTACGGTTGAACCGGAAAATATACCTTTAGATATTTTTTATGAAGATCAGGATGTATTGGTAGTGAATAAACCTAAGGGCATGGTGGTCCATCCAGCTAATGGAAATGAATCAGGAACCCTGGTAAACGCTGTCATGTACCATTGCGGGGATAGCCTCTCTTCCATAAACGGAGTCATCAGACCGGGAATTGTGCATAGAATAGATAAGGATACCAGTGGGCTTCTGATGATAGCAAAGAATGACCGGGCACATAACTGCCTGGCGGAACAGCTGGCAGAACATAGTATAACAAGAGCTTATCGGGCAATTGTATATCATAATTTCTCAGAGGATGAAGGAATGGTAAACAAACCCATAGGGAGAGATCCCCATGACAGACTGCGGCAGGCAGTTACTGACATTAACAGTAAACGTGCGGTTACTCATTACAGGGTACTGGAAAGGTTTGGAGCATTTACGCTGATTGAAGCACGGTTGGAAACTGGGAGAACTCATCAGATAAGAGTTCATATGGCATATATAAAACATCCTCTTTTAGGTGATATGGTTTATGGACCTAGGAAAAAAGTCCTGGGGGTAGACACTCAGATGCTTCATGCTAAAATTCTGGGATTTAAGCATCCCACTACAGGTGAGTATATGGAATTTGAAAGCCCTTTGCCAGAGGAATTTGAAACAGTATTAAGAAAGTTAAGGAAGGAATAAGATGGAAAAAGTTTCATTTAAACCGGGAACAATGCTGAATCCAGTACCGGTGGTCATGGTTTCCTGTGGTGCAGATTCTTCACAGCACAATATCATTACCATCGCGTGGACTGGTATAATAAATTCAGAACCGCCAATGACCTACGTATCTGTAAGAAAGTCAAGATATTCCCATGCGATTATAAAAGAAACCGGAGAATTTGTCATTAATTTATGCGACGAAAAACTGGCTTTTGCTACGGATTACTGTGGCGTCAAATCTGGAAGAGATGTAAATAAATTTAAGGAACAGAAACTTACTCCTGTAAAAGCGGAAATAGTTAACTGCCCCATGATTGGGGAATCTCCAGTAAATTTGGAATGCAAAGTTACTCAGGTGTTAGAACTTCCTACTCATGATATGTTTATAGCAGAAATTGTTAAAGTTCATGCAGATAAAGGGATTATTAATGATAAAGGAAAGATTCAATTAGAGAAGGCAGATTTAATCTGCTACAATCATGGGGAATATTTTGGGATAAAGCGAAAACCTATTGGTAAATTCGGTTATTCCATTATGAAATCAAAAACCAGAAGACGCATTCACAAAGAGAAACTGGAGGAACGAAAAAAAGTCAAGGACGGTAAAAACAAAAAATACCGGAGCTAGTTCATTGTGCCATAGGGACAATTGGAGAGAAAATTTCCGCTTGTCAAGAGAAAATTTTAACTGAATATAAGTTTTTAAGTGTAAAAATGGGTCTTTTAAGTGTAGAAGCCCATTTTTTCTTATTTTGTGATATTATTTAGACAAAAGGGTGCCAATTTATTTTTTGTACAAGGAGGGAAAGAGATATGAAAAATCAAAGGCAGGAGGACCTTCCTCTTTCTGCCCCAAATTCAGAGGGGAATGTTTGGCCAAAACAGGTTTGTCCAGTTTTTGAGCCGAGGGTGGATACGCCGGAGGAAGTTAGGCAGTGCTGGTATTGTCGATTCGCCGATTTTCATTTAGACAAGCCTCGCTCATTGGATGTGGGTGTATGCTACTGGCCCAGAAAGATAATAAAATGATTTATGGAAAAATACTTCTAAAAAATCAATAGAAGTAGCATTAGAAGTAAAAGGCAGAGAGGGAATACTCCCTGTCTGCCTTTACATGCCGCCTATATTCACCACAGTTTAAGAAATATTTCTAGGACTCCCTGGAGAAATAGTCTGGCGTTTTTATGTAAATAAAGCGCAAATAATTTTCGAATATTGGGATTAAAAATAGTGGCGTCATTATAACTGAAATTTTTATGTTGTATTTAATTAAATAAAATGATTAATCATTTGTTTCATATTTTAGCCGAACTGATATAGCCAATGCAATCTTCGCAAATATATCCCCCATATAAGCAATATTATTGTAGCTTTTGCCACAAATGGTGCATTTGTTTTTAGTGTTTTCTTTCATCATCTCTAAACTTCCTTTCCATTTAAAACTTAGGTACACTTTTAATGGATAATTTAATATTAAAATTAGCTTTATTTACATTATCAGTGTAATTTACTCATAACAAAATATCAAGAAAAAAGTAGTTAAATGTAATAAATAGTACCAAAAATGTAATATTTTGGACAAAGCGAGCTGCTTAGTCTAAAAATGACTTTATCAATTGTTTGCTGTCATAACTTGATTTAATATAGAAATTTGTGTATTATTAATTCTTAGATAGATGTTGATGAACTTTAGGAGAGTAAACAGATGAAACGTTTTTTAATATTATTAATGATAACAGTTTTGTTGGGAACCACTGCATGTATGAATGTCTATGCAGACACTAAATATAATCAGAGTGCCGCGGAAAATATAGTAACCAGAATTGACGAATACGTTGAACCGTATCTTGGAACCGATACTCTGAACAATTATGATAACGGAAGAGCTATCCAGTGTCATGCTTTTACAAATTATGTATGGCGTAATGTGTTCGGCTATGATGTATATAGCAGTAAATGCCACAGGACTGAGGCTAGTAATGATTACGATAAGCTGGGAGAATACATAAACAATTATGCAAGACCGGGAGATATGCTCAGAGTGGACGGTAAGCACTCCATGGTAATAACAAGTTTTGATGAAGATACCGTAAGTGGTTATGACTGGCTTTATAATAAGAAAGAACGAAAATGTACATATACCTGGCAGGGCGTTAAAGACTGGGGGGATGGTACGCAGAAATACTGGCTGTATCAGATTGATGACAGTGTATATAACCTGTTTGAAGACTCCGGATATAAAGTGGACAAGCTATTTGGACCAAAACCTGGTGAAAAAATGGATTCATCTGATTCTGGCAGTTCTAAGGATTCAGATACAGGGCAGGATGTACAACAGCCAGATCGAGGTGATGTAAATAGGAATAATTATGGAAAAATTATTGTTCAGATAAATAATCCAGTGATGACTGCAAACGGCACATACCAGAACATAGATTCCCTAGGGACAGTGCCTGTTATTGTAAATGAGCGGACTCTTTTGCCAGTCAGGGCCATTGTGGAAGCTATGGGCGGAACCGTAGGCTGGAATAACGATACAAGAACAGTCAGCTTAAAATATAAGAATACAAATATGGAAATGACCATTGACAGTACCACCATGAAAGTCAATGGAAAGCAAGTCAAAATGGATGTTGCACCAATGATAATAAATGATAGAACACTTCTCCCTATTAGATACATTACGGAAAATATGGGGGGAAGGTTGAATGGTTTGATACCATTCAAGCCGTAGCTATAACCTATGAGATGTAAAAAAAGACCTGTCAGATTTTGAACTGACAGGCCTTTTTTATTGAAATGATGACTGGTCCTGAGGAAGAGCGGGATTTACATATACAGTCCGGTTATTAGTGAATATCACCATACCAGGTTTTGCACCTGCCAGTTTTTTTACATATTTAACCTGTACATAATCCACTGGAACATTTTCTGAATCCTTACCCTTACTGTGATAAGCGGCAATAGCAGCAGCTTCAAAAATAGCTGATTCCGAGATTTCTCTGCCATCTGTAAAAAGTATTACATGGGAACCGGGGATGTCTTTTGTATGAAACCACACATCTTTGGAAGAGGCCATTTTAAAAGTAAGATAATCGTTTTCCTTGTTATTTCGTCCAACCAGAATTCTAAAACCTTCACTTGTGGAATATGGACGAGGAGCTGGTTTAGATTTTGCAGGTTTTCCATATATTTTACGCTTTTTTAAATAACCTGCTTCCACCAGTTCATTTCTGATTTCTTCTATTTCTTCAACAGAATCGGCATTTCCAATAAAAACAGAAATGGATTCCAAATAATCAATATCGATAGTGGTTTCATCCAGTTGTATTGCTTTCTCTTTTATAGCTGTTTTAGATTTACCATATTTTTTAAAATAATTTTGTGCGTTCTTAGAAGGAGAAATTTTTTTATCTAAAGGGATGGTTATTTCGTTGCCATTATAATAGTTTATTAGGGTGACTTTGCTGTCACCTGTATTAAACAGATGAAGGTTGGCCGTAAGCAGTTCACCAAATAACCTGTATTCCTCTGAATTTTCAGCTTTCAGAAGATCTTCTGAAAGGCGTTGCTTTTTTAAATATAATTTATCCAGATTATTTTTTACAGCTTTTTCTAAATCAGTACTCTTCTGTCTGATTCGATTGGAAGAAGTCCTGTGAGAGTAAAAGAATTCAATGGCACTGGATATTTCACAGAAATTTTCTGTTTCATAAATTCCTTCTAATGACATAATTGGAATCGCATGAAATTCAACAGGAATATGATTTTTATCAAGATAAACCACTGGAGATAAATTTCCATTCAACAAATTTCCGGTAAGCTGTGATAAGTTTTGGTATACCGTCTTTGAAGTCTGTCTGGCTTCTTCTATGTTATATGGAATTTCAGATGAAATTTCCAAACCCTGTGTAAGCTGTTCTGCTATGATGGGACTTATACCCTGTATACCGTTAAGCAATGATTTAGCCAGTTTGCCTGGTGTGCACTGACAAAGCCGTTCTATCTCTTCCAGCGTGATCTGACTGAAAGGAATTTTGTCCTGTGAAGGTGGATATTCATAAAGTTTCCCAGGAAGAATCTGCCTGATTCTGTTGACATCAATAGAGATTCGTTTAATACTGTCTATAATTTTGTTGCTTTCTACATCTACAAGGATAATGTTACTATGCTTACCCATTATTTCTATAATAAGTTTTTTGTTTACATTGAAACCAAGTTCGTTAACGGTCTCAAAGGGTATTTCTACAATTCTTTCACAATCCTTCTGAGTAATTTCAGTGATACGTCCTCCCTGAATGTGTTTACGTAATAGCATACAGAAAGTCATTGGAGCTGGTGGATTGGGAACGGATTCTGTAATCAGATTAATCCGGGCATTACTGCTGTTACAAGAAAGATACAGTTTAAAATTTCCTTCTTTTGAATGAATATGAAAGACTAGTTCATCGTTTTCCGGCTGGTATACTTTTTCCAGTTTACCCCCCGAAAGTTTTTTATTCAATTCATGGGTTACCGCATGAACTGCTATGCCGTCAAAAGCCATATGAATACCTCGTTTTCTTATTTATGAAGCAATATTGCATATTAATATAGTTTTTTATTTTCTAAATATTGTTTAGCAATACGGCCTGTTTTATTGTATAATTAATACCAGTGGACTGTCTAAAGAATTACTGGCTCACTAATGTAGTATAAAGTATACATGCGGATAAATCAACTGAGGAGAAGAATGCCCATGATAAAAAGTATGACAGGCTTCGGCAGAAGCGAATATAGTGATGGAAAAAGGAACATAATCGTAGAAATAAAATCTGTAAATCACAGATATGGTGACATAAATATTAAAATGCCCAGACGTTATTCTTTCGCAGAGGATAAGGTAAAGAATACTGTAAAAGATATTGCAAGGCGTGGAAAAATAGATGTATCTATTATTGTGGAGAATGTTACAGAGGATGATACTACTGTTAAATTGAACAGTATGGTAGCCAGACAGTATTATGATAATTTAAAGGCTTTACAGTCAGAGTTTAACTTAAGCGGTGACATTACACTTCAGTTCCTGGCCACATTGCCAGATGTAATGAAGTCTGTGCCTGATGTGGAAGATGAAGAGGAAATTTGTAAAAGTCTTTTGGTACCAGTCAAAGCAGCAGCTCAGAAGTTAGATGAAATGCGTATTGTTGAGGGAAGTAAGCTGGCTGAAGATTTAATTATGAGGGGCGGACTGATCAGAGATCTGGTTAAGAGTATTGAAGACCGGTCTCCACAGGTTACCGTGGCATATACAGAAAAGCTAAGAGAAAGAATTAAAGAACTAATCGGGAACAATGTGATAATTCCCGAAGACAGGATTTTAGTTGAAGCAGCAATATTTGCAGATAAGTGCAGCATTACAGAAGAACTGGTAAGACTGGACAGCCATACGATACAACTTTCCAGTATTATCACAAAAAGTAATCAGCCAGATGGAAAGAAACTGGACTTCCTGGTGCAGGAAATGAACCGGGAGGCTAACACCATAGGTTCTAAAGCCAATGATATAGAAATTACGAATCTCATGCTGGAGATAAAAAGTGAAATAGAAAAAATCAGAGAACAGGTACAAAATATAGAGTAATTCCATTATTCATATTGAATATAAGACTTGTTTATGTTATAATATTCATTCCAATATAAATGATAAGGAAGGAAGCTAAATGGATAAAGGACGATTATTTGTTGTTTCCGGGCCATCTGGAGCAGGAAAAGGTACTATATGCCAAAAACTAGTGGAAGACACAAATATTGAACTGTCTGTGTCCATGACCACCAGAAATCCCAGATCTTTTGAAAAAGATGGTATAAACTACTATTTTGTTACGAAAGAAGAGTTTCAAAAAACAATAGCAGAGGATGGACTGTTGGAGTATGCAGAAGTTTATGGCAACTACTATGGGACACCGAAAGAAATGGTTATGCAGAAATTGAATGAAGGCAAAGATGTTATACTGGAGATTGATATTCAGGGTGCAATGAACGTAAAACAAGCATATCCAAAAGGAGTATTTATCTTTATTTTGCCTCCATCCATGGCAGAACTTCGTAAGAGGATTACAGGGAGGGGTTCTGAAACAGAGGATGCAATAAATATGAGATTAGGAGAGACCTTAAAGGAAGTTTCCTATATAGATAAGTATGATTATTGTGTTGTTAATGGAGAACTTTCGGAGGCGGTAGAGAGAGTCAGAGCGATTGTTAAGGCTGAACATTCCAGAGTTTCTGAAAGTATACTTCACTTGATAAAAAAGTATGAGGAGGAGATATAAATGTTATATCCATCAATTAATGAAATAAGAAAGAAAGCTGACAGCAGATATACGCTGGTGATTTTAGCAGCAAAGAGAGCCAGGGACATTATTGACGGTAAGCCAAAACTTACACAGGCTCTTACGGAAAAGCCCGTATCCATTGCGGCAAATGAAATTGCAGAGGATTTGATTACTTATACTAGAAATAATTAATTTAAAGCGAGTTTTACTCGCTTTTTTCTTTTGTCCTGTAAATAAATCTATAAAGCATATTAATTTAACCAGCTCTCCTGATTAAAATAAAGGAGTGTTTATGGAGGACCGTTTTATTGTTTTAAAATTTAAGGGCGAAGTCAGAAAGATCATTCCTCAGGAAATTGTTTTTGTTGAACAGAATTTGAGAAAAGTTTTGTTTCATTTGAATTCTGAGGTTTGTGGTACCTACGGAAAAATTGAAAATTATGTAGAGCATTTACCACGAGAATTTTACCAATGTAATAAAAGCTATGTGATTAATCTTGATAAGGTAGTTAAGATGGGAAATCAGGTTATATATTTTTCAGATGGAAAAGATATAAGAATAGGAAGACAGAGTTTTCATGGGGCAAAAAAAGCATTTTTAAAGTTTGCATCACAGTCTGAATCATAAGATATTACAAATAAGTTTTGGCTTGGAGAGCAGGCGGAATTAATATACTGCAACAAAAAACTTTATATTTAGTAAAGTTTTTTGTTGCAAATACTGTGTTTTTATAGTATAGTATTTGATGGTTATTTGTGTAAACAACATTGTCACAATAAAGTTTGCATAAACCAATAAAATTTTATTATTTTGCACACCGGATGACTTGAAAACAGGTGCCGTAATGGTTGTTTCCAAGGTAAATCCCGGTGGAAGTAAAACCAGGAGGAAAAAACAATGGCAGTAATTTCAATGAAACAATTACTAGAAGCAGGTGTACATTTTGGGCACCAGACAAGAAGATGGAACCCTAAGATGGCTCCTTACATTTTTACAGAAAGAAACGGAATCTATATTATTGACCTTCAGAAGACAGTAAGAAAAATCGATGAAGCTTATGAATTTATGAAGGAAGTAGGAGCATCCGGAAAGCCCGTTTTATTTGTAGGAACAAAAAAACAGGCACAGGCTGCAATTGCTGATGAAGCAAAGAGATGCGGCATGTATTTCGTAAACGAAAGATGGCTTGGCGGAATGCTTACAAACCACAAAACAATTGCTGGAAGAATTAAGAGATTATATGAAATTCAGGAAATGGAAACTAATGGAACTTTTGAAAAGCTTTCAAAGAAGGAAGTTGGTAAGCTTAAGCTTGAATTAGAAAAACTTGAAAAGTTCTTAGGCGGTATCAAGGAAATGAAGGGGATGCCTGGCGCATTATTCATCGTTGACCCTAAGAAGGAAAGAATTGCAGTTAAAGAAGCAAGAATTCTTGGAATTCCTATCATCGGTATTGTAGATACAAACTGCGATCCAGACGATGTTGACTATATTATCCCTGCAAATGATGATGCTATCAGAGCTGTAAAGCTGATCGCAGGAAGAATGGCAGATGCTATTATTGAAGCTAACCAGGGCGAAAGCTTTGATGAAGGCGTAGCAGCTGTTGAAGAAGAAACAGCTCCAACTTCTATTGAAGAAGTAGTTGCTGCAGAAGAAGCATAAAAGATTAATTTGAATTGTGAATTGGATTCGTGCAGTTTTTTCTGCACGAATCTGTCAGATTTGAGGAGGAAATACAGATGGCTGTAACAGCACAGATGGTAAAAGAACTGCGTGAAATGACAGGCGCAGGAATGATGGATTGCAAGAAGGTTTTAGTAGAAGCTGATGGAGATATGGATAAGGCAGTAGACCTTTTAAGAGAAAAGGGACTTGCTAAAGCTGCTAAAAAGGCTGGCAGAGTTGCTGCAGAAGGTCTTGTAAAGTTTGCTTTTTCAGGAGATGCAAAAAAAGCTGCTATTATTGAAGTAAATTCAGAAACAGATTTTGTTGCGAAGAATGATGAGTTTGTTGAATTCGTATCAAAATTAGCTGATATGGCATTAGAAACTGCGGATGATTCACTGGAAAACTTTATGGCTCTTTCCTATGACAATGAAGGCACTGTTCAGGATGCCCTTAACAATAAGATAGCTAAAATCGGTGAAAATATGAACGTTAGAAGATTTCACAAGATGGAAGCTCCAGGATGTGTTTATGTTGGATACAGTCATGGCGGCGGCAAGATTGGTGTAGTAGTAGGTCTTGAGACAGAAGCTTCCGCAGAAGAAGTTGCTGTTGTTGGTAAAGACGTAGCTATGCAGGTTGCATCCATGAATCCTCAGTTTGTTGATGAAACTGCTATCAGTGAAGAACATCTTGAACATGAAAAAAATATTTTAGTTCAGCAGGCTCTTGCAGAAGGAAAACCAGCAGACATCGTAGACAAGATGGTAATGGGAAGACTGAAGAAGGAACTTAAAGAAACTTGTCTTGTGGAACAGAAATTCGTTAAGAACGGAGATCTTTCTGTAAAGCAGTATGTTGATGAAGTTGCAAAACAAATTGGTAAATCAATCAAGGTTGTTTCAATGGTAAGATTTGAAGTTGGCGAAGGCATCGAAAAGAAAGAAGAAGACTTTGCTGCAGAAGTTGCAGCACAACTTGGTAACTAATTAAATCAATTAAACAACGATATGAATATTAAAGGCTGCCGGGAATTTCCCGGCAGCCTTTTTGTGCATTGTATAGTTGTAGATTTTATAATAAAATTAAGAAAAGCAGCCAGCAAAAAATAACTTAAAGAACGTAATATGCTTTATCTTAATAAAAATATTGTTTACAAATATATCCACAGGGTAGATATTAATAGTAAAAACAAGAAAGGTCGTAAAAGAAAATGAAGCTGAGTTTTAATGATATGTTATATGCTTTTTCTTATGCTTTAGATTGTGTAGAACATGAAATGCTGGGCGTTACTACGAACCATGGTAAACGTGTGGCATATTTATGTATTTTAATGGGGAAATATCTGAATCTGCCAGAGTCCCAGTTGATTGATCTGGGGGCATGTGCCGTGTTACATGACAATGCATTAACGGAGTACATTCAGTCTGAGTATATTAAAGGAATTAATATTTACGAAGAAAAACAATATTTTAATAAAGGGACACACTGTATGATGGGGGAAAGAAACCTGAAGAAACTTCCCCTGTGCAGGGAAGCTCAAAATGCTATTATGTACCATCATGAAAATGCTGATGGAAGTGGACCTTTTGGAAAAACGGCGGAAGAGACTCCATTGTTTGCACAGTTTATACATATGGCTGATCAGATAGATGCCAATTGGGACTTAAGCATGATTAGTGAAGAAAAGTATGAGAAGCTTATGCAGTTTATTGCTGAAAATAAAAGCATTCTTTTTCCGAAAAATGTGTGGACACGTTTCAGGGGGCCATCAACTATAAAGAAATAGCTAACCTTCAAGATGAAAAAATAGAGGGATTTTTAGGGGCATCTCTTAAAAATACGGAGAGGGATTATTCAGAAAGGGAAATAAAAGATTTTGGTGAATTTTTTGCAAACATTATAGATTATAAATCTAAATTTACTAGAAAACATTCTTTGGGTATTGCAGAAAAAGCTGCCTATATGGCAAAATATTATGGCTACGATGATATGGATGTGGCAAAAATGTTTTTGACCGGAGCCGTTCATGATATTGGCAAATTAGTTGTTGATAAAGATATTCTGGAAAAACCCGATAAGCTTACAGAACAGGAATACAAACATATTCAGAACCATGCGTATTATACATATGAAATCTTACGAAAAGTGAAAGGTCTGGAAGATATAACAAAGTGGGCTGCCCATCATCATGAAAAACTGAATGGGAAGGGGTATCCTTTTGGAAAAACTGCTGACCAGCTGGGATTCAATGAACGTCTTATGGCTTGCCTGGATGTTTATCAGGCCCTGACAGAAGAACGTCCTTATAAAAAAGGATTCTCCCACGAAAAATCTATGGAGATTTTAAGGAAGATGGTGGAAGACGGGAGCTTAGATGGCAGCATTGTTGAAGATATTGGAAAAGTTTATGGTAATTGTTCAATAAAAAATTCTTAAAATAGGTGAACCATAAAATAGTTTATGGTATAATGTTGAGGATATCGGTAAGGTATCCTCAATTTTTATACAAGGAGAAAAATATGGAGCCTAAATATAAAAGAGTTCTTATAAAAGTAAGTGGGGAAGCACTTGCGGGACCAGATAAATTTGGCATATCCGATGAAATGTTACTTGGAGTTGCCGCACAGGTAAAAGAGATTCATGATTTGGGAGTTCAGATTGCTATTGTAGTCGGAGGCGGAAACTTTTGGAGAGGCAGAACTGGTCAGAGCATAGACAGAGCAACTGCTGATTATATGGGAATGCTGGCAACCACAATGAATGCGATGGCACTTCAGGATGCTTTTGAAAAACAGGGATTGCCTGTTGTGGTGCAGACAGCTATTGCGATGACACAAATAGCAGAACCGTATAACAGAAAGAAAGCAATCAAATATTTAGAGGAAAACAATATTGTTATTTTTGGAACGGGAACGGGAAGCCCTTTCTTTTCAACAGATACGACATCTGCTCTAAGGGCTGCTGAAATAGATGCAGATGTGATTCTTTTAGCCAAAAAGGTTGATGCAGTATATTCTGCAGATCCTGAAAAGGATCCCAATGCAGTAAAATATGAACAGCTCACTCACAAAGAAGTTGTTGAAAAAGAACTTGGAGTGATGGATATTACAGCCGCTACCCTGTGTATGGAAAATAATATTGCCATACATGTATTTGGTGTAGCAGAAAAGGGAAACATGTTAAAAGCCGTAAATGGTGAAAAAATAGGCACGATTGTAAAATAAAGTTTAAAAGAGTGTAGGAGGAGAATGAATTATGAGTATGAATGTGCAGGAAGTCCTTGAACAGAAAATGTCTAAAACTATTTCTGTTTTAAAGGAAGAGTTAAACACAGTGAGAGCAGGAAGAGCCAACCCAGCCTTATTGGATAAGGTTATGGTAGATTATTATGGAAGCCCAACACCGCTTAAGAATCTAGCCAATATCTCTGCTCCAGAACCAAGAACTTTATTAATTACACCTTTTGATCAAAAATCAATTTCGGATGTTGAAAAGGCTATCAATAATGCTAATCTTGGAATGGCACCTTCAAACGACGGGAAAGTGATAAGACTGGCAGTACCGCAGCTTACAGAAGAAAGAAGAAAAGAATTGTCCAAATCTGTAAAGAAGTATGGTGAAGATGCAAAAGTTGCTGTAAGAAACGAGAGAAGAGATGCCAACGAGGAACTGAAGAAACTGGAAAAATCAGGCGAAATAACAGAAGATGACTTAAAGAAACAGCTGGATCAGATTCAGAAGAAAATTGATAAAGCAGTGAAAGATATTGATGATATCATTGCTGCAAAAGAGAAAGAAATCTTAGAAGTTTAATATGATTTTACGGCGGATATGGCTGATGTCAGCCATGTCCGTTTTTAAAGAAAAGGGTAATCAGATGTTAGATATGGACAGAATCCCAAGACATGTTGCTATAGTCATGGATGGTAATGGCAGGTGGGCCGCAAAAAATAATGTACCCAGAATGGCGGGACACAATGCAGGCATGAAAGCAATGAAAGAAATTGTAAAAAGATCGTCAACTCTTGGAGTAGAACATCTTACCGTTTATGCATTTTCTACGGAGAACTGGAAACGTTCATTTGACGAAGTAAACGGCATTTTTAAACTTATTATTATTTATGTGGATAAAGAATTGAAAGAACTCCACAAAAACAATGTAAAAGTAAAAATATTGGGTGATTATTCAAAATTACCAAAAGAATCTGTAGAAAGACTGAATAAAGCTTTGAAAACTACAGAAAACAATACTGGTCTGCAGTTTAATATTGCATTAAATTATGGCAGCAGGGATGAAATTACAAAGGCTGTAACTTTAATAGGAGAGAAAATAAAGGCAGGGGTAATGGAACCTCAGGACATTACAGAGGATACCATCAGCCGCCATTTATATACAGGAGAACTCTTTAACAATATTCCAGACCCTGATTTAGTAATCAGAACCAGTGGAGAAAAGAGACTCTCTAACTATCTGCTTTGGCAGATTGCGTACAGTGAATTCGTATACACTGATGTACTATGGCCTGATTTTTCACCACAAGTATTTGAAAAGTGTATAGAAGAATACCAAAGCAGAGACAGGCGCTTTGGCGGGAGGTAAATAGTGAAAACAAGAGTATTATCAGGGTTGATTATGCTGCCCTTTGGTATATTGGTCATTTTAGGAGGCAGAGTACTGCTGCTTGCCTGTTTTGCAATAGGCATTATGAGTGTCAGGGAATTTTTCAACGGATTTAAATCCATGGATGTTAAGCCCGCTTATACACTGGCATATATCAGTGCACTGGCATTATACGGGATTAATTTGTTTACCACGGAATCCAGATGGTATATGTTATGGTTCTTTGGTGTAGTTCTTTTAAGTCTTTTGTATTTATTTAAGATGGACGAACGAAAACTTGAAGATGGTATGGCAACTATTACAGGTATCTTTTATACGATTTTCTTCTCTTTCCATGTTGCTTTAGTGGATCAGACCGGGGAGTACGGCATTCTGGTATGGCTTATATTCCTGACCGCTTTCGGAACGGATGTTATGGCCTATTTTACTGGTTATGCTTTTGGAAAACACAAGCTTTGCCCTTCAATCAGCCCGAAGAAGACTATAGAAGGTTCCGTTGGCGGTATTTTGGGAAGTGTAATCTTATGCGGCATATTTGGATATTATATGATTCCAAGACTGATAATACATTGTATTATCATAGGTGTTCTGGGAGGCGTGGTTTCTCAGTTTGGAGATTTAACGGCGTCAATTTTCAAAAGGAAGATGGGAATAAAAGACTATGGCAATCTGATTCCAGGTCATGGTGGTATACTAGACCGGTTTGACAGTGTATTATTTACAGCACCAATGGTATATTACTATATAGTATTAGTTTTATAGGGGACAGACAATGAAAAGAATCGCGATTTTAGGAAGTACTGGATCCATAGGAACACAGGCATTGGATATAATTGACAGGAACCGTAATCTGTTAAAGGTTACGGTACTTTCATGCGCAAGTAATATCCAGTTGCTTTGCCAGCAAATTGAGAAGTTTTCACCAGAAATGGTTATAGTGGATAAAGAAGATGATGCATTGCATCTAGCGGGGAAATATCGTAATCTTGAAATGTTTTATGGCATGGAAGGCCTTATAACGGCAGCGGAGTCCCAGTATGATTTGCTGCTCAATTCCCTTGTAGGAATGAGGGGACTTATACCTACATATCATGCTGTTTGCCAAGGAAGAGACATTGCACTGGCTAATAAAGAAACCCTTGTAGCAGGGGGAGAAATTGTAATGGATATGGCAGAAAAAAATCATGTTAAAATGCTGCCGGTAGATAGTGAACATAGTGCAATTTTTCAGTGTTTACAAGGAAATAAAAAGGAGCAGCTTAAAAAGATTTATCTGACAGCCTCCGGAGGTCCCTTCAGGGGCTATAACCTTGAACAGCTGGAAAGTGTGTCTTTAGAGCAAGCTCTGAAACATCCAAACTGGAGTATGGGCAGTAAAGTAACCATTGATTCTGCCACCATGATGAATAAAGGGCTTGAAGTAATAGAAGCAAAATGGCTCTTTGATGTTCCTGTATCTAAAATACAGATTGCCGTTCATCCTCAGAGTGTCATACATTCTATGGTGGAATATGCAGATAATTCTATTATAGCCCAGCTGGGGGCCCCGGATATGAGGGTACCCATCAGTTATGCTTTTGGTTATCCTGACAGAATTGAAAATACTTTTGAACCACTGGATTTATTTGGGTTAGGTTCACATCTGACTTTTGAAAAACCGGATGTAAAGGTTTTTAAAAATATAGCCATTGCATATGAAGCAGCAGAAAAAGGAGGAACCTATCCGGCTTTAATGAATGGAGCTAATGAAGCTTTAGTCCAATTGTTTTTAGAAAAAAAGATTAAATTCACAGATATTCAGAATACTATAGAAAGAATAATGAATGCACATGTGCCAACATATAATTTGGGGTTAGAAGATATTTTAGAAGCTGATAAAGCTGCTAGAAAAATGGTATATGAGCTGTTGAAATGAGGGGGTAGTAATTATGACGATTGTTTATGCATTGATAATGTTCTGCATATTGGTACTTGTACATGAGGGCGGACATTTTATTGCAGCAAAAGCAGTAGGTGTTAAGGTAAACGAATTTGCAGTAGGAATGGGACCTGTACTGCTTAAGAAAATAAAGGGAGAAACTCAGTATTCAGTGCGACTCTTTCCCATAGGCGGGTTCTGCGCCATGGAAGGAGAAGATGATGAATCGGAGGATGAACGCGCTTTTGGAAAAAGACCCATTTGGGCAAAAGCTATCATTATAGTTGCCGGTTCCTTTATGAATCTGATTTTAGCCATTGTTGTCCTGGCATGCATTGTATTTTATATTGGAATGCCTACGACGACTGTCAATGGATTTAGTGATGTGAGTCCTGCCAGAGAAGCAGGTCTGCTTTCAGGAGATAAAATCGTAAGTATCGAGCAGCATCAGGTAAAAAGCTGGAATGATATAACGGATGCTATTTCAAAGGAAAAAGGTGAAAAGATTACTATTGGCATTGACAGAAATGGCAAAGACCTGAGTTTTAGTATGGATTTGGCAAAGGAAGAAGGCACAGGCAGAAAGATAGTTGGCATATTGCCTGAAGTGTCCAGAAATCCGTTCACAGCTCTTGAAAAAGGGGCAGAATCCACCTGGATTATGACGGTTAAAATGGTAGAGGTAATAGGACAACTGGTAACAGGAGAAGTATCCACAAAAGAACTGACTGGCCCTATTGGTATAACTGTAGCAGTAAGTGATTCGGTGCGATATGGATTTATATATGTGGCAAATCTTGCTGCATTAATAAGCTTAAATCTGGCTATTGTAAATATGCTCCCATTTCCAGCTCTTGACGGTGGCCGTTTAGTATTTTTATTTATCCGTAAAATCACAGGAAGGGCCATAACGGATGATATAGAGGCAAAAGTGCATTTTGTAGGGATTATGTTGCTGTTTGCTCTGATGATTTATGTCACATGGCAGGATATTGGCAGATTTATTTTAAATTAAAAGCAGAAATATGAGGCAGAGGAAGATTTTTCTCTGTCTTTTGAATATGGAGGATATATGAAAAAAAGTGTAAGGTGCGGTGATGTTATTATCGGCGGAGGAACCCCCATATCTATTCAGTCAATGACAAATGTAGATACCAGGGATGTAAAAAAAGTAACGGACCAAATCAAGGCTCTTGAAGAGGCGGGCTGTGATATAGTCAGACTGGCAATCCCTGATATGGAGGCAGCTGAAGCATTGCTGCAAATAAAAAAGAATATAAAGATCCCCCTGGTAGCAGATATTCATTTTGATTACAGACTAGCCATTGCTGCCATAAAAAATGGGGCAGATAAAGTAAGAATAAATCCAGGAAATATCGGAAATGAAGAACGGGTGAAAGCTGTGGTGGAAGCAGCAAAGGAAAGAAAAATCCCTATTCGGGTAGGGGTTAATTCAGGATCCCTTGAAAAGGACATTTTACAAAAGAATGGAGGGGTAACGGCAGAGGGCCTGACAGAAAGTGCATTACGGCATGTGGCAATGCTTGAACAAATGGATTTTGATGATATTGTTATTTCACTTAAATCCTCAGACGTCAGACTGAACTATGAAGCCCATAAGCTGATATCTGAACAGACAGACCATCCTCTCCACATAGGTATAACGGAATCTGGAACGGTAAACAGTGGTAAACTTAAATCTGCCATTGGAATAGGAGGACTTCTGCTTGCTGGAATCGGTGATACCATGAGAGTTTCCTTAACCGGAGATCCTGTGAAAGAAGTTTATTTTGCAAGAGATATATTAAAGTCTATAGGAATAAGACCTTCTGGTATTAATCTTGTTTCATGTCCCACTTGCGGCAGGACCAGAGTTGATTTAGAAAAGATTGCCCTGCAGGTAGAAGAGGCTATTGGTAAAATTGGAGCAAAGAGGGAAGCCAGAGGGTTACCTCCTATAACTGTAGCGGTCATGGGGTGTGCGGTCAACGGACCAGGAGAGGCCAGGGAGGCTGATTTTGGAGTAGCTGGGGGAGATGGAAGAGGAATCTTGTTTGCTAAAGGTGAAATCATTAAAACTGTTTCTGAAGATAAAATTGTTGAAGAATTGGTCAAACTGATAGAAATGGCTGACAAAAAATAATTGGAGGACAAAGGCTGATGAAAACATATAAAGCAACACATATGGTAAAAATGGAAGATTTGAATCATCATCAAAGTTTATATGCGGGCAGAGGGATTGAATGGATGGTGGAAGCAGCTTTTATCGCTGCTGCTCTGGAACATGGAGAAAGGCATGGACTCCTTTACAGAAATACCCACCAGTTCAGCTTTAATAAATCTGTAGAACCAGGAGAAATAATCAGCTATTGCAGTATGCTGGTAAGGACAGGGACCACAAGTCTTACCATGAGAGTAGCCCTTATCTCTGAAGTAACAGGTGAACTGTGTGCAGAGGGATACGTTACTTTTGTTACAGTAAAACCTCATACGCATGAAAAGATAGAGCATGGGATAAAACTTGACGAAACTCATGACCAGAATGAACTGGCATGGAGGTCTAAAGCCCAGTCCTTTTTCCACAACCCGGAAAAGCCTAAATTTTAAACGTTGAGTTACTTTTCCACATACTTGGATAAAATTGTATACAATTTTATCCAGTGAGCCATGTGGATAAATAAAAAGCGTCCAAGCCTTGAAAATACCTAATTGTGGATGGATGAGATTTATTTGCGCCGAGTTATCCACAATAGGAGAGAATACTGTACAGGTATAGGGATCAAAAGCAAGTGTACAAAATCGTGGATTAGGTTTATAATATATATGGCTGTTTTACAGTATATAGAGGAAAAAATAAATTACGAACAAGGAAAACATTACATAATGAAAAATCTGATAGAAGGGATTATCAATTGGAGTAAGCTTGGAGATCATCCAAGAGAAAGTTATAAATTTTCATTGGGAAGAGCTCAGATGTCACAGGAAAGTGCAGCACTTATCCTAGATATCGAGCTCAATTTTGTTATGCCCTTTGAAGATACAGAGAAAATAAAGGCCATAGTATTAAACCAGATACAGGGCTTAAAAGAAGTGAAGCTGATTTTCAGATATAAAGATCTGGTGCAGACCCAGGAGGAAATCATAAAACTTTGCATCGACCATATGATTGATGAAGTCAATGGTGAATATGCAAGGAGTACAAAAACCATATTTTCAGAAGAATCCGTTCTAAAGGATGGGGTTCTGACGGTATATGCTCTAGGGGCAGTAGTTGTAAAAGACCTTAATGACAGAGTGGCTCAATTATTTGAACGTATATTGAAAAGAGATTTTGGGCTGGAAGTTAAGGTGGTTTTTGAGAACCATAAAGATGAATACGAAAAACTGGCAAACCAGAAAAAGAATATGGAAAAGCTGGAAGAAAAGCAGATTCTTGAGGAACAGAAAAAAGCTGCAACGCTGGTAGCTTCAAGGCCAGCAGCTGTATCCCATTCCAATAATGAAAGCGGATTTTCGGGAAATAGCAGTGGAAACAACGGTAATAAATGGCAAAAACGCAGAAAGGAAGAACCAGTAGTAGGAAATAAAATACTGGGAAATCCTATTAATACCATGCCCGTGAAGCTTTCCAGTGTAACTCAGGATAGTGGAGCGGTAACTGTAGAGGGAATTCTTTTCCGAAAAGACAGCAGAACCATTAAAAATGAAAAAAAATTAGTAACCTTACTGATAACGGATAAAAGTACTTCCCTTTGCATTAAAGCCTTTACTTCTGAAAATAAATGGAACGAAATAGATGAACATCTGAAAAATGGGAACTTTGTTAAAATCAGGGGAAATGCTGAGTGGGATACCTATGAAAACATTGTGGTAGTAATGGCTCAGGATATTGAGAAAGGCGAAATTAAAAAGAGAAAAGATACATGTGACAGAAAAAGAGTGGAACTTCATGCCCATTCTAAAATGAGCGCCATGGACGGACTTAATGAAATAAAGGACATGGTAAGAATCCATGAAGAATGGGGACATAAAGCTATGGCTCTTACAGATCATGGTGTGGTACAGGGATTTCCAGAAGCGTCCCATTCTTTAAGCAAGGGTTCAGAAATGAAAATCATATATGGTATGGAGGGATATGTATTTGATGACAGAGACTGTATCAATGCCGACGGTACTATAGATTACAAGAAAAAGCCAACCAATCATATCATTATTCTTGTAAAGACTCAGGAAGGTTTAAAAAATCTATATAAATTAGTGTCTATTTCACATCTAGACTATTTTTATAAAAGACCCAGAATTCCTAAATCTGTTTTAACATCACACAGAGACGGTTTGATTATTGGGTCTGCCTGTGAAGCAGGAGAAGTGTTCAGAGCCGTTCTTGAGAACAAGAGTGAAGAGGAGATAGAATACTTTGTAAATTATTATGACTATCTTGAAATACAGCCCATTATCAATAACCAGTTTCTCATTGACAAAGGTACAGTAAAAGATAAAGAAGGACTGAGAGACTTAAACAGGCAGATTATAGCTTTAGGCAAAAAATATAATAAACCTGTGGTTGCCACTACGGATGCACACTATCAGGAACCTGAGGCAGCGCTATACAGAAATATTCTTATGGCTGGTCAGGGTTATAAGGATGGAGGAGGACAAGGGCTGTACCTGAGAACAACTCAGGAAATGCTGGAGGAATTTGAATATCTTGGCAGGGAAATGGCAGAGAAGGTGGTTATAGATAATCCAAATATGATTGCAGATATGATTGATGTAATAAGGCCGGTGCCAAAGGAGAAATATCCCCCTAAGATTGAAAATGCGGAAGAAACCTTGAAGACTAAATGTTATGAGCGGGCATGGAGCATCTATGGCAACCCGTTGCCTCCTGAAATTCAGGAAAGGCTTGATGCTGAGCTTGTGCCCATTATCCGTGAAGGTTATGCTGTCATGTATATCGCTGCAGAAATGCTGGTGCAGAAATCTTTAAGCGATGGATATCTGGTTGGTTCCAGAGGGTCTGTGGGATCCTCTTTTGCAGCCACAATGGCGGGTATTACAGAAGTTAACCCATTGCCACCACATTACATATGCCCAAACTGCAAATATCTGGAATGGGGAGATAATAAAGAGTATGACTGTGGTGTTGACATGGAAGACAAAGACTGTCCAAAATGTGGGACAAGGCTGAAAAAGGATGGATTTTCTATACCGTTTCAAACATTCCTGGGGTTTGAAGCAGATAAGGAACCTGATATCGACCTTAACTTCGCAGGGGAATACCAGCCTGTTGCACATAGGTACGTAGATGAAATATTTGGAGCAAAAAATGTTTATAAGGCGGGGACCATAGGCACTGTAGCTACAAAAACAGCGTTTGGTTTTGTCATGAAATATTTTGAAGAGCGGCAGATTCCTGTGAATAAATATGAGGTAGAACGTCTGGCGGAGTGCTGCACAGGAGTGCGAAGGACCACAGGACAGCATCCCGGAGGTATTATAATCGTACCGGATGATCACGAAATTTATGAATTCTGCCCAGTCCAGCACCCAGCTAACGATGTGAATTCTGATTTTATTACCACACATTTTGATTATCACTCCATTGACCAGAATCTTTTAAAACTGGATATACTGGGACACGATGTACCGTCCATGATCAGGCATCTTCAGGATATGACTGGTCTGGACCCACTGACCCAGGTGCCTTTGTCGGACCATAAGGTCAATAGTATATTTAACGGTATTGAGGGGCTTGACATAAAAGATCCAGACTACAGGTTCGTACATGGAAGTTATGGAATACCTGAATTTGGAACCAAGTTCACCAGACAGATGCTGGACGATACTCATCCTACCAGATTTGCTGATTATGTGCGAATCTCAGGTTTTTCACATGGTACAGATGTTTGGATTAATAATGCTCAGGAGTGGATTAAATCCGGACAGACTACTATTAAAGATGCCATTTCTACTCGAGATGACATCATGAACTACCTGATATTGAAGGGACTTCCAAAGAAAAGTGCTTTTACAATTATGGAAAAGGTAAGAAAGGGCAAAGGGGTAACAGACGAGGATGTTGCTTTAATGCAGGAAAACGATGTGCCGGAATGGTATATCGAATCCTGCAGAAGAATTAAGTATATGTTCCCAAGGGCTCATGCGGTGGCTTACGTTATGATGTCTTACAGAATTGCGTATTTCAAAGTCTACTATCCTGCAGAGTTTTATGCCACATATTTTACTACCAAAGTAAGTGAATTTGATGCAGATACCATTTTAAAAGGGTCAGCAGCAGTTCTTGAAAAAATGGATGGAATTCTGGCAAAAGGGAAAAATGCCACCAAGAAGGAAGAAGATGAAGTTATCGTACTTGAAGTAGCCTATGAAATGTATGCCAGAGGCTATGAATTTATGGAGGCTCAACTGGGTCTGTCTCATGCTACAAAGTTTTATGTTAAAGATGGGAAGGTTCTGCTGCCATTTGTGGCTTTAGGCGGAGTAGGAGAAAATGCTGCCAGAGCTATTGTAGAAGAATATGAAAAACAGCCTTTTGAGACTATAGATGAAATCAGAGAAAGGGCCAAAGCCAATAAGACTGCTATAGAAGCGTTGAGAGACCATGGGGTGTTAAAGGGACTTCCAGAATCGGATCAGCTTTGCTTGTTTTAATTAAAATGCAATACCCATACAAATGAAGTATTACGGTGTTTTGTGAATTATCACAAAAAATATATAGAAATTTGTTGAGTAATCTGATAAACTTTATATAATGCACATTTAAATATGTAGAATAGTAGGAAACGTAGGAGGAAGAAAAATGGTGCAAGCAAGAATTTGGAACAAAGAAGAAACTTTAGAACGGGAGCAGTTTAGAGAGATACAGCTAAAAAGGCTAAAAGCCACTGTAGAGCGTGTATATAATAATGTCCCTCATTATAAAGCTAAATTTCGTGAAAGAGGCATTCTTCCTGGAGATATAAATACACTGGAAGACTTAAAAAAGCTGCCATTTACTGTAAAAGCTGATTTTAGAGATACATATCCCTGTGGGCTGTTTTCAGTGCCGAAAAAGGAACTGGTCAGATTCCATGCCTCTTCCGGAACTACAGGAAAGCCTACAGTAGTAGGATACACGAGAAATGATATGTCCCTGTGGAGAGAAATGGTAGCCAGGATTGTTACTATGGCAGGGGTTACGGAAGAGGATACTGCACAGATTTCTTTTGGATATGGTTTGTTTACAGGAGCGTTAGGACTTAATCAGGGTCTTGAAGAAGTAGGAGCAGCAGTCATACCAATGTCTAGCGGAAACACGAAAAAGCAGATTATGATGATGCAGGATATGGAAACTACAGCATTAATCAGTACCCCTTCTTATGCACTTCACATGGCTGAAATAGCTAAAGAAATTGGTATTGATCCAGCCAAAGATTTACATTTAAAATGGGGATTGTTTGGGGGAGAAGGTTCTACTGAGGCAATGAGAAAAGAACTGAATGACACCTGGGGTTTATTTTCTACCGAAAATTATGGCATGAGTGAACTGATGGGGCCGGGAGTTGCGGGAGAATGCCAGGCTCTTTGTGGAATGCATATTAACGAAGACCATTTCCTCCCTGAAATTATTAATCCTGAAACGGGAGAAGTCTTAGGCGAAGGAGAGGTCGGAGAACTGGTTATTACTACCATAAGTAAAGAAGGTTTACCGATTATAAGATACAGAACAAAGGATATTACTTCCCTTAGTTATGATAAGTGCCAATGTGGGAGAACCACAGTGAGAATGGCAAAGATTCAGGGGCGCTCTGATGATATGCTTATTCTTGGAGGAGTAAATGTATTTCCGTCACAAATAGAAGAAGTACTGATCAGTACCAAGGGTATCGGGCCCCATTATCAAATTAAAGTGTTTAAAAAAGGTTATCTTGATAAGATAGAAGTTGTTGTTGAACTGGCAGATGCAGATTTCTTAGATTCCTTTGGAAAGCTTGAAAACCTGAATAAATTAATAAAAAACCGGTTAAAAACAGTTCTTGGGCTGGATGCTAAAGTAACACTGGTACAACCAAGAACTTTAGAGAGATTTGAAGGCAAAGCCAAAAGGGTTATTGATTTGAGAAAAGAGGAGGCTAAGTAAATGGCTATTAAGCAATTATCTATTTTGATTCCCAATGAAAAAGGAGCCTTAGCTGAAGTAACGGAGGCGTTTTGTGATGCTGATATCGATGTAAGGGCTATATCTGTTTCAGATACAACAGAATATGGTATTCTGAGGACAGTTGTGGACGATACAGAAAGGGCAGTTAAATGCCTGGAAGAAAGAGGTATTGTTGCTAAGAAAAGTGATATATTAGCCTTAAACCCAGAAGATAAGAAGGGCAGTCTGACTGAAATATTTAAACTACTGGGTCAAAATGGAATAAATATTGATTATGTATATTCTTTCGTTGTTAGAAAGAATGAGGCACAATATTTTGTACTTAAGGTAGATGATTTAGCCAAGGCTGAAACTTTACTGGAAGAAAAGGGTATCGAAGTAATAAAGAATATTTAACTATAAATTTGTTGACAAATACAAAAAAATGAGTTAATATTAGGCAAATAGAATAAATTTTGAAATGCGATGATAGGGTAAAGTAAATTATTGTTACATCTACAGAGAGTCGGAGAAGCTGGAAACCGATGGTGACGCTCTAATTGAAGTTCCCCCTTGAGCTGGCATGCTGAACAAGCTGATAAATCAGACAGTAGGTGTGCACGGGTTCTCCCGTAACAGAGATAAGGATGTTTGTCCTGAGTGGCCTTTGAAGGGCAATAAGAGTGGTACCGCGGACTTTCCGTCTCTTAGGAGATGGAAAGTCTTTTTTGTTATTTTAAACGATTGGACAATAGGGGTGCATACTTTCAGGATAAAAGCAGGAATGGAATTATGTGATAAAAGAAAAGGAGAATGAAAAATGATTTGGAATGAAACTGCTGAATGTATGGATATTGAACAGAGACGTGGGGTACAGAGCCGCAGACTTAGAGACACGGTTGCCAGAGTTTATCAGAATGTAGAGTTTTATAGAAAAAAGATGCAGGAACTGGGTGTAGAACCAGGTGATATAAAAACCATTGAAGATATTGTAAAGCTGCCTTTCACAACAAAAAAGGATTTAAGAGATAATTACCCCTTCGGTCTTTGCGCAGCACCAGAAAGCCAGTTTGTAAGAATCCACGCTTCTTCTGGTACTACAGGAAAACCTACAGCTGTTCCCTATACAAGAAAAGACTTAGATAACTTTTCAGAGTGTGTAGCCAGAGCTATTTGCTGTGCAGGTGGAACAAATAAGGATGTAATACAGATTGCATATGGCTATGGATTATTTACAGGAGGCCTTGGACTTCATGATGGAGCAACCAAGCTGGGAGCAGGTGTAATACCTATTTCTGGAGGTAATACAAGAAATCAGCTTACACTTATGAAAGACTTCAAATCTACGATTTTAGCATGTACCCCTTCCTATGCAATGTTTTTAGCTGAATCACTTCGGGAGGCTGGCATTAAGAAGGAAGAACTTTCTCTTAGAATTGGTATTTTTGGTGCAGAACCCTGGAGCAATGAAATGAGGAAAAAGATTGAAGAAGGTCTTGGATTAACTGCATATGATATATATGGACTAAGTGAAATCATGGGACCGGGTGTTGCAGCAAGCTGCAGTGAGCAAAAAGGACTTCATGTAGCTGAAGATCATTTCTATCCTGAAATTTTAAATCCGGACACGCTGGATCCTGTAGCTGATGGTACTGTTGGAGAACTGGTATTTACTCACCTTACAAAAGAAGCTATGCCTCTTTTACGATATAGGACCCGTGATTTAAGCAGTATCACCCATGAAATCTGTGAATGCGGCAGAACCAATGCCAGGATGGGAAAAATACTGGGCAGAAGTGATGATATGCTAATCATAAGAGGTGTTAATGTATTCCCTTCACAAGTTGAAAGTGTGCTTCTGGAAGTTCAAGAGGTTTCACCAAATTATGTAATAATTGTTGACCGTCAGGGAACTATGGATACAATAGAAGTAAAGGTAGAACTTAACGAAAAGTATGTACCCGATGAAATGGGTGATCTGGAAAGAATAAAGGATACTATAAAACACAAACTGAACAGTGTACTTCGTATAGGTGTAAAAGTAACTCTGGCTGAACATAAAACTATTGAAAGAAGTGAGGGTAAGGCTAAAAGAGTTATTGACAGACGTCATATTTAATAGTTGAAGGGAGCATGAACATATGAAAATTATAAAACAGGTAACCGTTTTTTTGCAGAATGAGGCAGGAAGGCTGGAAGAACTTACTGAAATACTGAGCAGAAATAATATAAATATTTCCGCAATAAGTATTGCTGAAGCTGCTGAATTTGGCATTGCCAGAATGATAGTAGATGATTATGAGAAGGCTATGAATGTACTTAAGGAACAAGAACTTTCTGCTAATTTAGTTGAAGTATTATGCGTGGAAACCCCTGATACACCGGGAGCTTTGTATGAAGTGCTGAAAAACTGGCTTCTGCAGGCATAAATGTTTCATATATGTATGGTTATTCAAATCATGGAACTGCACCTATGATAATGAAGGTAAATGATCCCCACAGGGCATTGACTATTTTAAATATGCAGGAGTGATGGTAATATAAATAAAAGGCTTGCTTTTGCAGGCCTTTTATGTTATTCTTATATAAGTTGTTAATTTTAGACTTATTTTTAGAAGAGTGGGCTTTGTCCACTCTTCTACTTTTGTAAAATCAAAAAGTAATAGAAGAAAGAATGTGAAGGGAACAATATGGCTAAGGTAAAAATAAAAGACTTAGTTGAGGAAATACTGAATTCATTTTTAATGGAAAATAATCTGGAACTTTATAATGTTGAATTCGTAAAGGAAGCAAAAGATTGGTTCTTAAGAGTTTATATAGATAAAGTTCAGGGAACTGAGGAACAATATATCAGTACAGATGACTGTGAAAAGGTAAGTCGGTTTTTGAGCGAAAAACTTGATGAAACGGATCCTATTGAACAAAATTATTATCTGGAAGTTTCTTCACCTGGAATGGACAGAGAATTAATAAAGGAAAAAGATTTTATAAGATACGCAGGTAAACAGGTCGATGTTAATTTATATCAGGCAGTTGACGGAAAGAAAAAGTTTACAGGCGAGCTTGTGGGCGTTGTAGATGATAATTTAGTTATTATTGATGAAAAAACTAAACGTATAGAAATCCCTGTGACCAAGGTAGCTAAAACAAAATTGGCAGTGATATTTTAAAAGGAGGTTTTGCGGAAAAATGAACAGAGAATTTATAAAGGCCATTGAGGAACTTGAAAAGGAAAAAGAAATTTCTAAAGATGTCCTTATTGAAGCTATTGAATCTGCATTAGTATCAGCTTATAAAAAGAACTATGGAACTTCTCAGAACGTAAGAGTGAATATTGACAGAGAAACCGGTGACATAGACGTTTTTATGAAGAAGGATGTAGTAGAAGAGGTATGGGAGGACTTAATAGAAATCTCTCTGGAAGATGCCCTTGAAATAGATCCAAGATATAAAATCGGAGATGCCATTGAATATCAGGTTACTCCGAAGGATTTTGGACGAATTGCTGCACAGACAGCCAAGCAGGTAGTCGTTCAAAGAATCAGAGAAGCTGAACGTGGAATGATTTTTGATGATTATATTAACAGACAGGGTGAAATTATTACAGGACAGATTCATAGAATAAGTAATGATACAATCTTTATTAATATGGGTAAAACTGAAGGTATTCTGGCAGCAACAGAACAGGTACCTGGTGAAACTTATGAAATTAATGGAAGAATTAAAGTTTACATCATGGATGTTAAAAAGACTACGAAAGGGCCTCAGGTATATCTTTCCAGATCCCATCCAGGACTTGTAAAAAGATTATTTGAACTGGAAGTTCCTGAAATTCAGGACGGCGTTATTGAAATAAAAAGCATTTCAAGAGAGGCAGGATCCAGAACAAAAATGGCAGTATACGCTTTGGATGAAAACGTAGATGCGGTAGGAGCCTGCGTAGGACCGAGAGGAAGCAGGGTTCAGGTTATCGTTGATGAATTATTTGGGGAGAAAATCGATATCATTAACTGGAGCGAAGATCCGGAGAAATTGATCAGCAGCGCACTGAGTCCTGCAAAAGTTGAGAAAGTGCTTGCCAATGAAGAAGAAAAGACTGCAGTGGCTATTGTTCCGGATTATCAGTTGTCTCTTGCAATAGGTAAGGAAGGGCAGAATGTCAGACTGGCAGCAAAGCTCTGCGGATGGAAAATAGATATCAAGAGTCATTCCCAGTATTTTTCAGATTCTGTTGAAATTGTTGAATATGATGAGCCTGAAATGATACTGGATGATTTTGAGGATGAAGAATAAGGATTGGGGTGAATGCCTTGAAGACTAAGAAAATACCTATGAGACGTTGTGTTGGATGTATGGAATCCAAACCTAAAAACCAGTTAATCCGAATCGCTGGGTTTGAAGGGGAGGTGTCTATTGATTTAACGGGAAAGGCAAAAGGCAGAGGCGTTTATCTGTGCCCCGATACGGAGTGTTTTGAAAAGGCACAGAAGAAAAGGGCAATAGGCAGAAACCTGGAAATGGAATTAAAAACTGAACAGATTGAAAAGCTGTTTGAGGAATTAAAAAAATATGAGAAAAAAGATTGATAGTTATTTAGGATTTGCTAAGCGTTCAAGAAATCTGATTATGGGTTATAACACATGCCTTTTGGCTATGAATAAAAAAAAGTTAAAGCTTTTAATTCTGGCAGGAGATGTTTCAGAAAATACTATGAAAAAGCTTGTCAGTACGGCAAATGAATGTAAAGTAGTATATCGTGTGTATGGGACCTGTGATGAACTTTCACAGGCTTGTGGAACTACAGGAAGGGGAGTATTTGGCATAACTGATCAAAATTTTGCAAACGTAATTTTAAAAGAGATTGATGAAGATCAGTCTATATAGAAGGAGGTGTTCTAATGACAATAAAAATCCACGAACTAGCAAAAGAATTGAACATGAACAGCAAGGAACTGCTGGAGAAAATCAATGCAATGGGGATTGAAGCAAAAAGTCATATGAGCGGACTATCTGATATTGATGCAATTTCAGTAAGAAATACAATAAACAGGAGCAGATCGAGTGCTGAAACAAAGATTGTTAAAGCGGCACCTAAGAAAATAGAAAAGGAAGAAATAGAGGAGGAACCTAGGATAGTAGTTAAGGCAGCAGCAAGGTTGACGGTAAGTCCTGCATCTAAACCTGCAAAGGCACAGCAATCAACTAAAAGTCAGGAAAAAAATGTATCGGTGCAAAAGCCGCCGGTAGGAAAACCAGTACCAAAGGATATGGAAGCAGCAAAATCCAGACCGCCGGTAGGGAAGCCAGTGGTTCCAAAAGAGTTTGAAGATAAAGCGGCAAAGCATCCAGCAGAACCAATTAAAGCATCTGAAGTAAAAAATAATGATGTAAAAGAAAAAATAGATGTTCCAGAGGTAGCAGTTAAGCCTGAACCAGTTCAGGAAGGACCTCAGAGGTTAAAGATTATCAAAAAGTATGATCCGGAAGCTGAAAGGGCAGAAAAAGAAAGAGCAGAGGAAAAACGGAAGGCCGAAGCCCAGAGAAGAGAGCAGGCCAAGACGGAAGATAACAGACAGGGATCAAGAAACGACTATCAGAGAAGAGATAACAGAAATGATAATCATAATGGCCCAAGGAGAGATAACACAAACGATAATGGTCCAAGAAGAGATTATAGAAATGATAATCATAATGGTCCAAGAAGAGATAACGCAAACGATAATGGTCCAAGAAGAGATTACAGAAATGATAATCATAATGGTCCAAGAAGAGATAATACAAACGATAATGGCCCAAGAAGAGACAACCGAAGTGATAATAACAGGGGAAATTATCAGAGAAATAATGAAAACAGACCTCAAAGACCAGCATCAGACAGACCTTATTACAATAAAGATAAAGATTCTGATGGAAGAGATCATAAAAATGGTGAAAAAAAGCCATATCAGAAAAATGACAGAGCTCATGAAAAAAGTGGTGATATTCCAGCACCTATCGTTTCAAAGCCTACAATAAAGAGAGAAGATAAAGAAAAAGATAAGGAAAGAGATAAATTTGCCAAGCTGGAAAAGGGCGGAAAACCAAAGCAAGGTACAAAAACAAGATCTCTTGAAAAAGCGCCTAAGCCAAAGAAACATCAGCAGAAACCAAAGGTAGTAGAGGAGCCGGAAATAAGTATGGATGAACTTCCAGTAGGAACAAAAGTTATAAATGTACCAATAACAGTAGCTGGATTCTGTGAACAGCTTGAAATATCTACTTCGACCGTAATCATGAAACTGATGAAGCTGGGTATCATGGCAAATATAAATCAGAACATTGATGAAGATACCGTGATGGTGTTAGCAGATGAAGTAGGTGTTAGTGTAGTAATTGGTAAAGTAGAAGAAGAGGCTGTAGAAGAAGGTCTTGAAATGTTTGAGGATAAACCGGAAGATCTAAAGCCAAGACCTCCAATTGTTACGGTTATGGGTCACGTTGACCACGGTAAGACATCCCTTCTTGACGCAATTAGAAAAACCAACGTTACAGCATCTGAATCTGGTGGCATTACGCAGCATATTGGTGCATCAGAGGTTATGATAAATGGGCAGAAGATAGTATTTCTTGATACACCGGGACATGAGGCCTTTACTGCCATGAGAGCCCGCGGTGCTCATGGTGCGGATATTGCTATCTTAGTAGTTGCTGCTGATGACAGTGTTAAACCACAAACAATAGAATCAATCAGTCATGCAAAGGCTGCTGGAGTTCCTATTATTGTGGCGATTAATAAGATTGATAAACCTGGAGCAAATCCAGACAGAGTAATGCAGGATCTGACGGAACATGGTATCCTTGTTGAAGCATGGGGCGGTGACACTATTGCAGTTCCAGTTTCAGCAAAATCAGGAGAAGGCATTGTTAATTTATTAGAAATGGTACTACTACAGGCAGAAGTTATGGAGCTTAAAGCAAATCCAAACAGGCTTGCCATGGGTTCTGTCATAGAAGCCAGACTGGATAAATCAAAGGGTCCGGTTGCTACATTGCTTGTAACCAATGGTACCCTGCAGTCAGGTATGAGTGTAGTTGCAGGAACAAGCAGCGGCAGAATCAGACTGATGACCAACTTTAAGGGTGATACAATCAAAAAAGCCGGTCCTGCTACAGCAGTTGAAATCTTAGGATTAACAGATGTTCCAGAAGCCGGAGACGTATTTAATGCAGTCAAAGAAGATAAAGTTGCCAGAGAAATTGCAGACTCAAGGAAATCTAAACTGAGAGAAGAAGTACTTGCAAGAAACTCCAGTACAACACTTGAACAATTATTCTCCCAGATTCAGGAAGGTGAAATAAAAGAACTGAACCTGATTATAAAGGGTGACGTACAGGGTTCTGTAGGAGCATTGGAATCTTCTCTTGAAAAACTTAAAAATGAAAATGTCAGAGTTCGAATTATTCATTCCGGAGTAGGGACTATAACGGAATCTGATGTAATGCTGGCCGGTACCTCCGGAGCGGTAATTATTGGATTTAATGTAAGACCTAGTACCGCTGTTTCCAATATGGCAGAACGAGAAGGCATTGAAATCAGAACATATAGAGTAATCTATAATGTTATAGATGATGTGGAAGCCGCTATGAAGGGCATGCTGGATCCTGAATTTAAAGAAGAAGTTTTGGGCAAAGTAGAAGTACGAACTACATTTAAAGTACCAGGAGTAGGCACTATTGCAGGAGCCTATGTACTTGAAGGCAAAGTGGTAAGAAATGCAGACATCCGTCTGGTTCGTGATGGAATCGTATATCACGAAGGTAAGATTTCATCTCTTAAGAGGTTTAAAGACGATGCCAAAGAAGTTCAGCATGGCTTTGAATGTGGTATTGGATTTGAAAACTACAATGACCTTAAGGAAGGTGACATTATTGAATGCTTCCATATGGTAGAGGTAGAGAGAAAATAGGAAGGTAATTGATAAATGGGAAAAGGGTATAGACAAGGCCGTCTCGGTGAAGAAATTAGAAAACTTATTGGAGAATTGCTTCTAAGAGAAATTAAAGACCCCAGATTATCAGGATTAGTTAGCATATCTGCTGTAGAGGTTACCTCTGATGGCAGTTATGCTACCATATATGTTACTGTACTTGGCAGCAGCAAGGACGAGGAAAAAGCCAAAAAAGAAAAAGAAGAGGTGCTTGCTGCTTTTAAAAGTGCCAAGGGCTTGATAAAAAGGGAAATTGGTAAAAGTATAAAATTAAGACATGTGCCAGATCTCATATTTAAAATGGATGAATCTATGGAATATGGCAGACACATTTCAGAAATAATCAGTAGTTTGGGAATAGAAAATTATAAAGAAGAACCGGATGAAGAAGATGAATAGAGAAAATAATACATTAAAACAAATTGCAGAGTTTTTAATGGCTTCTAAGAGTGTGCTGCTGTTCACACATATAAATATGGATGGCGACACTCTGGGCTCTTCTGTAGCACTCTGTATAGCACTCCGAAAACTGGGCAAACAGGCACATATCCTTATTGAAGATGATATAGCGGCCTTTTTGCGGTTTTTGGACAAAGATTATTGTACTTATGATAATCATGTAATCGAAAATCCTGATATCTGTTTATGCATTGACTGTGGTGATGTGGACCGATTTAAGGAAAGAAAAGATAAGTTTTTTGAAGGAAAGCAAAAGGGATGTATCGACCATCATGTTACAACAGAACCTTTTGCTGATTTTAATTTTATTGATCCTACAGCTTCTGCTACGGGTGAAATTATTTATGAATTACTGAAAGAGTTACCTGTAGAAATTGATAAAGATATTGCCTCAGCTATTTTTGCAGCAATCACTACTGATACTGGAAATTTCCAGTATTCAAATACAACTAAAAAAACTCATCTGATTGCAGCAGAATTGTGGGATTATGGCGTTGATTATAACGAAATAAGTGTTGAGCTTTATCAAAATAACAGATTAGAAAAACTTCTCCTGCAAACCAAAGCCCTACAGGAGCTAAATGTATTCGCTGGGGGCAGGCTGCTATTTGTGGCGTAACCCAGGAAATGTTTGAAGAAACCCAGGGCAAAATGGAAGAAACAGAGGGAATGATAGAAATATTACGTAATATTGCGGGAATTGAAGTGGCTGTATTTGTAAAAGAGGTTCAGAAAAATAAATGCAAAGTCAGCATGCGCTCAAAAAAATATGTAAATGTAGCAGAAATGAGCAAAAAACTCAATGGAGGCGGTCATGCAAGGGCGGCTGGCTGTACTGTGCAAAAAAGTTATGAGGAAACAATACAGGTAATGATAAAATTAGTGGAAGAGTATCTGAAAGGTTAGTGGATGATTAAACAGGGAATTATCAATATTAATAAGCCAAAAGGCTACACTTCTCATGATTGTGTAAATGTTATAAGAAGTCTGACAGGAATAAAACGCGTTGGGCATACGGGAACACTGGATCCAATGGCTGAAGGTGTTTTACCCGTTTGTATCGGAAGTGCTGCAAGGGTTATGGAATATCTTGATCTGGATTTAAAAAAGTATTCATGTGAGATTCTGTTAGGTATTGAAACAGATACACTTGATATCTGGGGAGAAGTCGTTGCAGAGAACATAAAAGAAACTCAACAGCTTATAGCAGAGGGAAGTATTTCAGAAGATAGAATAAAAGAGGTTCTGAAAGGATTTTCAGGAACCATTACCCAACTGCCACCCAGATATTCTGCTCTTAAAGTGAATGGACGTAAACTTTATGAATACGCCAGAGCTGGGGAAATGGTTGAAATCGCATCAAGACAGGTGTATATTAATGATATAAGATTAACAAACATTTCCTTAGATGAAAGAAAATTCAGTTTTGAAGTTGTATGCTCCAAGGGAACCTATATTCGTTCAATATGCAGAGATATAGGAGCTGCTTTAAAATGCGGGGCGGCTATGAGCGGTCTTACCAGAACGGCCAGTGGGAAATTTACGTTAGAAGATTCTGTTAACATGGAGGATTTAAAAGCCTTAAAACAGGGGGAAGATAAAAGGAATCCGGATACTGGTAAAATAATACAATATGCCCGGGCATTACCTGAAGAATTAAACCCTTTTATAGTAGATGTAGATTTTCCCTTAGTAAATTTCGGAAAAATTGTTTTAAATGATGACAGAGTAAAATGGTTTTGTGATGGTGGATATGTTAGTGAAAAACAGGTAGAACTTAAGCAATATCCTACATTTAAGGATGGACATCCACATATGAAAATCCGAGAGGAATTTAGACGGGCATACAATGCTTATATGTGCTCAGACAAACAGGAAATATTTCTTGGAGTGGCTTTTTTTAATGAAGAAACAAAGAGTTTTAAAGCAGACAAAGTTTTTGGCAGAGGGTAAAGAATGATTATTTTTAATAGTTTAGATGGAATTAAGAATATAGAAAACACTGTTGTGGCCTTGGGAAATTTTGATGGAATCCATAAGGGACATCAAGCCCTGATTACCAGAACTGTTAAAACCGCCGAAGCGGCAAATCTAAAAAGTGCAGTTTTTACTTTTTCAAATCACCCTAAAAATGTTAATTCAGGGGAGTTAATAGTAAAGAATATTTTATATTTTGATGAAAAAGCAAAGATAATTGAAAATTTAGGAGTAGACTATTTATTTAATATTCCTTTTAATGAAGATATACGCCATATAAGACCTATTGACTTTATAGATAATATCTTAATAGGAAAGTTTAATATGAAACAGGCTTATTGTGGATTTAATTACAAATTCGGATACAAAGCGCAAGGTACCCCGGAGATTTTAATGCATGAAGGTATAATAAAAGGCTTTGGAATTCATGTGTTAGAACCTTTTCAGATTGATGGGAATCTGGTGAGCAGTACGTTTATAAGAACACTTATAGCAGAGGGAAAAGTGGACCAGTGTATGAAATACATGGGTAGGAATTATGCTATAGGCGGTGAAGTAGTTGTGGGAAATAAATTAGGAAGAACTTTTGGGTTTCCTACATCAAATCTTATTATTGATGAAAATATGGTTACACCTTCAAATGGTGTATACGTTACATATTGTATATATAACGGCGTCAAATACCCTAGTATTACTAATGTAGGGGTAAAACCTACAATTGGGGATTATAAAAAGAATGTGGAAACTCATATTTTTAATTTTAATAAGGAATTATATGGTAAGACCATTCGAGTTGAATTTTTGGAAAAGACAAGAGATGAAAGAAAATTTGCAAATGTAGAAGAACTATCTAAGCAAATTACAAGCGATTGTATTATGGCAAAAGATTATCATAGAAGAACTAAATAGTGGTGAGGTATATGATAAAAAATTGGATTAAAAGTACAATAGCTTTATTAGTTATAGTGATATTGATTATCACTAATTTACCGTGCCTGGAATCTTATGCACAGGATTATAACCAGCTGAACCATAGAGTGGTAAAAGTGGGATATTATCCGGATTATGCTACCATATTGGAACCTGCCAGTGATGGAAACATGGGATATGGCTATGATTATCTCAAGGAAATTGCAAAATACACTGGTTGGAAATACGAATTTGTAAAGTGCTCCTGGGATGATGGTGTAAAGCTTCTGCAGGAAGGCAAAATAGATATATTCGGGCCTATGCAGAAAACGGAAGAACGGGAAAAGATCTTTGATTTTCCCAATGTACAAATGGGAACAGAATATGGAGTACTGTTTGCAAATAAAAATAGTGGAATCTTATACGAAGATCTGGACTTTTTCAATGGAATGAAGGTTGGGACGGAGAAAGAAAACTACTATACAGAGGTAATGAATCAATATTGCAAAGACAAAGGCATAAAAGTTAACTATGTATATACTGATTCAGAGGACATTGGAAGAGAGCTAAAGGAAGGTCTTTATGATACATATTTAACAGGGGATTTACAGGCCATTCCTAATACTACTGTTGTAGCACGTCTGTCATCCGAACCCTATTATTATGCTACTACAAAGGGAAATACAGAAATAATAGCGGGTTTAAATTATGCGCTAAAAAATATTTTTAAAAATGATAAGTATTTCGAACAGAAACTATATGAAAAGTATTTTAGTAACAGGGATATAAGTAAACCCAGCATTACTAAAAAAGAAATTGACCTGATTAAGAAAACTAAAAAACTAATTGTAGGGTGTCAATCTGACAGCAAGCCGCTACAGTATTTTGACAAGAAAACGGGACTGCCAAGCGGTATCTGTACGGACATATTGAAAGAAGTTGGCAACATTAGTGGTATTGAATTTGAATTTGTTCCTGTAGAGGTTAAAAATGGTACTATTTCAAAGGAGCAGCTTGACGGAATTGATTTATATGCCTGTTATCATGATGTCAGCCCGTTAAAGTCTTTGAAATATACAGACGCATATTTAAATGTTCCCATGATGATTGTATCAAATAAGCAACTTAATTTATCGGACAAATTAAATGTTGTTGTGTATTCTTTTGACGAAAAAAATCAAGGCCAGTTTAAAAAGGAATATCCGCAGTTTTCCATAAAAAAAACGGAAACAATAGAAGAAGCCTTAAGCGTTTTGGAAAAAAATAAAGCAGATGCTATGCTTATTCCAGCATATACATATGACGAACTGGAACAGACAGATAATCAGAATTTTTATGTTTACTCTACGGACATTAAATGCAGAATGGATCTTGGCATATCCTCAAAGTTACCAGCAGAGATGACTTACATTTTAAATAAAAGTATTGCCAGATTAGATAATGATGTGGTTAACACGATTATTTATAAAAATACTTCCACCAGAGCCTATGATGTGTCTTTTGCAAAGCTGGTAAAGGACAATTCCTGGGTAATACTTGGACTTCTGACTCTCTTTTTTGCTATATTGCTGATTGTAATTGAAACGAGTAACCGGAAGCTTAAATCAGTCTTATATGTGGACAGCAGCACGGGAAAAGCATCTTTGGCCAAATTCAGGATAGATGCCAGAGGATTACTTGATAATGCAAAAGCAGATGAATACATGCTGGTCAGTATTGATGTTAATAATTTTAAATATATTAATGACATCTATGGATATGATGCAGGAAATAAAGTTTTAAAAATTCTTGCAGATCATATAGAAATGATATTGCCTGGTGAAATCATGCTGACAGCAAGAAGAGCGGCAGATAATTTTGTTTTTATCAGTAAAACCTGCAATAAGGATAAGGTATTTAATGCAATGTCCGATGACAGCTTGTTAAAGAAAGATGTACAGCTTGTTTTAGGTCCAGATTATGATCTGACATTAAGCATTGGGGCTTACATCATTCATCAGCCATTTAAAAACATATCCGTGATGCTGGATTATGCCAATATAGCAAAGAAAACCGTAAAAGGAAAAGTAGGAAATCCTATTGCGGAATATACCCCAGAGATGAATGAGCACATGGAACTTAAAAAAAAGGTTACAGTAGGTATGGAGGCCGGGCTTTTACATGGAGAATTCATTACTTGTCTGCAGCCGAAATACTCCTTAGCTGATGAATCACTAATAGGAGCTGAAGTTTTAGTAAGGTGGAAACACCCGGAACTGGGAATGTTATCTCCTATGCTTTTCATTCCATTATTTGAAGAGAATGGGTTCATTGAGAAGCTTGATATGTACATATTTGAAGCTACCTGTAAACTGATACAGAAGTGGAATCAGGCTGGATTAACAAAGATCCCGAGGATTTCAGTAAATATTTCAAGAGTTACGCTGTGCAGAAAAAATTTAGTAGATGAACTTAAAGAAATTGCCCAGAAATATCATATTAATACCAGACAGCTGGAAATAGAAATAACAGAGGGTACATTAGAAAGAAGTACAGAAAGAATCATTAAGATTATCAATAATTTAAAAGCTGTTGGATTCTATGTATCCATAGATGACTTTGGTAGTGGATATTCTTCCCTGAGTATTCTGAAAGATATGCCTGCGGATATTATAAAAATTGATAAAGAGTTTCTGTCAGAGACTTTTGACAGCCAGAAAGGTAGAAAAATTATTAACAGCATTATCAAAATGTCAAAAGAACTGAATTTGGAAATCGTGGCAGAAGGAATTGAAACAAAAGAACAGGCGGAAGCATTAAGAGCAATGAATTGCGATGTGGCCCAGGGTTATTACTTTGCCAGACCAATGAAACCTGAAGCTTTTGAGCATATGATTATTAATGGCAGATAAAAATACTAGACAATATTATGAAGCTATGGTATGATTAGTTGTCAATGTATATATGCCTTTTGCCTAGTTTCTCGAAACTCCGACGAAGACTCAGCAAAGGTGAATGAAGAAAAGGAGAATTTAAAATGATTGATCAGACTAAAAAAGCAGAAATTATTAAAGAATATCAGTTAAAAGAAGGAGATACTGGATCCCCTGAAGTACAGGTTGCAGTTCTTACTTATAGAATTAACGATTTGAATGAACATTTAAAGATTCATAAGAAAGACCATCACTCAAGAAGAGGTCTTTTAAAGATGGTTGGACAAAGAAGAAACCTTCTTAATTACCTAAAGGATAAGGATATTGAAAGATACAGAAATCTTATTGCACGTTTAGGATTAAGAAAGTAATCAAGGAATACAAGCGGGGCATAACAGCTCCGCTTTTATTTATAACGAAGGAAATGTCTTTTACGATATGGACGGAGTTTCATAAAAGCTACCATTGAGATGCGACCGAATGGGAGCTAAAGGCGCCTCGCAGAGGCTTTTTTTTATATAATGCATAATAAGATGCAAGTTGGCAAAAATAGAGCAAGGATTAACAGGAGGTAGTTGTTAATATGGCGAGATTTGAAGATTATAGAACTTTTAGAACAGCATTGGGCGGGAGACTGCTGCAAGTAGAAATCGGTAAGGTTTGTGAGCAGGCCAATGGACAGGCTATGCTTAGATATGGTGATACAGTAGTAAACGTAACATGCTGCGCATCAAAGGAACCAAGGCAGGATATTGACTTTTTCCCACTTAGTGTTGATTATGAAGAGAAAATGTATGCGGCAGGAAAAATTCCTGGGGCTTTATTAAAAGAGAAGGAAGACCAAGTGAAAAGGCAATCTTAAGTTCAAGACTTATAGACAGGCCAATCAGACCACTTTTTCCAAAGGGATATTATAATGATGTAGTAGTTATTGCTACAGTTATGTGTGTTGATCCTGACTGTGCACCTGAGATTGTAGGAATGTTAGGGTCATCAATTGCCCTTTCGGTTTCAGACATTCCTTGGGAAGGCCCTACAGCATCAGTTCTAATTGGTATGATTGATGGTGAATTTATTGTAAATCCTACACTTGAACAGAGAGAAAAATCAGAAATGCATTTGGTTGTATCTGGTACGAAGGATGCGATTATGATGGTTGAAGCTGGAGCTAAGGAAGTTCCAGAAGAAACAATGTTAGATGCTATCATGTTTGCTCATGAAGAAATTAAAAAGTTAGTTGAATTTATCGAAGAAATTATTGCAGAAGTAGGTAAGCCTAAGAAGCAAACTGAACTTTATAAAGTTTCAGAAGAAATAGATCAGGCGGTAAGAGCATTTGCAGTAGATAGAATGAAAGCTGCAATTAAGACTGTAGACAAGCTTGAAAGACTTGATAAAATGGATGCAGTTGAAGTTGAGACAAAGGAGCACTTTGCAGAGATTTATCCAGAAAATGGTAAAGATATTGCGGCAGTTCTTTATAACATTACAAAGGAAACTGTACGTGCAATGATTTTAGATGAAGGCATCCGACCGGATAACAGAAAGACAACAGAAATAAGGCCTATTTGGTGTGAGACAGGTATATTACCAAGAACACATGGTACAGGATTATTCAAGAGAGGCCAGACTCAGGTTCTTTCAGTTTGTACTTTAGCTCCGGCATCAGAATCACAAACAATTGACGGGATTACAGAAGATACAGAAAAGAGATACATGCATCACTATAACTTCCCATCATATTCAGTAGGTGAAGCAAGAACTTCAAGAGGTCCGGGAAGAAGAGAAATTGGACATGGTGCTTTAGCAGAGAGAGCATTAATTCCAGTTCTTCCAAGTGTAGAAGAATTCCCTTATGCAATTAGAGTGGTATCAGAAGTTCTATCTTCAAACGGTTCTACTTCTATGGGATCAACTTGTGGTTCATGCCTAGCTTTGATGGATGCTGGTGTTCCTCTTAAGAGACCTGTTTCGGGTATTGCAATGGGACTTATTGAAAGAGTTGAAGAAGATGGAAGCAGCAAGATTGCTATTCTTTCTGATATTCAGGGCATGGAAGACTTCCTTGGTGATATGGACTTTAAGGTAACGGGTACTGAAGTGGGTGTTACGGCTATTCAGATGGATATAAAGGTTCACGGACTTTCAAGACAAATTTTACAGGATGCTTTAAAGCAGGCTCATGATGGAAGAATGCACATCATGAAGGAAATGCTTGATGAGATTCCAGCTCCAAGAACAGAGATGTCAGCTTATGCTCCAAGAGCTATTACTTTAAATATTGATCCAGATAAGACCAGAATTGTAATCGGTCCTGGAGGAAAAACTATAAATAAGATTATTGACGAAACAGGAGTTAAGATTGATATCTCAGATGATACTCCTGGATTAATCAGCATTTACAGTCCAAATATGGAAGGAGCAGAAGCTGCTAAAAAGCAGATTGAACTTCTTACTAAGGATGTAGAAGCTGGGGAAACTTATGAAGGTAAGGTTACCAGAATTATGAATTTTGGTGCTTTCATAGAGATACTCCCTGGTAAGGAAGGTCTTCTTCACATTTCAAAGATGGCAAAAGAAAGAGTTGAAAAGGTTGAAGATGTTATGAACATTGGTGACACTGTCACCGTTAAAGTTACTGAAATTGATAGTCAGAACAGAATTAACCTTTCAAGAAAAGAACTATTATAATAATTAAATCAATTCATTATAATAAAGGCAGAGAGTCTATGATTCTCTGCCTTTTGACATATAATTCCTTGTGCAGTATAATCATCTTATTTAAGAAAAAGGAGTATACCTGGTATGGCGCTAAGTTTGGATATAATCTGGATTGTTATTTGTGGCTGCTTTGTTTTTTTTATGCAGGCAGGGCTTACTTGTCTGGAAGTAGGTTTTATTCAAAGTAAAAATATTATATTTGTATCCATCGAAAACCTGCTTACATTTATGGTTACTACTATATGTTTTTGTATGGCAGGATTTCCACTTATGTTCGGAAAAACTTTTCATGGCATAGCAGGCATGAGCCTATGGGGACTTCAGGATATTACCTCCAAAAACAATTTGGGATTTGCCTTTGTTTTTATCCAGTTAATGTTTGCAGGGGTGGCAGTAACAATATTTGCAGGAGCTATGTCCGAGAGAACAAAGATTATTCCTTTACAGATTGCAGCTTTTATAAGCAGTATACTTATATATCCAGTATTCGGGCACTGGGTCTGGGGTGGAAACTTTTTAAAACAGAGTACATGGTTACAGAACATGGGGTATATTGACTGTGCAGGAGCTTCTGTCGTACACGTTACAGCTGGATTTATTGCCTTAGCAGGTATATCAGTAGTAGGTGGGCGGAAAAAAGCTACTTCGGGCCGGTCTAATATTCCTATAGCCACTTTAGGTGTGTTTATCTTATGGTTCGGATGGATGGGTTTTAATGGGGGAAGTACATTCCGGTTTTCTGAAGAAGTGGGACTTGCCGTTTTAAATACGAATCTATCTGCCGCAGCCGGCATGGCTGGAGCTTTAATTTTAAATTTTCTAATGAAAAAAAATGGAGGTTATCTGATATCATTATTTAACGGAGTCCTTGGTGGACTTGTAGCAATTACGGCAGCAGCATTTTATTGTACTCCCGCAGCGGCTATAGAAATAGGGTTTATTACTGGAATAATAGTAGATCTTTCAAGGTATCTGCTTGAAAGATGGAAACTGGATGATGCCGTAAACGCCATCCCCGTTCATTTGGTAGGTGGGATTACAGGCTGCCTGCTGCTGCCCTTCTTTATTGAACAGCAATATCTTAATCTCCCAGACAGAATTTCACAGTTTGGTGTTCAGATCGTTGGAATTGTGGCAAATTTTGTCTGGGTGTTTGGACTATCTTATATTATGTTTTCTATCCTGAATAGAACGGTTGGACTCAGGGTTACTCCGGAGGAAGAGGAGAAGGGACTGAACATTGTTGAGTTCGAAGATTATTATTCATGGGAAAAATACTTAGAGATATCAGGATTTGAAACAGAAATAAAAGAAAAGAACAGCTTATTGAGAAAACAGGCAAGGCTTCTTGTTGTTACAGAAGAACAGGAAAGAAAAAAACTGGCCAGGGATTTGCACGATGGGGTAGGACAAAGTCTGGCCGCATTAAAATTAATTCTTGGTTTAGCCAAAAAGCAGATAAATGACAATGATGGGCTTTTACTAAACATGGAGAAGGCATCAAAACTGGCAGAAACTTCTATAGTGGAAATGCGTGAAGTATTAAATAATTTAAATCCTAAAATACTGGAAGAGAAAGGACTGGCAGAAGCAGTCCGGTTACTGGTTCAAAAGGTAAATGAATTAGATAACATTACATGTAACTTTATCATTGAAGATGAATTGCCTTCTATTGACGATACTATTGCATTAAATATTTACAGAGTGCTCCAGGAAGCGCTCACAAATGTGATAAAACATTCTAAGGCAGAGAACGTCTTTATAAACATTTCTTACAATGAGGAAAAGAAGCTTTCTGTTTTTAAAGTTGTTGATGATGGTATCGGATTTCAAATAAGCGAAAATGACATGGGACTTGGGATTTTATCCATGGAGGACAGAGTGAAAATGCTGGGAGGAAGGTTTGAAGTTATAAGCAGAATGGAAGGTGGAACAAAAGTAATTATGGAGGTACCTGTTCATGATGGGAAATAAGATAAAGATATTTTTGGCAGATGATCATAAAATGTTCAGAGAATCTTTAGAAATACTGCTATCACAGGAAGATGACATTGAAGTTGCTGGTCAGGCGGATGATGGGATTGAAGCTGAGCTGTTTTGTTTGCAGAAAAAAGCAGATATCTTACTTTTAGATATTTCTATGCCAAGAAAAAGTGGTCTGGATGTATGTAAAAATCTAAAATACTCTTGCCCTGAATTAAAAGTTATATTTTTGACTATGCATAAAAATGAAGAAATGCTGGCAGAAGCATTTAACAATGGTGCGAAAGGATACGTTCTGAAAGAAAATGCTTTTGAAGAACTGATTACAGCAGTGCGAAAGGTTATGGATGGGAAAATATATATATCCTCTGTTCTTGCTCCAGTTATGCTGAATGGATTTTTAGAGAATGAAAAGTCAAATAAAGAGTTATCCGGCAGGGAACGAGAAGTACTTAAACTGCTTGCAGAGGGATTCAGCAATAAGGAGATTGCGGACTTTCTTATGATATCTGTTAAAACGGTGGAAACACACAGAGCAAATATCATGAGAAAACATAACTTTAAAAACGTTACAGAACTGGTGTTATATGCAGCACGAAACCATATCATTGAGATTTAAAGTTTTTTCCTGAGTAGATTAGGGGTTTTATGGTATTTAAACTGTATCTTTATTTTTATACACTTTACCTGTTAGATTTATTATTTATTATCGAAGGGAAGTGTAAAAATGATTAATTCAGGAGATACAGCTTTTGTTATAGTATGCGCTGCTCTGGTCTGTTTAATGACGCCAGGACTGGCATTTTTTTACGGAGGATTAGTATCAAGGAAAAATGTATTGACTATTATGATGCAGAGCTTTGTATCTATGGGAGTAGTTACTATTATATGGTTCTTGTTTGGTTTTTCACTGACATTTGGGCCAGACGTACACGGTATTATAGGAGGTCTTAAATATTTGTGCCTCAATGGTGTAGGAATGAGTCCAAATCCAAACTATGGTTCCACCATTCCTTTTATAACGTTTTTCAGCTATCAGCAAATGTTTGCAATCATTACTCCAGCACTGATTACGGGAGCTTTTGCAGACAGAGTGAATTTTAAAAGTTATTTGGTATTTTTGATTGCGTGGAGCATTTTGATTTATATTCCCCTTGCCCACTGGGTGTGGGGAGGCGGATTTTTACAGCAGCTGGGTGTTGTTGATTTCGCAGGAGGTATAGTTGTCCATGCCAGTGCAGGACTTGCTGCTTTAGCTTCCGTATTCTTTGTGGGAAAAAGGAAACACATTAGTAAAGCAGATCTGGAGCCCCACAATATAACACATGTTGCACTAGGTACAGCTCTTTTATGGTTTGGATGGTTTGGATTTAATGCAGGAGGAGGTCTGGCTGCAAATTCATTGGCTTCAATTGCATTTATTAATACAGATATCTGTGCTTCTGTTGCAATGGTCACATGGCTTGTTATTTCTTGGATTAAGGAGAAAAATCCAAGTTTTGTAGGAATACTGACTGGTTCTGTGGCTGGACTTGCAACGATTACCCCGGCTGCGGGTTATGTAGAACCTTGGGCAGCAGCACTAATGGGCCTTGCGGCAGGTGCTGTATGTTACTATGCAGTACAGTTCAGACAAAAGGTACATTGGGATGATGCTTTGGATGTATGGGGTGTACACGGTGTTGGAGGTATACTAGGCAGCATTCTGGTAGGTGTATTTGCAGTTAAATCAGTAAATGGTGTGGACGGCTTATTTTATGGAGATTTTCATCAGTTTGGAATCCAGCTATTTGCAACGGTATTTGCGTCCGTATATGCTTTTGTTATAACTTATTTGATACTAAAGGTTATTAATTGTTTTATGCCTGTACGTGTTAGTGAGGAAGAAGAAAAAATCGGACTGGATATTTCAATTCACAGAGAAGAAGCATATCGTATTTAATATTCTTATAAAAACTTAATAAAACATAATAAAACCAGGGGCTTTCAAATGAACCAAAGATGGCAGATAGAATCAGACTACCATCTGAGGTTCATTTTGTTTTATATACGTAAGGCAAAGAATGAAAACAATATTAACACAGCAAAAAAGGTCATCAGTCAGAAAACATAAAAATATAGAACTTACACTGGAGAATTCAGATAAAATGTCGTAAAATATATGTAGAAAACTAATTTATAAAAGAAAAATTTAAGATAGCCAGCTGTATTAAAGAGAAGGAAGTGGATGGGAATGTATGAAAAAATAATCATGGGTTTTGCACTTGCAGCACGGGATGTGTTTAAAATGATGCTGGATTTAGAAACTGTTATCATTTCACAGGAACCAGCCATTATTCCCATTAGAACCAACGATGAAATTGTTATTTCAATAGGACTTGTTGGAGATATATGGGGTGAAACCTATTTTTATTTTCCCCAAGAAACAGCTCTGGAAATTGTTAAGATGATGAGCGGGATGGAAGTCAGCAAAGTGGATGATTTTGTTATTTCTGCACTGGGTGAAATTTCAAATATTATCAGTGGAAATGCTGCTACAGAACTTTCCCATCAAAAAATAACTTGTGAGATTCTTCCCCCTCGGATTTGCTTTGGGAACGATAATACTATGTGTGCTGGAAATATTTTGAAAACAATAAATTCCATCATACAAACTTCCGTGGGCAGTCTTTGTGTATCAGTTAGATTGGACAATTTGTAAAGGACAGGTGAAAATTGGGTGCAGTTAAAGTAAAAGAAATTAATTTAGAGCGGGGAAAGCCTGCAGTGGATGAAGCTATGCGGAAATTTGTTAATGAACTGACTACGGCTAAAAGGATGGGATTCAGAGCCTTAGTAGTGGTTCATGGATATGGGTCTTCAGGCGTAGGAGGGACTATAAAAATTGCACTGCAAAGTAAGCTGAAAGAAGGTAGTCTCAGGGGCGTAATAAGAGATTATGCTGGTGGTGAAGAATGGATAAACTGCAAAAGAAGGTTTATAGAGGTATGCCCTCAATTGAAAGATTTCAGCACTTATGTTGAGGGAAACAGAGGTTTAACTGTAATTCTTTTAAAATCTTAATGATATAACAAAGGGGTTGTCTCAAAATATGGATTTATAGGCATTAACATAAAGATAAAAGATGTCATTAAATCCATTTTGAGAAAGCCTTTTTTTGTGTGAAGGTTTTATGAAAAAAGTGTACAGTTGTTGAACGCTAACCTGATTTGTGATATAGTTATCGGGTTAGATTAATGAATTTGGAGACAGATATGGATAAGATAATCAGTTATATAGAGAAAGTAAAGCAGTTTATAAAAGAATTCAAAGATAAATATGGAACTATAGGATGTGCAGCAGTTGTGCTAGCTATTATGAAATTTATCGTTTTCTATATTTTAATGTCAGTGAAATCAAACTTCATTTTGATATGTATTATTTCCTGGGTAATAACCTATTATTTATTTAAATCATTCAGAAATAAATATATTCCATCAGCTATATATTTAATTCTGGCAATCTTGATGTTTGCAGACGTGACCTATTGCAGTTATTTTAATAAATATCTTTCTGTAGCCATGCTTGGGTCTGCCGGAATGCTGGGAGATGTAACCGCAAGCATAAAGCAAATTATGAGACCGGTTAACTTTTTTATGTTGCTGGATGCAGTTGTAATCCTGGCCACGGTGGTATCATACCATAGAAAAGAAGGCGGGCAAAGATTCACGAGTTTCTTCAGGAGAAAAGAAAGAAACGCAGACATAACGGAAACAGAAGGGCAGGAAAAACCAGTCCGTGATATTCTGGCTGAACTTGATGCCATGGCACTGGAAGAGTCTATGGATCAAATCCAGGAGGAAACAAGCAAAGAAGTATTAGAAAAGGACGGTGAAGAAAAGGGTTCTGTAACAGACAGGACAGAACTAGATTATGAAGATGAGCTGGAAAATAATCTATATCAGGGAAGAGTCAGAAGAAAAAGAGCTGAACGAAAAAGAAAAAGAGAAAAATTAAAACGTCTGAAAGTACATAGAAATCAGGCTATTCCAGTTGTTATAATCATTCTATTGATTGTGACAAGCACTTTCTCACCTTTTATGCAGTCCCTTGCCAAACAGGAGTTTTATACATATCATGTAGGGGATGTGGCTTCAGGAGCCCTTGGATTATCTGAACAAAAAAATATAATGAAGTTCGAAGATAATTATGAAACAGAAAAAAATGGGCCGTTGTTTGGTGTGGCTAAAGGGAAGAACTTAGTAGTTATACAAGTGGAATCTTTACAAAATTTCACTATTGGTATGAAATATAATGGACAGGAAGTAACACCTTTCTTAAATAGTTTATTAAAAGATAAAACGGTTTACTTTGATCACTATTATCAGCAGGTAGGAACAGGAAATACTTCTGATGCAGAGTTTGCAACGAATAATTCCATTATGGGATCTATAGAAGCCTTTACCTATCAATTATATGAAAAAAACTATTTCAGAGGCTTACCATGGCTTTTAAAGGATCAGGGCTATGAGACAGCTGTACTTCATGCCCATGAAAACAGAGACTTCTGGAATAGAGACGATATATATCCAGCCTTAGGCTTTGATCACTATTATGGTGGATTGATTGGAGATACGGCCCGCCCAGGGGGTAACTTTAAAATGACAGAATGGATGGGATGGGGACTGACTGATTCGGAGTTCTATCCTCAGGCCATGGATTACATCAAAGAGCTTCAGGAACCATTCTATAGCTTTGTTATAACACTTTCCAACCATCATCCTTATGAAATGCTGGATAAGTATAAATTTATTAAACTGGCACCAGAAGAAAAAGGAACTTTAGTAGGCAATTATCTTAACAGCGTGTCTTATACGGATTATGCTCTTTCCAAGCTGTTTGATGAGTTTAAAAAGGCAGGGCTTTATGACGATACGATTTTTGCAATTTATGGAGACCACATGGGACTTCCTGCATCTGATGAAACCAACGAGGTAATGGGTAGACTTCTGGGACATCCATATGATTGGGATGACAGGATGAATATTCCTTTAATTATTCACATTCCATCTGCAGATAAAAGTGTTACCACTACAATACATAATACTGGGGGACAAACTGATTTCCTTCCAACCATCTCCTACTTATTGGGATTAGATCATTTGGATACAATTTATCTGGGACATAATTTATTTACTTATGATAAAGGAATAGTTGCAGAACACGCTTATCTTCCGTATGGTTCATTCTTTATAAACGGTTACGGATTTGAAATGGCACGGGATGGAGTCTTCAAAGATGGCAGGGCATGGAATATAAAAACTAGAAAAGATGTGGACGTAAATCAGTTCTATGATTATTATATGAAATCCAGGGGAATATCAGATACATCTGTTTATATCCTTCAAAATGACATACTGAGAAAAGTCTATAAAGATGGAAAGAGCAGAGAAGAAGTTCTTTAGTTCCAGTTTCAGGACTTTGGGTAGTAAAGACAAAATAGATTTATATAAAAATAGGGTGACATTAATGTCATCCTATTTTTTTATACTTATATTGAGTTATATTGTTATAAAATTGACACATCTATGTCAATTTTGTAACAATATGAATATGCCCACAAAAATCAATAAATGTATAGTCAATCTATAGATCGAATTACAAGAAGTTTACCAGATTCTACAGAAATTTCACACTCAGAAGTTAAGAATTCATTACTTATACCTAAAGCAAACGAACTTGTCAGGTGAGCATTGGTCAGTTCCCACTTTAGTTTTTTTGTAGTCACATTTATACAGTTGTCCGAATAACTGATTAAAGAAATTTTTTCTCCAGGCCGACCTGCTATTTTGGCCGAGCCATTCATGATGATTATGACTTCATTTTGACTGTCATGCATACTTATCTTTTTATTTTTAATATGATTGGAGTGCCAAAAGTCAATACACCATGCCATACTTTGGAGGTTTGATATGGTATGGTCCAGCCGGCCACCCATGCCACCAACAAGACATATCTCCCTGAATTCTCTTTCTGCTGCATATTTGATACAAAGCAGGGTATCCGTATCATCTTTTTCCACAGGATGGATTATAGTCGGTATGTTTAGCTCTGGAGATTCAGTAAAAGAATCAAAATCACCAATAACCAGGTGAGGAATAATACCTTCTTTTTTTGCTAATTTATATCCTCCATCTGCGCAGATTATATAATCATCTTTGGATATATGAGCGATATCCCTGATATGGCCATTAATAAAGGCTGTAATAATAATGCATCTATTCATTTATTTACCTCTTTAATCTGAAATCTATAAAAAATAAAATGATATAGTAACACTTTGTCGTAAATAACGGAATCTTCATACAAACACAAACTGTTTTCAAAGACAAGTATAACATAATGAAGAATCATGTTATACCTTTATTATTCACAGTGTTTGCCATTACTATGATGTTTAACAAAAAATACATCTAAATGAGAGAATATCTCTGATAATTGTCTTGAAAATTATTTTTTTTAAGTCTATACTATAGATAAAAATTGAGAAAAATTTAACATATAAATCCAGAGGAAATAAGATGATTGTGAAGAAATAGATTAGTAAAGCAAAAACAATTAAATAACCAGACTTAAGTCTGCTGACAGCTAGTTTTAGTATGCCGCCCGGTCTTTTTGCTGAGCGGTTATTTTTAAACATCATAAACAGTTTTTATGAAGGGGACTGCTTATTATAGCGTTTAATTTTGCAGTAAATGCAATCCAGGTTATGACAAAGGTTATGCTCTGATGCTCTTGAGGAAAAGCATCTGGGTGAAGCCAGTTTTGTTATAGCTGATAAAATGCTTTGCATCAATTACTGCGCCTAATCAGGAGTGCATAATTACTGTACTTCTATGATTGTTTATAACCAAGGAAGGCATTATAAAATGTGGGATGAAACACAATTTGCCTGAAGGTTAATAAATAAAAAAGAAATAAAAAAGAAATAAAAAAGAGATGGAGGATTCCGATGATGGATTGGAAAGAAATTTATGAAAGCAGAAAATGCACTGCTGATGAAGCTGTGCAGAGAATTAAGAATGGCGACAGAGTAGTGCTTGCTCATTGTGTGGCAGAACCAATAACACTAGTTGATGCAATGGTAGCAAATGCAGAAAATTATAAAGATGTTACTGTGTCTCAGATGGTTACTCTGGGCAAAAGCGAATACACAAAACCTGAATACAAAGATCACTTTAGATTTGAAGGGTGGTTTACCAGTGCAAGTACCAGAAACTGTTTAGCTGAGGGCTATGGACAATTTGTACCTGTATATTTTCATGAAGTGCCTAAATATATAAGAAAAGGGATTTTCCCGGTAGATGTGGCTATGATTATGGTATCATCACCTGACCGTAATGGATTTTGTTCTGTAGGTGTATCTTGTGATTTTACTATGCAGGCCATAAAATCGGCTAAGATAGTGCTGGCTGAAATTAATGACCAGGTTCCGGTTGTTTATGGGGAAACCTTTGTTCATATAAGCCAGATTGATGCTTTTGTGGAAACTTCCCATCCACTGCCAGAATTGAAGTTGCCGGATATATGTGATGTTGAAACAGCTATTGGAAAACACTGTGCTTCTCTTATAGAAGATGGATCTACATTACAGCTTGGTATAGGGGCTATTCCAGATGCTGTATTATCCCAGCTTAAAGATAAAAACATTTAGGAATTCATTCGGAAATGATTTCTGATGGGGTGGTAGATTTGTATGAAGCAGGAGTTATAGACTGCACAGAAAAATCTATTGATAAGGGTAAAATGATAGTTACTTTTTTAATGGGAACAAAAAGGCTGTATGATTTTGTAGCTAATAACCCAATTATCGAAATGAAACCTGTAGATTATGTGAATAATCCTGTTATTGTATCACAGTGCTCAAAAATGGTTTGCATTAATGCTTGTTTGCAGGTAGACTTTATGGGACAGGTGGTGTCTGATACAATTGGAACAAGGCAGTTCTCAGGAGTAGGTGGTCAGGTTGATTTTGTAAGAGGAGCAGCCATGTCTCTTGACGGAAAAGCAAAGGCTATCATTGCTATGCCGTCTATTGTTGAAAAAAAGGATGGAAGTATGATTTCTAAAATAGTTCCATTTATTGAACATGGTGCAGCTGTTACCACCAACAGGCATGATGTGGATTATATTGTAACAGAATATGGCATTGCAGAGATGAAAGGAAGAACTCTTCAGGACAGAGCAAGAGCGCTAATTAAAATTGCACACCCTGAATTTAGAGATGAATTAAAAGATGAATTTGAAAAAAGATTTCATACAAAGTTCTGAATGAAATCTCAAGCCATATATATAAGTTAGCCAGGGAGGTAATTTTGTGCAGGCTTTAAGAGTGGTACCAAAAATATTTTATTTCGATACTTTCAGAGAATTTAATGAAGAATTTAAAATAGGCAGTAAAGACGTTTTAGTCACCAATCAGTGGATGTATAGACCATACGTTGAACCCCTTGATATAAAAACAAATGTTATCTATCAGGAGGCATTCGGAATGGGAGAACCCTCCGATGAAATGATTGACGCCATGGCTGAAGAAATGAAAAAGTATGATTGTGACAGAATTATTGCTTTTGGCGGTGGAACTATAGTTGACATCTGTAAGATATTAGCTCTTGATATACCTGAAAAATCACAGGACCTTTTTACGGGAACTGTAAAGCCGAAGAAACTTAAAAAAGTTGTGGTAGTACCAACTACTTGTGGGACCGGTTCTGAAGTAACGAATGTAGCCATTGCAGAGTTGAAATCCTTACATACCAAAAAAGGTATTGCTGCTGAAGAAACTTTTGCAGATATGGCAGTATTAATCCCTGAATGTTTAGACGGCCTGCCAGACAAGGTATTTGCAACAAGTTCCATAGATGCACTGATTCATGCGGCAGAATCCTATTTGTCTCCAAAAGCTTCTTCTTTTACTGAGATGTATTCTTTGAAAGCCATGGAGATGATATTGGATGGGTATAAGAACATCACTGCTACAGGAAATAACAGAGAGGCAAGAAAACCCTTCCTGAAAGATTTTTTACTTGCTTCTAATTATGCTGGCATTGCCTTTGGTAATGCAGGATGCGCTGCAGTACATGCATTATCCTATTCTATTGGAGGGACTTTTCATGTGCCCCATGGGGAAGCTAATTATCAGTTCTTCACGGAAGTCTTTAAAATGTATATGAGGAAAGCGCCGGAAGGTAAAATCGCACTGATAAATCAGATATTTGCTGATATACTGAATTGTCCTGTAGAAAATGTGTATGAGGCACTGGAATGCTTACTAAATCAGTTGATTTCCAGAAAGCCATTAAGAGAATATGGAATGACCAAACCACAAATCCATGAATTTACCAAGATGACTGTGGAAAACCAACAGAGACTACTCGCAAATAACTATGTTTCTTTAACCAATGAAGAAATAAGACAAATCTTTGCTAATTTATATTAAAATGTATTAAAATAGCCAGAGTCGGATTAATTCTGGCTATTTTTTATGCAAAAATATTAATAAAATATTAACAGAACCTTAATAATCTATATTGGACTTGGAAAACTCTTGAAATAGTAAAAGCGAAAAGTTATAATGGAAAACTAAGGGTATATAAGGGTACGAAATGTATACAATAAAAAAAGGGAAGGAAAGAGAAGGAATATGAATCAAAATATTGTAACAGAAACCAGTAAAAATATCAGGGCGCTAGCACGCGTATCGTTGCAGGGTAAATGGAAAATGGCAGTTATTGCAACTGCTGTTTATATGGTTGCACTTATGCTGCCAGCAGCTATTTTAGATGTTATTTTCAGCGGAAAGGCTAGTGCATCACTATTATCCAGCTTGTATACAATCCTGGTGACAGCACCATTCACTATAGGCTATTCTATTTTCTGTTTAAATCTATTCAGAAGAAATGAATGTGAAGTGGCTCAGGTATTTTATGGATTTGAGAAATTCTTCAAGGCTTTTGGTCTTTACTTTATGATGTGCCTGTTCATTTTTTTATGGACTTTATTATTAGTGGTTCCTGGAATCATAGCTGCATACAGATACAGCCAGGCATTTTTAATTATGGCAGACCATCCTGAATATGGAATTATGCAGTGTTTATCCGAAAGTAAACGAATGATGATTGGAAATAAGATGAAATTTTTCTGCTTAGAGCTTAGCTTTATTGGATGGGCACTATTAGCATCCATTCCGATGATGGCTATTTCTGGAGTAATTACATTTACAAATCCTGCACTGGCAGGTTTTGGTTCTTTAGTAGGAAGCATTGCCTATTTCTGGCTAACACCTTACATATGCGTAGCAGGTGTTGCATTTTATGAGCTTGCTAATGGAAACCTGATGCCAGGTGTGATTGAATGTGAGCCAATGTCTTTTGAAGGAGAAACTTTCAGAAGTGATGTAGAAGTACATAATAACGAGGATGAGAACAAAGAGAACTAATATTGACATGTGAAATTTATTATGTTAATATGAGTTAGAAAAAAAGAATAATATGTCTTCAGGGCAGGGTGTGATTCCCTACCGGTGGTTATAGCCCACGAGCCGCAAGGCAGATTCGGTGTAATTCCGAGGCCGACAGTATAGTCTGGATGAAAGAAGATAAGTGCAGGTTTTATATTGCGTTTAGTTTTTTTGCTCTGAAATGTTTACATTTCAGAGCTTTTTAAATTTAAACGGCTTTAGATTTAAGATAGAACCTGAAAAGAATTATGAGTATATGTTGTTAATATATAAAGCATAATAAAGATGCCCTGGAGAATTATCCAGGGTATTTTTTTATATAAGTTAAGTTATAGATTTGGAGGTGATATCTTGACAGATGAAAAATACATGCAGCTTGCTATAGAACTGGCAAAAAAGGCAGAGGGGTGGACAAATCCTAATCCCCTAGTGGGTGCCATCGTTGTAAAAAACGGAAATATTATTGGGCAGGGTTATCATGAAAAATTAGGGATGCCTCATGCAGAACGAAATGCCCTTGCAAATTGCACTGAGGACCCTAAAGGGGCAACCATATATGTTACCTTGGAACCTTGCTGTCATTACGGAAGAACTCCTCCTTGCACAGAGGCTATTATAGAAAAGGGAATATCCAGAGTTGTGGTAGGTGTTCAGGATCCAAATCTAATTGTAGCTGGAAAGGGTATAGGAATATTAGAAAAATCAGGTATTCAGGTTACTCTTGGAATTTTAGAAAAAGAATGCAGAGAATTAAATAAGGTCTTTTTTCATTATATGATTGAAAAAAAACCGTTTGTAGCTATGAAATATGCAATGACTATGGATGGAAAAATTGCTGCATATACAGGAAAATCAAAATGGATAACGGGAGAAACAGCCAGAGACCATGTTCATATGCTGCGGCATAAATATATGGCCATAATGGTAGGAATAGGAACCGTACTGAAAGACAATCCAAGACTGGATTGCAGACTTCCAGGGCTGAAGAATCCAAAGAGAATAGTTTGCGATACAAACTTAAGAATACCAGTAGATTCTTACATTGTTTCTACAGCAGGGAGCATAGAAACTTATATAGCTACAGCATCTGATGATAATGAAAAAATCAAGAGGCTTACAGAAGCAGGATGCTTCGTTTTATCCATTCCTAAAAGTCATAATCATATTGATTTAAATATTCTTATGCAAATCCTTGGAAAGAAAGGAATCGACAGTATACTTCTTGAAGGAGGTGGCACATTAAACTATGAAGCTTTGAATAAAGGTCTGGTGGATTATGTTTATGCATATGTGGCACCAAAAATATTTGGAGGGAAAGATGCTCTTACAGCTGTTGAGGGCACAGGGGCGGAGAACCCGGAAAAAGCATTCTTACTGAAGAACAGAAAAATCACATTACTGGGCGATGACATATTGATGGAATATGAAGTTTAAAGGGGGCAGATAAATGTTTACTGGAATCATTGAAGAAAAAGGAACAATAATATCTGTTATAAAAGGCAGGAATTCATCCAGGCTTGTTATTAAAGGCAATAAGATTTTTAACCAGATAGAGCTTGGTGACAGTGTGGCTGTAAATGGAGTTTGTTTAACGGTGACAAAATTAGGAAGTAATACCTTTGAAGCAGATGTAATGGGAGAAACTCTTTCCAGGAGTTCTCTGGGCAGTTTAAATCAGGGGAGTCCGGTTAATCTGGAAAGAGCCATGGCAGCAGGTGGAAGATTTGGAGGGCACATGGTTTCCGGACATATTGATGGAACAGGAACTGTTGAGAGCAGGGTTCCTGATGAAATAGCTACATGGATAACCATTACTGCAGGAACGGACATAATAAAATATATTGTACAAAAAGGCTCCATTGCCATAGACGGGGTGAGTCTGACTGTAGCAAAAGTGGACAGTGACAGCTTTCAGGTTTGTCTGATACCTCATACTGGAAAGGAAACTACCTTACTGGATAGAAAAGTGGGTGAAATAGTAAACCTGGAAAACGATATCATAGGAAAATATGTGGAAAGATTTCTTGGTTTAAAAGGTGAGACAACTAGAGTACAAAGTCATATTAGTATGGAGTTTCTTGAAGAAAACGGATTTTAGGAATCAGGTAATAGGAGGATAAGAGAATGTTTAAATATAACACAATTGAAGAAGCTATTATAGCCCTTAAGCAGGGTAAGATGATTGTTGTGACGGATGCGGAAGACAGAGAGAATGAAGGAGACTTAATCTGTGCGGCAGAATTTGCCACTACAGAAAATGTGAACTTTATGGCAGCCCATGCAAAGGGATTAATATGTATGCCCATGGGCAAAGCTATGGTGGATAAACTGGGTCTGCATCAAATGGTTCAGAAGAATACAGATAATCATGAAACCGCTTTTACTGTATCTATAGATCATGTGGATACTACTACTGGAATTTCAGCAGTTGAGCGGTCAATAACGGCCATGAAAACCGTAGAAGAAGGAGCAAAACCTGAAGATTTCAGAAGACCGGGACATATGTTTCCCCTACTGGCAAAGCCCTACGGTGTTCTGGAAAGAGAAGGGCATACGGAAGCAACGGTGGACCTTCTGAGGCTGTCGGGACTCAAAGAATGCGGCTTATGCTGCGAAATAATGCGGGAAGATGGAACAATGATGCGGACTTCAGAATTAAAAGGATTTGCACAAAAATACGGACTTGTCTTTATTACCCTTGAAGCACTTAAAGACTACAGAAAGCGTACAGAAAAACTGGTAGAAAAAGTTGTAAAGACTAAACTTCCAACCAGGTATGGGGATTTTACAGCATATGGATACGTAAACGATATAAATGGAGAACATCATATTGCACTGGTTAAAGGAAATATAGAAAAGGGGGGACCGGTGCTCTGCAGAGTTCATTCTGAATGCCTTACAGGAGATGCACTGGGATCAATCAAATGTGACTGTGGGGAGCAGTATGACGCTGCTATGAGGCAAATTGAAAGTGAAGGACGTGGTGTGATGCTGTATATGAGACAGGAGGGTCGTGGAATCGGACTGATCAATAAGCTCAAAGCATATGCTCTTCAGGATAAAGGGATGGATACTGTAGAAGCAAATCTGGCATTGGGATTTGAAGAAGATTTGAGAGATTATTTCATGGCTGCTCAGATTCTGAAGGATTTAGGAATAAAGGATGTGCGTCTCATGACAAATAACCCGGATAAAGTACAGCAGCTTTCTAAGTACGGTATAAATATTTCAGAGCGGGTGGGTATTGAAATTGAAGCAAATCCAAATGATCTTTTTTATCTAAAAACAAAACAGGAAAAAATGGGTCATATTCTGAGTTATCATTAAAATTTCATTTTAAGGGTTATAAAACAAAAGAAATAAGGAGAATATAAAATGAAGGTATTTGAAGGAAATCTGGTAGCAAAAGATATAAAGGTAGGCATTGTAGCAGGAAGATTCAATGAGTTTATTGTGTCCAGGCTGCTTTCAGGGGCTATTGACGGACTCACAAGACACAGTGTGGAAGAGGATAATATTGAAGTGGCCTGGGTGCCAGGAGCTTTTGAAATTCCTTTGATGGCGTCTAAAATGGCCAAATCTGGCAGATACGATGCGGTCATCTGTCTGGGGGCAGTCATCAGAGGAAATACGACTCATTATGACTATGTCTGCAGCGAAGTTTCAAAAGGCATTGCTCATGTAGGGCTGGAGACGGGTATACCTGTAATGTTTGGGGTTATTACTACAGAAAATATAGAACAGGCTATAGAACGTGCAGGCACAAAAGCTGGAAACAAAGGGTATGACTGTGCCCTGGGAGCAATTGAAATGGTCAACCTTATGCAACAGTTTTAAAATATAGAACAAACATAGCAAATACAATTTCGGAACATTTAAACCGTTTCTTTCATATTATAGCGAGAGTAGTAATTTGAAAGGGGCGGTTTTTTGTGGCTTTAGAAAGGCATATTTATCCGGGCAATAACACAACTGAAGGTTTTTATTCTTATTATAATTACATATTGGGACAACGTGAGGCAAACAGAATTATTTGCATAAAAGGTGGGCCAGGGGTTGGAAAGTCCACCTTTATGAGGAAAATAGGTGAGACATACCTGGAAAAGGGAGAAGATGTAGATTTTATGCATTGTTCTTCAGACAATAACTCGTTAGACGGCGTGGTTCTTAAAAACAGGAGAATAGCGCTTATTGATGCTACCAGCCCTCATGTGGTGGATTATAAATGCAAATCATTATATTGGACAAGCAAGTATATTAACAGAAGAGAAACCTCCCGCCGTAGATATATAATCGATACGGTCAGGAGGTCTAAAAATTCTATTTATTATATCAGGTATACAAAATAAATATAAACGGAGCAGATTACTATGGTTAATAACATAATAGGAAAGGCTAGTTTAAAATATTGTCCAAAAGTTATTTTATGCCCATGCTGTTCAGACATACCCGTTGCAATAACGTTTGCACTTGCACCAATGATTGTCCCATTTCCCCCAAGGCATGCGCCCAGAGCTAATGCCCACCAAAGTGGATCCAGGGTCATACCAGAGAGTGCGCCCATATCCTTTATCATCGGAATCATAGTTGCAACAAATGGTATATTATCAATAAATGCAGATGCAATGGCGGAAACCCATAGAATGGCAAAAGCAGTCAGCATAAGGTCCCCATTTGTCAGGTTCAGTACATTTTCAGCAATCAGTTTGATGATACCTGTTTCCTGAATACCCCCAACCATTATAAATAATCCAGCAAAGAAAAATATTGTTTTCCATTCTACTTCCTTGAAAACTTCTTCTATATTTTCTCCAGAAATGAACATCAGAATCACAGCGCCGGTCAGAGCAATGGTTGCAGATTCATAATGAAGCACTCCGTGGAGTATAAATCCTAATACGGTTAGGCCCAGTACTACCAGTCCTTTATTCAGAAGAACTTTATTTTTTATACATTCTTTTTCATTAACAGCCATAACTTTAGCTTTCAATTCTTCTGTAGTGATAAGTGCTTTTTTATATATAAAAGCGAATATTAGTGTTGTTAAGATTAATATTGGAAGTATAATAACTCCCAGATTCTTTGCAAAATCTAAAAAGGTTAATCCTACGGAACTGCCAATCATAATATTTGGCGGGTCCCCAATAAGTGTTCCAGTTCCTCCCACATTGGATGCGAAAACAGATGAAATAATAAACGGAATCGGGTTAACTTTCAATTCCTCTGCTACGCTGAGGGTAACAGGGAGAATCAGAAGTATTGTGGTAACATTATCAAGAAAAGCTGAAACGATTCCCGTAATCAGGGATAAAAGAATTAATATTATAACTGGTTCTGCTTTGGCTACCTTTACTGTTTTAACTGCAAGATATTCAAAGACTCCTGTTCTCTTTACGATCATTACAATCAGCATCATACTAATCAAAAGCACAATTGTATTAAAATCAATGTGTCCAAAAGCGCTTTCCTGACTGGTAATCCTTAATAAAACCATCAGCGATGCGCCCGTTAGCGAAACAATCGTTCTGTCAAACTTGTCCCAGATGATGAGTGCATATGCACCAACAAATATAACTGCCGATAAAATTAATTCACTTGATACTCCTTCCATTGTGTCCTCCTTTATAAATGATATATAAAAATGCAGTGCATTTATTATATTTAAGTAGTTAACAAATATAACTAAGATTGCTGGAAATATGAAGCCAGAATGATAATAAAAAAGGTGAAGAACCCACTAAGTGAGGTTCCCACCCAAGAAGTCTAAAACTCTTGAAGAAAAGTTAACATTTGTTATCACGATACTAACACGAACTAATTTGAAATATTTTATATAAAATATTATATTCTGTTATATTTATCCTGTCAATAATTTGAAAAAACTTTAGCTTGTTAGCAAATTAAAATATGTGGGCCCATTTGGATTTTAGACATATAAACCCAAGTGCATTGAATATGATGTAATTTAGAGGAGGTGTATACATGGAAGTAGAGGTAGATGGAAATATATATATTGTGAATGAAAGCTATGAGATACCAGATAAAGAAAGAAGAGAGCAGATTATAGCAGAGAAACTGGCTTCAATTATTGTGATAGAAAATCACAGAGAACTCGAATAAAAATATGTTTAGGGGAGAGCTGATATGAACAGAGTAGCAATATATTGCAGGCTCTCAGATGAGGACAGAATCAAAGAAAGAAATAAGGACTCAGAGAGTATTCAAAATCAGAAAAATCTTCTCATGGATTATGCACTAAATCAAGGGTGGGAAATTTATAAACTATATAGTGATGATGACTGGTCTGGTATGGATTCAGAAAGGCCAGAATGGAATCAGATGATTTCAGATGCACAAAACAGCCATTTTAACATTGTATTATGTAAAAGCCAGGCTAGATTTACAAGGGATATGGAAATGGTTGAGAAATATCTGCATACTTTATTCCCTATGTGGGGAATTCGTTTCGTGGGGTTTGCAGACAATGCTGATACAGAGAATAAAGGCAACAAGAAAGCCAGGCAGATCAATGGTCTTGTAAATGAATGGTACTGTGAAGATATATCAGAAAATATTAAAGTAGTTTTTGATAAAAAAAGACGTGATGGCCTGTATATAGGAGGGATTGCTCCATATGGATTAATGAAGAAACCAAATGCTAAGGGAAAGTTAATAATTGACCCGGAGGCAGCTGTAATTGTCAGACGCATTTTCCAACTGTACCTAGAGGGATATGGGGCTTTAAAGATTGCAAAGGTTTTAAATGATGAAGGAATTCCTAATCCGACCAAATATAAAATGATGCATGGTATCAACCTACAAAAGAGAGAAAACCTGGGTTTGTGGACTGGAGTCACGGTGCGAAAAATATTGAAAAATGAAATGTACATAGGAAACATGGTGCAGGGGGTTCACAGAAAGATTAGTTATAAATCAAAAAAATGTATTTTGGTACCAAAGGAAAAGTGGTATATTGTGGAAAACACTCATGAAGCCATAATTGATAAGGAAACCTTTAAACTGGTGCAAAAAATCATGACCAGTAAGCGGCGTTCAGACGGTTCAGGAAAACCACACATATTATCCGGTAAGGTAAAGTGCAGAGAGTGCGGAAGCACCATGGTACGTTTCACTCCCCATAACCGGACAGGAGAATCTCTGTCCTACAAATATCTAAAATGTGGTATGATAGATAGAAAGAAAGGTGTATGTACAGGACATTACATAAGGCTGGACAGACTGGAAAAACTTATTGCATACATGTTTAAAGAATACCTTAAGGATATTAATGAAGTACTATTAAGAGAAGAATGTAAGAAAATACCATTAACTGAGCAAAAAATAATGAACAGCTTTGACAGAGAACTGTCATATATTGATAAGCAGATTCTACAACGGGAAAAAGCAATAGAAGTTTTATATATGGATAGGCTCAATGGTGATATTACCATGCAGCAGTGGATTCAGATGAAATCAAACTTCCAGCATAAATTGGAAGCATTATTAAATAGAAGAAAAATACTTCAGAATAAAAAAGTCCAGGCATTATCGGACTCGAATAAGGATAGCATGCTGATTGAGAAGATAAAAAAATATAAAAATATGGAGGAATTAGATGTAGGTGTGGTAAATGAATTTATTGAATACATAACTATTGGCGAAAAGAATAAAGAAAATGGAAAGCAGGAAGTAAATATAAAATGGAGATATTAATTGTTTACATTTATGAACCAGCTGCCATGTGGTAGATCCAGTGAATCCAGGGGCAGTGGATCAGATTATCCATTTAGGAGATTACTGGAATGAAAGAGGAATCAGAGAGAACAAACTGGCAGTAATTGAAACTAATGAAAGAATAAAAAGTATGTTCCAATATGCCTATAACTATTTCCGTGCAGCCGGAAAGCTTTACGATAATGTTACAGCTATGTATGACACAGCCATAGAAAGGGCCGAAATCTACAAGCTTACAGCAGCCGTTGTAGGGAATGAGCTGGCACACAAAGAAATCTGTCTGAATCCAGGAAATGTTAAGAAATATTTCGCCAGTGCTATTACCCCAATGGGGATTACCAATTACATAAAAAGCCTTATTAGTGGATATAAAAAAGTATATATCATCAGCAGTCCGGTAGGTCTTTGTGCTACCAGTTTACTGAATGTATTTGCGGAAAGTGTAATTTACAGAGGATATGATGTAGAATTGTATTACTGCCCGATGAAACCGGAAAGTAAAATTGAACATCTGCTGGTACCTGAAATAGGCGTTGCATTTATAAGTGTAAATAAATATCATGATCTGGAACCTTGGGAGATTGCAAATGATGAAGAGGGAAAGAACAACCCAGAGATTGTTCATATTGACATGAATGATATGATTGTAAGAAGAAAGCTGGAAAAACTGGAGACGTTAATTGAAAATAATTGTGTCAGCATGGATAAATTGATTTGTGATGGGATTGAATGTTTAAAACTTGCCAAACAGGAGCATGATTATCTTGAGAGCTTTTATATCCCGAATATGGACTTTAAAAAAATAGATGAATTAAGAAATGAAATTATTGCTAAAATTGGTTAATAAGATGTATAATTAAGGGTAACATATTTTTTGATATATACGAACAATTAAGGAGAACATAAGATGAAAAATAAGTTTATTCCATTGCTTTTTGCAGGGGATATTAATGTATATAGTGTAGCAAGAGCTTTTCACGAAGAATATGGCATTAAGCCATTTGTATATGGAAAATTTCCTACAGGTCCGTGCTACAAGAGCAAAATAATGAATTATAATGCAAATCCAAAGGCAGATGAACAGGATACTTTCCTTTCACTTGTTCTTGGATTTGCAGAAAAGCATAAAGATACCAAAATCCTTTTAATTGGTTGTGGAGACAGCTACGTACAGCTGATCAGCGAAAATAAGGACAGGCTTCCTGAAAATATTATCGCCCCTTATATTCACATTGATATGATGAATAACTTAATTCACAAAGAAAAATTCTATGACATGTGTGAAAAAATTGGTGTGGACTATCCAAACACTTTTGTGCATAAAAAGGAGCTGGGGCATAGTTTTGAACTTCCATTTGATGCACCATTCATAATAAAACCTTCCAATGGTATTGAGTACTGGAGACACCCTTTTACTACCCAGAAAAAGGTATATAAAGCAGACTCAAGAGAAGAACTGGATTCTGTTTTAGATGATATTTATGGGTCCGGTTACGAAGATTCTATTATAATCCAGGATTTTATCCCCGGAGATGACACTTTTATGCGGGTACTTACAAACTATTCCGATAAGAATGGTAAGGTTAAGATGATGTGTTTAGGACATGTTCTTCTGGAAGAGCATACACCTCATGGAATCGGTAATCATGCAGTTATCATAACTGAGCATAATGAAACGGTAGAAGCACAGTTTAAACAGCTTTTGGAAAGTATGAACTATATTGGATTTTCAAATTTTGATATAAAATATGATACAAGGGATGGCAAATATAAAGTATTTGAAATCAATACCAGACAGGGAAGAAGTAATTTTTATGTGACAGGAGCAGGGGCAAATGTGGCCAGATGCTTAGTAGAAGATTACATTGAGGACAGACCTCTTGAAGAGAACTTTGTAAGAAACAGAAATTTATGGCTGGTTGTACCGAAAAAGGTTGCCTTTACTTATATAAAGCCAGAAGAATACAAGAAAGAAATGCGGGAACTGTTTGCAGCAGGAAAATGGGTTAATCCATTATTTTATGCACCAGATAACAATTTAGGAAGAAAGCTGAAACTAATTAAGTCACAGATGGGACATTATGTTAAGTTTAAAAAATATCTTGGAAAATAAGGCAGACAGATACTTTAGGAGAATTTATACATGAGAGAAAAAGGACAAAAAGTTCTAGGTGTAATAGGCGGAATGGGGCCTCTTGCAACTCAGCTTTTTTATAAGATGATCATCGATAAAACAAAGGCCCATTGTGATCAGGACCATTTAAACATGATTATTTTAAATCATGCAAGTATGCCGGACAGAACAACAGCAATTAAAAGCGGAGATGTAGAGGAACTTTATCATAAACTTTTGCATGATGCAAAGTTTTTGGAAGTGGGTGGAGCAGATTACATAGCAATACCATGTAATACATCTCATCTTTTAGTAGACAGGCTTCAGAAGAGTTTAAAGATTCCCATTATCAATATGATAAAGGAAGCAGCTATGTCTTTATACTGCAGGCACGGTGAAAACTTTAAACTGGGGATACTTGCAACCGATGGCACTATTAAAACAAAACTATACCAAAATGAATGTAAGGCACTAGGTATAACAGCAGTGGTACCATCTGAAGAAAATCAGGCAAGGGTTATGAAAATAATTTATGATGGCATTAAAGACGGAAACCCTGTTGACATGAAAGATTTTTATGAAGTTGAAAAAGAAATGAAAGAAGCCGGATGCAAGTGTGTGCTGATGGCATGCACTGAACTTTCCTGCTTTAAAGAAATAAATAATCTTTCCGATTTTTATGTAGATGCAATGGAAGTCTTAGCAGAGAGAGCAATCGTATTGTGTGATAAAAGTTTAAAATAACTTTATAATTTGAAAAACAGAGGTGGTCAGGTGTCAAACAAAATACAGAATTTAAGAGAGTATATAAAATTATTAAAAGATCAGGATTTATTAGTTGAAACCAATGCAGAAGAAGATGCAATGGAAGAGCTGGTGAGATACGTATCCTATAACTCCATGGATGTGAAATATGGAACGCTTTTTATTTGTAAGGGTACGCATTTTACAGCAGAGTACCTGAAGAGTGCTATAAAAGAAGGAGCCTTTGCGTATATAAGCGAAGAAAAGTATGATATATCAGATTTAAAAACAGAACGCAATATACCTTATATTATTGTAAATGATATGAGAAAGACAATGGCTTATATATCAGACAAGTATTATAATCAGGTCTGGGATAAACTGAACCTTATTGGAATCACAGGAACAAAGGGGAAGTCTACCACCACTTATTTTATGAAGGCCATTCTGGATGATTATTTAAAAGACATGAAAAAACCTAAAAGTGCTGTTCTATCAGGAATTGATAATTATGACGGAGTAGTAAATGAAGAATCTCATCTGACCACTCCTGAAACTTTAGATCTCCATAGACATTTTAATAATGCGGTGAAAACAGATATAGAGTATTTATCTATGGAAGTTTCAAGCCAGGCTTTAAAATATCACAGGACCCTGGGAGTAAATTTTACAGTGGGATGCTTCCTAAACATTGGAGAGGACCATATAAGTGAGGCGGAACATTGTGACTTTGAGGATTATTTTCAGTCTAAGCTGAAACTGTTTAATCAGTGTGAAACAGCTTGTGTAAATATAGATTCTGACCATGTAGAACGTGTTCTTTATGAGGCAAAGAAATGCAAGAGAGTAGTTACATTCGGCCTGAATGAAAAGGCGGATATATATGGATACAATATTGCTACCAGTGGAAACAGTATTGTTTTTAATGTACGTTCTGACAGCTTTGACGAAGAATTTAAAATTAACATGCCTGGTTTATTTAATGTTTCCAATGCTCTGGCAGCGATTGCCATTTGTTATTCATTAAATATTCCCCTTAAAAACATACATGCAGGCTTGAAAAAAGCTCAGGTAAGCGGCAGAATGGAAGTCTATACAAATCTCAATAAAGATTTGTATGTAATTGTAGACTATGCTCACAATAAAATGAGTTTTGAGTCTTTATTTGCTTCTATGAAGAGGGAATTTCCTAACAAGAAAATAACAATTGTATTTGGCTGTCCAGGCAAAAAAGCTCTTGCAAGAAGACGTGAGCTTGGGGATATAGCGGGTAAATATTCTGATCATGTATTCATCACGGAAGAGGATGCAGGGGAAGAGCCACTGATGAAAATATGCCAGGAAATTGCAGAACATGTGGAAGAACATGAATGTAAATGTTCCATAATCCCAGACAGAAAAGAAGCTATCAGACAGGCCATTGCAGATGCAGACAGAGATACCGTAGTTCTTGTAACCGGAAAAGGCAGGGAAACAAGGCAAAAGAGGGGAACAAAGTATATTGATACTCCTTCTGATGTGGAATACGTACAGGAGTTTTTGAAGGACAAGTAGGATATGGGAAGTAAATGGACAGGCTTGATTAAAAAGGAGACCGTATTTGTAATTTCTGGGCTGGCAGCTATGCTGTCAGCCTTTTTCGTACCACCTTCTCTGTCATATAAAGGATACATAGATTTTAAAGTAATTGCATTACTATTTTCGCTGATGGTTGTAGTAGCAGGTCTCCAGAAAATCGGAACTTTTGAGATTATCTCCCAGGCACTTTTGAAAAAAGCAAGGTGTGTACGGATTGTATCCTTGATTCTGGTGACCCTGTGTTTTTTTATTGCTATGATGGTTACTAATGATGTTGCATTACTTACAATGGTTCCTTTTACATTAGCAGCCTTAGATTTTTTGAGCGAAAAAAGACTTATATTCATTGTAGTAATGGAAACCGTAGCAGCTAATCTGGGAAGTATGCTGACTCCTGTGGGTAATCCACAAAACTTATATTTGTTTTCATATTTTCATTTAACAGCAATAGAATTTTTAAAGATTACTTTTCCAATCACCCTGTTAAGTTTTATTCTGGTTGTTATAATGACATCAGTGGTACGGGGCCAGAAATTAAATATAGTATTTGATGTGGAAACTATGGTGGAGAGCAAGTTTAAACTTTGTTCCTATATTGGTTTATTTTTTATCTGTATTGCTTCTGTGGTGGGTATACTGGATTACCGGTTAATGTTTATTATAGTGCTTTTATCTATTATAGTGCTGGATTGGAAATTACTTAAAGAGGTAGATTATTTTCTACTGATAACTTTTATATTCTTCTTTATATTTGTTGGAAATGCAGGAAAGATGGATATTATAAGCCGAGTGATTTCACAGATGATACAGGGGAAGGTATTTTTTTCAGCTATAATACTGTCACAGTTTATAAGCAATGTACCCGCAGCTGTAATGCTGTCGTCTTTTACAGATAACTCCAGAGATCTGATTTTAGGAACAGATATAGGTGGATTGGGAACATTAATTGCATCTTTAGCCAGTTTAATATCCTTTAAAATTTATTCCCAGAGGAAGTCTGCAGATAAAGGACGATATCTGATTGTTTTTACGGCTATAAATTTTTTATATTTAATTATATTAATATTTGCATCAACTATTTTATGAAAAGTAAAAAGGGGGAAATGAAATGAACCACATGGAATTAACTCCAGGCGATGTAGAAAAAATTCTGGAGTATCAACGTAACTACTTTAATACTAACATTACAAAAAATACGGAATTCCGGATAAAACAGCTGAGAAATTTAAAAAAGGGAATAAAGAAACATGAAAATGAGATTTCTGAGGCATTGCACAAAGATCTGGGAAAGCATAAAAATGAAGCCTATATAACAGAAATAGGATTTGTATATGCCAGCATTTCCTATATGATCAAAAATCTTGCAAAGTGGGCAAAGCCGGAGAAAAGGCATACCCCTTTATATCTGTTACCATCCAGGAGCTATGTGCAGAGCGAACCCTATGGAACCGTGCTGATTCTGGGGCCTATAATTATCCTGTCCAGCTACTGCTGGAACCGCTTATTGGAGCTATAGCCGCAGGTAATACTGCGGTGGTAAAAACATCAGAAATGGCAGTTAACACTTCAGAAGCTATAAAAAATATGATAGAGGATACCTTTGAAAGCTGCTATATAACGTGCGTAGAAGGTACATTGGAGACTAGCACATCCTTAATAAATTCAAAATTTGATTATATTTTTTTTACAGGCAGCCCTGCAGTAGGAAAAATTGTAATGGAGGCAGCCGCAAAAAATCTGGTACCGGTTACTCTTGAACTGGGAGGGAAGAGTCCTGCAATAGTTGATGAAAGTGCAAACATTAAAGAGGCAGCGAGGAGAATTATATGGGGTAAAATGTTAAATGCAGGGCAGACCTGCGTTGCACCAGATTATGTACTAGTTCATGAATCGGTGGAAGAGGAAATGCTTCTTCAAATGAAAAAGGCTGTAAAAAGATATTATGGAAAAGACGTGGAAAAAAGCAGTGATTATGGCTGCATCATAAACGACAAACATTTTAATAGGATACTTAACTTGATGGAACAGGAGAGAGATTCTATTGTTTTCGGAGGGCATAGTAATGCTGAAACCAGGTATATAGAGCCAACAGTGCTTAGGACGAGTCAATGGAATGCTTCCATAATGCAGGAAGAGATTTTTGGACCAGTGCTTCCCGTTATAAAGTATACTGATCTAGATACAGCTCTTAAGAATATTAAAGAATTACCAAAACCTTTGGCTTTATATCTTTTTACACGAAAAAGGAAGGTTGAAAGAAGAGTACTAAGAGATGTTTCCTCTGGAAATGCGTGTATAAATGATACCATTATGCATATTGCCAATCACTGGTTACCTTTTGGCGGTGTTGGGGGAGCAGGTATGGGAAGTTATCATGGACAGCAGAGCTTTGTAGCTTTTTCTCATAAAAAGGGAGTACTAAAAAAGTCAGCAAGATTTAATAATACGCTGGTTTATCCACCATTTAGCGAGAATAAATTATGGATAGTCAAGAAATTTTTAAAATAGGAAAAATACTAAGAAAAGTACGCCTTTAAGGTTGAGATAAATTAATCTGATCCTTGAGGGTGTTTTTTTATGCCTAGTATTCATATACAGGCTGTTTTAACAAAACATCAAGACATTATATACTTTTTCTTAATGAATTGACAAGCATATATTAAGACATAGATTTTCCTCCTTTGATACTATTAATATAACAAAGTCATCAACTTATATTTTGAAGAAAGGAAATATGATGGGGAAAAAGGGATTAACTATTTATGGATGTGAAAAAGATGAAGCAATGCTTTTTCAAAAATATTCAAAGTCATATGATTTGAAACTGAAAATAGTGAGAGATGCAGTCACTCTTGAGAACGCTTCACTGGCAGGGGGAAACAAATGTATAAGTGTCAGCCATAAAACAGAGATTACACTACCTGTATTAAAAGCACTTGAAAAAAAAGGAGTAAGGTATATTTCTACCAGGAGCATTGGGTTGAACCATATAGATGTAAAGGCAGCCCAAAGGCTGGGGATTTGCATTGATAATGTGGTATATTCGCCAAACGGTGTGGCGGATTATACCCTGATGCTGATGCTGATGGGGTTAAGAAATACAGAGGATGTTTTGAGGCGTGCGGATGAACAGAACTTTAGACTGGCAGCAAGGGGAAAAGAGCTTAGTGATATGACAGTGGGGGTATTGGGAACTGGGCGGATTGGACAAGCTGTTATCAAACGTTTAACTGGGTTTGGATGTAAGGTACTGGCCTATGACCATGAGAAAACCGCAGAGGTTAATTATGCAAATTTGGATGATGTGCTGGAACAAAGTGATATTGTGACCTTACATATGCCCCTGGATGTGGAAACCAGACATATGCTGGATGACAGCAGCATTGCAAAGATGAAGAAAGATGCTTTAATTGTTAACACAGGACGAGGGGCACTGATTGATACAGAAGCGTTAGTCCAGGCCCTGGAAAGTGGCAGGCTGGGTGGAGCTGTTCTGGATGTGATAGAAGGAGAAGAAGGAATTTTTTATCACAATTGCAAGGATGAAATCATCCCAAATGAGCTTTTTCTCCGCCTCCGAAAATTAAGTAATGTGACAATTACACCACACATTGCTTTTTATACAGAACATGCGTTAAAAGATGTTGTAGAAAATACAATAAAAAACTGTTTAGAATATGAGAGGAGAATTGAGAAATGGATCGATTAAAAATTGCTGTTTTATTTGGTGGCTGTTCAGATGAATATTTTATTTCCATCAAGTCAGCTCAGGAAATTGCCCGTAATATTAATATAGAAAAATATGAACCAGTTTATGTAGGAATTAACAGAGAGGGACAATGGAAAATCTGCGAGCAACCTGAGGTAAACTGGGAAAAAGGCAGGTGTATTCCTGCAATCATTTCTCCAGATCGAAGTTTTCACGGATTATTAGCTTTGGAAGATGGCAGATATAAGTCCATAGAGATAGATGTTGTTTTTCCGGTATTGCACGGAAAAATGGGTGAAGATGGTGCAATTCAAGGTCTTTTGGAACTTTCGGGAATCCCGTATATTGGATGTGATATACAAAGTTCTGTGCTGGGTATGGATAAGTCCCTTACAAATATAATGGCTAAAGACTCAGGGGTCAGGGTACCTGAGTTCTGGGTGGTAAATTTAGATGAAGAATTTGGCAGTTTGGAGTTAAAGTACCCTGTGTTTGTAAAACCTGCACGGTCTGGCTCCTCTTTTGGAGTTAGTAAAGTTTACAATGGGGAACAGCTATCTTCAGCTGTAGAAAATGCGAGACAGTATGACACAAAGGTATTGATTGAAGAGGCTATTTCTGGTTACGAGGTAGGGTGCGCTGTAATGGGCAGTGGAAAAGAGCTGGTTGTGGGAGAAGTAGATCAAATAGAAGTATCTCACGGATTTTTCAGAATTCATCAGGAAAAAAATCCTGAAAAAGGATCTGACAATTCCACCATAAAAGTACCTGCTGATATTAGTGAAAAGGATCGCAGATGTGTGCAAGAAACGGCAAAACGTATTTATAATACATTAGGCTGCAAAGGCCTGGCACGGGTGGATATGTTTCTGCAAGAAGATGGAAGGGTAGTTTTAAATGAAGTAAACACCATGCCGGGCTGTACTTCATACAGCAGATATCCCCGAATGATGGCGGCAGCAGGATTAACCATGTCTGAACTGATTGATAATATTGTTGAACTGGCATTGAAAGGATGAATGAGTATGAGTAGGGATTTTGTTTATATGGATGAGGTAATATGTGGCATTCGATGGGAAGCAAAATATTTTACCAGTAATAATTTTACTGGGGTTCCAGTGAAAGGTTATGGTGCAAACCGTATAATGGGTACGAAGGCATTGGCAGAAGCTCTTGACAAAGTGCAGCATAAAGCCCGAGCCTTGGGATATGGGTTATTTCTCTGGGATGGATATCGGCCGCAGAGGGCAGTAGAGTGTTTCCTCAATTGGGCAAGACTACCTGATGATGGAATTCATAAGAAAAGATATTATCCTAATATTGACAGAGCAGAAATGATCCAGAAGGGGTATGTGGCTACCCAGTCAAGTCATAGTCGGGGGAGTGCCATAGACTTAACCCTGTATATATTGAAAACAGGAAAGTTACTTCCCATGGGAGGTCATTTTGATTTAATGGATAAAAAATCTCATCATGATGCAAAAAATATTAAGCCCATAGAGTCAGAAAACCGTCATTTACTCCGTTCCATAATGGAAAACTGTGGTTTTGAGGCCTATGAAAACGAATGGTGGCATTACATGTTAAAGGATGAACCTTATCCTGACACATACTTTGATTTTCCAATTTAAATAATAAATTACTGAAATCCCGATCAAAATAGCTGGTCGGGATTTGTCTGTTTTTGTCAGTAAAATGAATATTTATAAAAAAATTATCAGAAAAAATAAATTATTATGTGAAGCGAATTGAAGATTTTTGAAAAAAGTAGCTATAGTTAAAAAAATTAAAATAAGACAAAGGAGAAAGAAAAATGGCAGTTAATCTTAAAGGAAGAAGTTTTTTAACACTAATGGATTTTACTCCGGAAGAAATCAGGTATATGCTTGATTTAGCCCATGACTTGAAGGCAAAGAAACGTGCTGGAATGGAAGGTACTGCTCTGAAAGGAAAGAACATCGTTCTTCTTTTCGAGAAGACTTCAACCAGAACAAGATGTGCTTTTGAAGTTGCCTGCTTAGATGAGGGGGCCCATGTTACTTTTCTTGACTCAAACAGTTCACAATTTGGCAAAAAAGAATCGGTTGAGGATTCAGCTAAAGTTTTTGGAAGGTTTTTTGATGGTATCGAGTACAGAGGTTTTAAGCAGTCATTAGTTGAAGATCTAGCAAAATATTCAGGTATTCCAGTATGGAATGGATTAACAGATGTTGACCATCCTACGCAGATACTGGCGGATCTTTTAACCATTGAAGAACATGTAGCGAAGCCACTGAACAAAGTGAAGGTAGTTTTCTGTGGTGATGTAAGAAACAACATGAGTTATGCGTGGATGTACGGATGCGCAAAGATGGGCATGCACTATGTGGCCTATGGACCACAGGTACTGCTGGACGAAATTGATAAAGGTATGCTGGAAAAAGTAAATGAAGTAGCCAGGAAGACCGGGGCAAAGATTGAACTGTGCAGCACAGCTGAATGCCTAAAGGGTGCGGATGTATTATACACCGATGTATGGGCATCCATGGGAGAAGAAGCACAGATACCAGAGAAGGTTAAGATGCTGACTCCATATAAAGTAACAGAAGAGATGATTGAAGCAACAGGAAATGAAGACGTTATCTTCCTGCACTGTTTACCTTCATTCCACGACTTTGAAACCGTTATGGCAAAATCCCAGAAGGAATTAGGATACGACATCAGAGAAGTAACGGATGAAGTATTCAGAAGCAAATATTCCAAGGTATTTGATGAAGCAGAGAATCGTATGCACACAATTAAAGCAGTTATGGTAGCAACTATAGGCAGATAAATCCATAATTTTGAGGCAAAATGAGAGTTGATTTTTTATTTGGGGAAATTTGAAAATAAAATAATAGAATTACAAATGATTACAATTAAGTAATTTAATTGATCAACTGGAGGAAAACAATATGGAAAGTAGTGCAAAACAATTAAATGAAGTCACAGAAGCTATTGATAAATCAAAAGGTCTTGAACGTAATTTCTCCAACAGGCATATCCAGATGTATGCCATTGGTTCGACAATTGGTACAGGTATATTTCTTGCTTCTGGAAATGTTATACATAATGCAGGACCAGGGGGAGCCGTGGTTGCATATTTAATCGCTTCACTGATTATGTTCCTGATGATGTCCTGTCTGGGAGAACTTACGGCAGCAATGCCTGTAGCTGGTAATGTCCAGGCCTATGCAACAGAATTTATTGGAAACGCCATGGGCTTTACCACTGGATGGGTAAAATGGATTAACTGTGCGATTACCGTTACAGCACAGATTGTCGCTTCTGCTATTATTATGAAAAATATTTTTCCGGATGTAAACTCTTTAGTCTGGGTTGTGTCCTTTACTATTTTACTGGTTATACTCAACGTACTTCCTTCCAAGCATTATGGAGAAGTGGAATTTTGGTTTGCAAGTATCAAAGTTATCGCAGTAATTTTATTTATTATTACTGGTATCGGAATTATTACAGGTGTTATAGGTGGGGATCGCATTGGATTCACCAATTTTGTAAATGATGGCGGCGCATTCCCAAATGGGTTTACAGCAATTTTAGCATCCATGTTATCTGCAATCTTTGCTTTTGGGGGCTCAGATCTTATTGCAACAGCAGCAGGTGAAACGAAAAACCCTGGTGTAGAAATGCCTAAAGCCATCAAGGGATTTTTAATCAGCATAACTTCCTGCTATGTAGTTTGTGTTGTATTAATCGGATGTGTAATTCCTTGGAGAGAGGCTAATCTTGCTGGTAGTCCCTTTGCTTACATGTTCCAGAATGCAGGGATTCATTCAGCAGCTCTTGTTGTCAATATAATCGTGGTGACTTCTGCATTGTCTTCTGCTAACGGCTTTTTATATGCCAGCACAAGAACCCTCTGGTCCCTTTCAAAACATGGTCAGGCTCCTAAAATATTGGCAAAGACAAATGAAAGGAAGGTTCCTGTGTATTCACTTGCTATTTCTATAATGTTTGCAGCATTTGCTATAGTATCCAGCTTTATTGCTGCGGATACAGTTTACCTTTTCTTAATCTCTCTTTTGGCAAGTATAGATGTATTTGTTTATGGAGTTGACTGCATTTGCCAGATGCGTTTCAGAAAACGATATGTTGCTGCAGGAAACAAAGTAGAAGATTTACCATATAGAACTCCGTTTTACCCGGTAACACCAATAGCAGCAATTGTTATTTATTGCGTTATTATCGTTGCCATGATTATGGATCCTACAGAAAGATTAGCTATTATTTGCGGATTTCCTTTGATATTCATTTTATATGCAGGATATAAGTTATTTGCTCCTAAATTAAAAACTAGTGCAAAACAGTAATGCAAAAAGAAAATTAATTAAAAAAACGTACCAATTTAAAGGTACGTTTTTTTAATTATCAGAAAAAATGAATAATTCTGCGAAGTTTATTGAATTTTTTTGAAGCAGCCGGCTATAGTAAAAAAATAATAACTTAACTAAAAACAAGACAAAGGAGAAAGAAAAATGGCAGTTAATCTTAAAGGAAGAAGTTTTTTAACACTAATGGATTTTACTCCGGAAGAAATCAGGTATATGCTTGATTTAGCCCATGACTTGAAGGCAAAGAAACGTGCTGGAATGGAAGGTACTGCTCTGAAAGGAAAGAACATCGTTCTTCTTTTCGAGAAGACTTCAACCAGAACAAGATGTGCTTTTGAAGTTGCCTGCTTAGATGAGGGGGCCCATGTTACTTTTCTTGACTCAAACAGTTCACAATTTGGCAAAAAAGAATCGGTTGAGGATTCAGCTAAAGTTTTTGGAAGGTTTTTTGATGGTATCGAGTACAGAGGTTTTAAGCAGTCATTAGTTGAAGATCTAGCAAAATATTCAGGTATTCCAGTATGGAATGGATTAACAGATGTTGACCATCCTACGCAGATACTGGCGGATCTTTTAACCATTGAAGAACATGTAGCGAAGCCACTGAACAAAGTGAAGGTAGTTTTCTGTGGTGATGTAAGAAACAACATGAGTTATGCGTGGATGTACGGATGCGCAAAGATGGGCATGCACTATGTGGCCTATGGACCACAGGTACTGCTGGACGAAATTGATAAAGGTATGCTGGAAAAAGTAAATGAAGTAGCCAGGAAGACCGGGGCAAAGATTGAACTGTGCAGCACAGCTGAATGCCTAAAGGGTGCGGATGTATTATACACCGATGTATGGGCATCCATGGGAGAAGAAGCACAGATACCAGAGAAGGTTAAGATGCTGACTCCATATAAAGTAACAGAAGAGATGATTGAAGCAACAGGAAATGAAGACGTTATCTTCCTGCACTGTTTACCTTCATTCCACGACTTTGAAACCGTTATGGCAAAATCCCAGAAGGAATTAGGATACGACATCAGAGAAGTAACGGATGAAGTATTCAGAAGCAAATATTCCAAGGTATTTGATGAAGCAGAGAATCGTATGCACACAATTAAAGCAGTTATGGTAGCAACTATAGGCAGATAAAAAGGAGAAAACAGTCATGGAAAATGCAACGAAATTAGTCATTGCTTTAGGGGGAAATGCACTGCAGTCCGGAAAGGGACCTGCAACTGCTGAAGCCCAGCTGCAGGTGGTAAAAAAGACCTGTGAACATATAGCGGAGATAAGCTGCAGAGGTTATGAGATTGCTGTGGTTCATGGAAACGGACCACAGGTAGGAAGAATCCTGCAGGCTTATGAGACTGCAAAGGAGGTTACACCTGTAATGCCCTTTGATGTATGCGGAGCCATGTCACAGGGATATATAGGTTATCATATACAGCAGGGATTAAAGTACGCATTGAATCTCAGAAACAAAAATATTCCAGTTGTTACCCTGGCAACTCAGATGATTGTGGATGAGGCAGACCCGGCTTTTCAGAAACCTTCCAAGCCTATAGGACAATTCTATAGTGAGGAAGAGGCCAAAAACCTTGAAAAAGAAAAGGGATATGTAATGAAGGAAGATGCAGGCCGGGGATGGAGAAGAGTAGTGCCATCACCGCTTCCGAAAAAAATAGTAGAAATCGATGCTGTTAAAAAATTGTGGGATTCTACTGTTGTAATTACCTGTGGCGGCGGAGGAATTCCTGTTATTGAAAATGATACCGGATTACTGGAGGGGGTTGCTGCAGTAATCGATAAAGACTTTGCAGCAGAGCTTTTGGCAGAACAAGTGAAAGCGGACTGTCTGATGATTCTCACAGAAGTTGAAAAGGTTGCCATTAATTTTAACACCCCTCGGCAGGAGAATCTCAGCCAGATGACTTTAGAAGATGCTTCTAAATATATAGAAGAAGGACAATTTGCACCAGGCAGCATGTTGCCTAAAGTGCAGGCTGCTATGAAGTTTGTGAGAGCAAATCCTTCGAAGAAAGCAATTATAACATCCCTTGATAAATCTTTAGAAGCTTTGGAAGGAAAGACAGGTACTATCATTACTTTTGCCTGATTAAAAAGTTAATAAAAAAAAAGCTTGCGTGTTAATATCTTAAGGAGGACAGGATTATGAACTTAGTAGATATAACTAATGTCATTAATAGCTACTTATGGAGTGTGGCAATGATTGGTCTTTGTCTGGGAGTGGGGATTTTTTTCTCAATCAGACTGGGTTTTTTTCAGATAAGACTTATAAAGGATATGGTGAAACACCTTTTGGGTGGAGAAAGCTCGGATAATGGAATTTCCTCTTTTCAGGGATTTTCCATGGCTCTTGGGGGAAGAATCGGCGTAGGAAACATTGCTGGCGTTGCTACTGCCATATGTTTTGGGGGCCCCGGAGCGGTATTCTGGATGTGGGTGTATGCGTTCTTAGGTGCGGGAGCCGCTTTTGCGGAATCTGTATTGGCACAGACATGGAAACAGGAGATTGACGGAGAGTACAGAGGTGGTCCGGCATATTACATAGAAAAGGGGACCGGTATAAAAGCACTGGCTATACTTTTCGCCATTGCGGGTGTTATTGCAAATGCATTTACAGGCCCGACTATTCAGGCTTTTAATATTGCTGAGGCTACAAAAAATGCATTTGGCGTTCCTGCTCTTGCTTCAGGGATTGTGGTAGCGGCTATTTTTGCCATCATCATATTTGGCGGAGTAAAGAGAATCGGATCTTTTGCAGAAAAAGTAGTTCCTGTTATGGCAGGAGTTTATATCCTTCTTATGTTCATTATTTTAGCTGTTAATATTAAAAATGTTCCAAGTATGTTTGCATTAATTTTTAAATCTGCTTTCAATATGGAAGCGGTGTTCGGGGCTATTTGGGGCCAGACCATTATGTGGGGGGTAAAACGTGCGGTATACTCCAGTGAAGCTGGCATGGGCTCCGGTGCTCAGGCTTCTGCTGCAGCTGAGGTTTCCCATCCTGCAAAGCAAGGCCTGGCACAGTCATTTTCTGTTTACTGTGATACGCTGTTTGTATGTACAGCAACAGCCCTTATGGTTTTATCCACAGGAATGTACAATGTAGCAGGTCCAAAAGAAGGAACGTTTATTATCCAGAATTTACCTGGTGTAGATGCTGGTACCGGTTATACACAGGCAGCTATTGATACTTTGATTCCAGGGCTTGGGCCAGCATTTATAGCAGTTGCAATTTTCTTCTTTGCATTTACTACTATTTTATCCTTTGGATTTTATGCAGACTGTAATATTGCATTCTTATTTAGAAAGAATAAGCATCTGAAACAAATACAGGTGGCTATTAAACTGTTGCTGACTGCAATGATTGTATTCGGAAGTGTTAAATCTTCAGCAGTTGCATGGAACTTAGCTGATGTAGGCGTAGGCTTCATGGCATGGGTAAACTTAATTGCATTAATTCTTCTGTATAAGCCTGTTATAAAGATTCTAAAGGATTATGAATACCAGAAAAAGTTAGGTATAGACCCGGTATTTGAACCCGAAAAATTGGGAATTAAGAATGCAGAGTTATGGAGTGATATTGTAAAACGAAGATATGCTGCTTTATTAGAGCAAAAGAAAAAAATCATGGGAGAAAAAGACCAGAATGTTGCAAGCTGAAAAACATAAAGGTATAATGAATCGTGGTGGGGCTGGAAAGTTCCTCCACGATTTGTTATGTTTAAAAGAAAAGAAAAAAGCAGATCAGGAAAGGCTTTATATGAAAAAGATTAAGAGGCCCTTATTAACTGCAGTGTGCGTATCTATTGGATCGCAATTATATATCAATGTTTTAACGGATGGATTTATCATTGCTCTGGCAGTGGTAATATTTGGGGTTTGTCTTCATATATTCCCTGAACTAAATCCCATCAAGTTGTCATTTTTAACGGGATTTTGTTCTCCGGTTTTCAGGTGTATGGTGCTTTGGACCACATCAGGAAATCTGGCTCGTTCAGCGGAAGTGGCTTTGCCAGATATGATCTTCTATTTTATCTTTGGATTTATCTACTATTTTCTGTATTATAAAAACTCAAATAAAAACTATACTTCATTTTGGACAACTTTAGTGGTTTGTGATGCTCTCTCAAATACTGCGGAATTAGCTTTTATGAATGGGCTAACTTATGTAAATCCGACTGTTATCGGGACCCTGTTTACTATTGCCATGGTCCGGGCGGTGATGATATTAACGGTTTGCCTTACAGTGGATTATTATAAATCCCTGCTGAAAAAAGAAGAACACGAGTTGCGGTATAAAAAGTTAATGGTTATGGCATCTGTTTTCGACAGTGAAGTTTATTTTATGAAGAAAGGCATTGCTGAAATAGAAGATGTTATGAAAAAAGCTTATCTGCTTTATCAGAAAATGAATAATGAAGCTTTTCCAAAAGAACTTCATGTTCTTACTTTAGATATTGCTAAAGATGTACATGAAATAAAAAAGGGCTATATACGGGTAATTAAAGGCCTCCAGGATAATTTTTTAACGGATATAAAAATTACGAGTTTAAACATCAGGGATTTAATTAATATACTTGCTACGGATATAGAAGATTTAGTAAAACATAAAAATAAGCAAATTCAATTTGTTACGAAGGTCTATAGCAACTTTATAGTGCAGGAACATTATTATTTAATGTCTATTCTGAGAAATATTGTTGTTAATGCTGTGGATGCTATTCCCTATGAAAAAGAAGGTACAATTACTTTAGAATTACTTAAATTAGATGGGCAGTTTTACGATTTCAGAATTACTGATAATGGCTCTGGTATAAAGAAAGACGATATGGATATTATTTTTGCTCCAGGATATTCAACCAAGTTTGATGAGGCAACAGGAGATATTAACAGGGGTTTAGGACTGACTTTAGTAAAAGATCTGGTGGAAGAACAGTTTAATGGGAGTATTACGGTGGAATCACAGGAAAACATATATACAAGATTTGATATATTAATTCCTGTAACGTGCTTTGAGGAGAACTAAAATGAAATATTATATTATTGATGATTCTTTAAGTGTAGTTAAAGTATTGAATCGAATTGTTGAAGAACATGAAATCGGAGAAGTGGTGGGTATTTCTACAGATCCGGAAGAAGCAGCAAGCGAAATAATATTAGAAGAGCCGGATATTGTCCTGGTTGATTATCTTATGCCGCAGAAAGATGGTATTTCTTTGGTGCGTCAGGTCAGGGAAGTTAAACCTAAGATTAATTTTATAATGATTTCTCAGGTTTCGGATAAAGAAATGGTTGCAGCAGCATATAAGGAAGGTGTTCAGTTTTTTATCCATAAACCCATCAATCTTATAGAAGTGATTAGCGTACTTAAAAATGTCAATGATAAAGTCCAGTTAGAAAATACCCTGGGGGTATACGTGAAATGATTCAGGCTAAATCTATTTCCGAGGAAAAAAACAAGGTGAACAAAAAAGATAAAGGGCAAAGGTTAAAAGAAATTAAGTATCTGCTTGGAATCTTAGGAATGCTGGGAGAAAGTGGCACCGCCGATATCATTGCCGTATGTGAAGAAAGACTATTAAATAATACTACAGATATAAAAGAAGGAATCTCTCTCTATTGCAGTCAGAAAGCAGAGGACCCAAAGATGGTAAAGCAGCGAATAAGAAGAGCGGTAAAAAGAGGTCTGACGAATATTGCTTCCATGGGGGTAGAAGATTACTATAATGAAATCTTCCAGAATTATCATTACGTTGTTTTTGACTTTGAAAGTATTCGTGCTGAAATGGATTATATAAGAGGAAAGAGAAAAGATGGCGGAAAGACCAATATAGAAAAGTTTATTGAAGGATTGCTTGTATTTAGTGAAGTTAAATAATAACTATATATAAACCCACTTATAAATAAAATATATGATATACTTATAAGTGGGTATACTATTTATATTTTGTTAGTGCCTATAACAACATGACCTATGACATTGAGTCTGATTACAATTTTTATACACAAAATATAGGACAAGCCAGCAATAAGGATGACACATAACAGCACCTCCTTTTGTGGTTGTTATATGTTATGCGGAAAACAAAAAAACGTACCTGATTAAGTATAAGGAATATTTTATATTTTTGTACATTTCGACAGTAGCTGTTAAAAAATTTGTAATTTTTACAAAAATCGATATATGAGCACAATTCTCAATAAAGTATGATATAATATACCTGTATTTTTAAAAAACTGAATAAAGGAGGGGCGAGTTAATTTTTTTTTATGTAATTTTTTAATTTTTTAAAAGAATATTTCCGTAGCATAGAAAGGGAGGCCTTTAAATGAGTGAAGAAAAAGAAGGTTTAAAAAGATCGTTAAAAGCCAGACACTTAAATATGATCGCTATAGGCGGTGCAATTGGTACTGGTTTATTTGTAGCTTCTGGAGCATCAATTAGTACAGCAGGTCCAGGAGGCGCACTTGTAGCTTACGCATTAATTGGCGTTATGGTTTATTTCCTTATGACAAGCTTGGGAGAAATGGCTACTTTAATGCCTGTTTCCGGCTCTTTCGAAACATACGCAACTAGATTCGTTGACCCGGCTCTAGGATTTGCTCTTGGTTGGAATTATTGGTATAACTGGGCTATTACTGTTGCATGTGAACTTGTTGCAGGAGCTCTTGTAATGAAATTCTGGTTCCCAGATGTTCCTGGTGTAATCTGGAGTGCATTATTCTTGGTATTATTATTTGCTCTTAACTTTACTTCTGCTAAAATGTACGGTGAAGCTGAATTCTGGTTTGCTGGCATAAAAGTAGTTACAATTTTTATTTTCCTTGCAGTAGGTGTTCTGATGATCTTTGGTATCATGGGAGGACATAATACTGGATTCCAGAACTGGACAATCGAAGATGCACCTTTCAGTGGTGGATTTGCAACAATTTTCTCAATTGCAATGGTAGCAGGGTTCTCATTCCAGGGAACAGAACTTGTAGGTATTGCAGCTGGAGAATCTGAAAATCCAGAAAAGAATGTTCCAAAAGCTATCAATACTGTATTCTGGAGAATACTTATCTTCTATATTGGTGCATTAACAATAATTGGATTTGTTCTTCCTTACACAGATCCAAACCTGCTTAAGGCTGGAACTGACAACATCGCAATGAGTCCATTCACTCTTATCTTTGAAAGAGCTGGACTTGGAATTGCTGCTGCAGTTATGAATGCAGTAATTCTGACATCTGTACTTTCATGTGGTAACTCAGGACTTTATGCATCTTCAAGAATGTTATATGCTATGGCACAGGAAGGAAAAGCTCCTGCATTCTTGAAAAAGGTTAGTAAGTCAGGCGTTCCAGTTAACTGCCTATACTTTACTACTGCAATATCCTTAATTGCATTTTTAGGTTATTTGGTTGGAGAAAATACAGTTTATCTATGGCTTGTAAATGCTTCCGGTATGGCTGGATTTATTGCTTGGTTAGGAATTGCAATCAGCCATTACAGATTTAGAAAAGCATATCTGCTACAGGGTGGAGACTTAAAAGACTTAAAGTATAGATCAAAGTTGTTCCCATTAGGACCAATTATTGCTCTTGTTCTTTGTACAATTGTTATTGTTGGACAGGATTATCAGGATATAATTAAAGGAAACTTCCTTGGAGCTCTTCCAATTTATATCGGTCTAATTGTTTTCCTTGTATTCTATGTTGGTTATAAAGTTGTAAAGAAAACAAAGGTTGTTGATCTTGCTCATGCAGATTTTTCTGTTGACTACCACCACGAAGAAAAATAAAAAACTCTGCTTAAGTGAATTTAAAATCTAAATAATAAGATGTTTAATTAAGCACTTTGAGGGCTGAATCTGATAAACAGATTCAGTCCTTTTTTGCATTTTTATGCAAAGTGTCATACTCTTATTGATTATATTGATTACTATTAGTGTTTCTTGTAGATTAAATGAAAAAGAAGTATCACAAAAAATAAAAAAACATTTGTTCTTTGTGTTATACTATTGTTAGTGCTACTAGAGAAACGGTAGGCGGTTATATGCCCTTTTAGGGGGTGATGCTATGTCTACAACGGAAACAATGGCCTTATTAGCGTTACTTGTTAATGTTGTATTAGTTACATATACAATCACAAAAAAGAAATAATCGCCCCCGTCTGGAAAACTAGGCGATTATTATAATCTTCTTTTATTTCGGGCATTACCGCTTATCGGTAGCACACGTATATATTTATTATACGCTAAACAAAGGATAAAATGCAAGAGTATTTCATTTAAGTACATGAAAATGCTTCAAAGATTAGTTCCAAGCCCTATAAAAAGGATGCACCACATTTTAGTGCTTTTAAAAACTCACACAAAGAGCAAATTATTCAATCTCTAATACATCAATTAATAGTTTGCTTGTTAATTCAGCATTTGCTGCAAATACACTGGTGATTAAATCCATAAGCAATTCTTCTTTTGTTTTGCCGTTGGATGTGCCAGTTAATTTAGCTAACGCGTTACCGGAAAAATTATTGGCAATGACTTCAAAGTAAGTCTCTTTAAATACTTTATCAAATTCATCTTTTGACATGATAATACTACCTCCATTTAATTTAAGTTAATATTATAATGACGAATAGGTACCACAAATATTCACAATTTTAACAAAAGCCTGTTCCGGGAGATTATTTAATTTTCAGCAATTTCTTTTAGTCTCATTTCCAATAAGTTGCTAGCTGTTACAAGAATAAAAACAAAGAATATAGAATAGTTACAGAGAATATTGGTTAAAGTGTTAAAAATCTGAAGAAACACAAACAATGTGACAGCTATAATTCTTATAAAAAGAATATAAAGACTGATATATGCATCATCGTAAGTTTCATAATTTTTTGACTTGGTCAAAATGATGAAGTAAGAAACGGAAAATATTTCAAATAATATGTTAAATGTTATATTCAGTAAATGATTGGATGGGGTCATAACAAACCAGGTTAATAAAATAATGATTAAGTAAAGAAGTGTATACCTTATAGTTTTCATACTTATCCCCCTTGAATGCCTCTTGTCAAAATACCACTGCGTTTGCAGTGGTATTTTGCACATGGCATAAAGATAGATTCGCTGAAAAATTACAGCGTTACAAGTTATTCATTAAGCAAAATATGTATGCTTTACCTTCCATTTTTCAAGGGATATCCCAAGCCAGAAACTATATATACCAAGTGTTATAATACATAACAACCACCATTTTATCCAGTTTCCAAATAAGCCTACAGCAGTTCCGTCAAATTTTAATCTTCTTCCTTCAATGACAGTGTGATTGATTTTCCAACCATAGTACATACAAAGTGCCCAGGGATAGCAAATACCCAGGGTAAATACAGTCACTAATATACCCAGGATAGTCCAGCCTAATAATTCTAAGAGGCCTCCGTCAAAGTAAGATTTTTCTACGTTGTCCATTTCCAGTTCTCCTTCTTTTGTTATGAAATAAAGTATTTATAAATTCAGTTGTAATTATAACATATATTTATGGACAATTATGTCAAATGATGTCGAATATACTCCTTTTTTTGAAGGGTGTATTAGCAAAAGGGGATTTACTTTGGAAAAACTGCCAGACAGAGCTGGTATAAAAAAGCGCCCATATTTAATGGACGCATAAAATTTTATTTAACACCAGGTTTCATCACAATTGTTCCAAACACACCAGCGGTTGCAATGGCTGCACCAGCAACAATTGGAGCAGCACCAACAATTGCAACAGCACCAGCAGTGCCCGTGGCGGCAGTGGCATCTAGTGAGATTAATTAAATCAGTCATAATTAATACCTCCCTTCAAAAAGGTAAGTACTGTTATTATGTTATTCTTTAGAGACCAGATAGGTGATAATGTGGCTTTGCAAAACTTGCTATTCCTTTTTAAGCTATTTAAAGTTTGATACTTAGTATTTTTAAATAATTAACCCTTATCTTCCTTTGTTTTGTAGTAAATAAATGTTTCTAATAATATATTATATTAAATGAATAAAGGAGGCTACTAAATGAAATCAATTAAGACGCTTCAAGGTGCTTGCATCCCAGAAAGTCAGATGAATTTAGTTTTTGAATCCAGATTAATATGGAGAGATTTAGCCACTTGGATTGAGGTTTATCTTATAAGTGTTTTCGCCGGATTTGGTAATTATGATTCTGTAGAAGAAAAGTTAAGAACAGTTATCATAAAATTTAGTAATATTTTAAGTACGGTTTTTGGGGGAGAGGTAGCAGATCAATTTGTTACCCTGATATCAAATTATATTAGTACTTTTAAATCCCTAGTAGCATCACAGGTAAATGGTGATACGGAAGACATAAAAAAATATACAGACCAGTTGTCTGTTGACACAGGCCAGATTGCAGCCTTTTTATCTGGAATTAATCCTTTTTGGACAGAAAGAGATTGGAACGCTTTGTTTGATAAATTTAATCAAATGATAATTGATGAGTCACTTGCATTTTTAGATAAAGAATATACTGAAAATATAGAATCATTTGATAGAATTTTAAATTTAACTTCTGTAATGGGTAATTATTATTCTAAAGGTTTACTTAACTATTTGACTTATGCAAGTTAATATTAAAGGGTGAATATATATGTGTAGGGGTGCGTAAGATGATAAAAAATTGCCAAATAACTAAGGCTCAGCAAGATGTAAATAACATAGTTTATAGAGGAAGGATTATATGGAGAGATATATCTACGTGGATAAGCACATATCTAATGGTAAAAACTTTACAGGGAGACACTGAACTACTAGAGAAGATTAAAGAAAAGCTTCTCAGAATAGTAGAAGACTTTGGAGGTCTCATGAGAACGTTTTTCGGTGACAAAGCTGCTGCTGATTATATTAATTTATTTTCTGAATACATAATGCACATCACTAGTTTAATCGATGCCCTTGTGGAAGGTAATTCAAATGCAGCGGATGAAATTGTAAAGCAAATATATGAAAGTGCTGGTAAAAGGATTGAATTACTTACAGAGATTAATCCATATTGGGACAAAAATACTTTGGAGAATTATATATATACTTTTACTGATATGACCATTAAAGAAATAATTGCATTTACATCAAAACAATATGAAAGCAGCATAAATATTTACGAGAGAATTTTATCTTATTCAACAGGCCTTGGAGACTTTTTAGCACAGGGAATTAAGAATTATTTGATGTATAATTTAGAACCACCTACAAATGTAGGATCGCCACCAACTGTTGAATAAAAGGGAAATCAAAGAAGTAACATAATTACTATATATTTTTTAAAATAATAAACAAAATATTAGGACTTATGCCCCATAACCAAATAAAAATATCTGAATACAATAACAATAGGGGGTGCGTAAAATGATAGAATATTGTCAAACAACTAATCCGGAACAAGATATAGATAATATTGTATTTAGAGCAAGAATTATATGGAGAGACATAGTTACATGGTTAGGTCAATATCTGATCACAAAAACTTTAAATGCAGATGCCGAATTGGAGAAAGAGATAATAAATATGCTCTTTAGTCGTGTAGCGGATTTTGGAGGTTTAATAAGAACTTTCTTCGGTGATAAAGCTGCTGATGATTATACTAAGCTATTTTCAGAATACATTACGCAGTTGATAAGTTTAATTGACGCACTATCGGAAGGTAACTCTAGTAATGCTAATGAAATTATACAGCAAATATATCAAAATGATGGCCAAAGAATTGAATTTCTTACCCAAATAAACCCATACTGGGACAAAAGTACTTTGGAAAATTATATTTATATTTTTACCGACATGATAATCCGAGAAATAATGGCTTTTACATCAAAACAATATAAGGACAGCATTAGTATTTATGAGAGAATTTTATCCTATTCAACTAGCCTTGGGGATTTTATGGCACAAGGGATTAAAAATTATTTAATATATAATTTCCTCCCACCTGCTGGACCACCATCTGTTGAATAAAAAGGTAATCGAAGAAGTACTATTATTTCTTTGATTAATAATAAAAGGTACAAGCATTACATAAAAAATGTAACAGGACAGGCTGTGCCCCAGGAAAGGGAAAGGATTTAAGATAAGGACAGAAGAAAATAACGGAAAAGGGCACATAAAGTGCCCAGACAAATTAATTCTTTGCATATTGCATATCTCTTTCCATGATGTGTTGTAATAGCCAATCGTTTAAAAAATGCATAACCTGCATCGCAAGAGTTATATTTCCTTTTTCTAATTCGGATTCAAATTCATTAATTTTATCAGTAAAAGCTGCATGTTGTTTTTTTTGATCATTTAAAGTAGGGTGATTAATTTGTGCCAGATAGCTTTCCTCATTCTTAAAATGAGTTAGGGTATAGTTTTTTAAATTAGATATAAGCTGTGCTATCATGACTTTGCTCTGTCCAATAGACATTGCTTTGTGAAGCTGGTTAATCATTTCTAGAAGTTTTTGATGGTCAAAATCTAGTTGGGATACTCCAACACTGTAGGAGCTATTCCAAGATTTGAGAACTATATTTGACATAATATATCTCCCTTCCAAAATTTCAAATAAGACTAATTTACCTAATAAATTACAAAGATTATATAACTGTTTGAAAATTCAGTCAACTATAAATTGGCAATAAATGTGAATATTGAAAAACAGTAGCTTTATCAAGAATAATTATTTCATAGTTCTTATTCCTCAGAAAGCGGCGATTATTTTCGTTTATCTTATGTCATATAAAGCAATGTAGGTGCATCAATAATTGTAGATAAAATTATTGAAATTAGGGAGCAAGTTCCTGCTGAAACACATAACACTAATGGTTTATGTTTGTTTTCATTTGCAAATCTATAAATATTTATAATATTTATTAAGTTGAACAATATCAATAATATTATTAATTTGAATTCAAAATCAATAAAAACACTTTGAGTATATAATTGTGAATCTAACTGGTTTCGATGTAATATAGAGCAAATTAGTAGAGTAATTGATGAAAGTGCAATCAATATTGAAAAAATAGGAATTATAATTTTTTTCATTTCATGTGTTCCCTAGATAGAAAATGTCTTGGTACTGTTATTATTAATATAACTTTAATTTTAGTCAAAGTAAATTAAATCTGAAAACATAAATTTGATTGATGTTTCGAGGAAAATAATAAGACCACTGCGTTTGCAGTGGTCTTTGGCGAGGCACGAGGGACTCGAACCCCCAACCGACAGATTCGAAGTCTGCGACTCTATCCATTGAGCTAGTGCCCCATATCTGGTGAACACTAAATATTATATAACACTATTCAGTTAAAATCAAACCTTTTTTAACCAAATTTAAGTATACATGTTGCATAATGCGACATAGATTGTAGTAATTCGACAAATATGATAACATCCATATAAGGGTATGTAAAATATTTAAGGGTATGCAAATATTATAGAAAGTTGGGTTTAATGAAGAAAGGAAGTAGCATTAAATGAATAGCATCAAGAAAAAAGTTTTAGCAATTACTCTAGTTTTGTTATTATTATCGCTGTCTGTTGTCTCAATTATATTTGCAGCATTAAGTTTTAATGGAACACTTACTACAGTTGAAACAATTATGGGAGAAACAGCAAAAACTGCAGCCAAAAATGTAGCGAATAAATTAGTCTCTACAGAAAACATTATCCAGGAATTAGGTACGATTAGTAGATTGACCAATCCGGATAGCACCCTTGAAAGCAAACAGGAAATACTAAACAGTAAAATTAAAAAGTTTAATTTTATTGATTTAACCGTAACGGATGTAAAGGGAATCTCTCTTCAAAATACTGATTATTCAGGTGAAGAATATTTCCAGAAAGCCGTAAAAGGAGAAGTCTTTGCTGGTGAACCAGAGAAGAGTTCTGATGGAAATATGGTCATGCATCTGGCGGCGCCTCTATGGAAAGATGGATTATATGATACTGAAATCGCAGGAACCATTATTGTTACACTGGATGGAAAGTATCTGTCAAATATTACAAACAATATAACCGTTGGTAAATCGGGTCACTGTTATATACTAGACAAACAGGGCACAACGATTGCATATACAGATTTTGAAAGTGTAAAAGCTCAGGACAATAGTATAAATGATGCTAAAAGCGATTCATCACTAAAGGATCTGGCCAGCCTTGAACAGCGTGCCATAAAAGGTGAGGAGTGCTTTGGAACCATGGAATTTAGTGGGATTAAAAAAATAGTATTCTATACACCAGTACCTGGTACAAATGGATGGTCATTGGGTATCTCTGTTGCAAAAAATGAATTCATGAAAACTATTTATAGGGCGGTTGCTGTCAGTACGGGCATTTCAGTGATTGCGTTGATTTTAGCAGGAATTATCATGGTTGCATTTGCAACAAAGCTTGTAAGACCAATAAAAGAAATGGAAAACGTTGTTTATGAAATATCCCAGGGCAACTTTGATGTGGACATAACTTATCAATCCAATGATGAAATCGGCAAGATGGCTGAGAGCATGAGGAGCATGATATCGTCTACAAAAGAGATTATTGATGACACCGCAAGAGCTCTTGGGGAAATGGCACAGTGCAATTTTGATGTATATTCAGAGGTAGAGTATGTGGGTGTATATAAGAACATAAAATCTGCTATGCATAACATTATAACTGAATTAAATCAAACGCTTAGTAACATCAAAATATCTGCAGAGCAGGTTAATTTAGGGGCAGAGCAGGTGGCTTCAGGATCACAGTCTCTGGCTCAGGGTTCAGTAGAACAGACCAGTTCTATTGAGAAACTGTCGGAATCCGTAAGTCTGATTTCTGACCAGATAAAGCAAAATGCTCAAAATGCAGAAAGTGCCAATAGTCAGTCAGCGAAAGTAGAATCTGAATTAGAACACAGTAACATGCAGATGAATAAAATGATGGATGCAATGGGTGATATTTCCGGCAAATCAACGGAAATCAGCAAGATTATTAAGGCAATCGAAGATATTGCATTTCAGACAAACATCCTGGCGTTAAATGCTGCTGTAGAAGCGGCAAGAGCTGGTACAGCGGGTAAAGGGTTCGCTGTGGTGGCAGATGAAGTAAGAAATCTTGCTGGAAAATCTGCAGAAGCTGCGAAAAATACAACTTCTTTGATAGAGGACACCGTTAGTGCAGTTGAAGATGGAACCAGTATCGCAGCGGAGACTGCAGAGGTGATAAATACAGTTGTTCAAAGCACCAAGCAGGTTGTTTCGGCTATAACTGAAATAGCCAGAGCTTCTGCGGAGCAGGCAGATTCCATTTCACAGATAACCGTGGGATTAGATGAGATTTCTGCTGTAGTTCAGTCCAATTCTGCAACGGCAGAAGAAAGTGCGGCAGCAAGTGAAGAATTATCAGGGCAGGCTAACCTGCTTCAAGATTCAGTAAGAAAATTTAAACTTAAATAAATAAAAAATAAAAAATTTTCTAAAAAGTAGCAGAAATTATTCTGCTACTTTTTCTTTTATTGTATTTTCAAAACAGGTTTAAAATAGTATAATTAAATATGTCGATTATTGGCTTCAGATGAGAATTAAGCAAGAAAAAAGGGGAAGAAAATGAAAAAAATAATAGTTATAGTAGCAATGATAATAACGCTAATTGCATTAACCTCGGGGATGGTTTATGCTGGGACAAATATTGCACAATCAGATATAAATGAGGGACTGAAGTTTTGTGAAGCTTATCCAGTCAGCCTGGCTTTAGACGGACAGAAGATTGCATTTTCACAAAAAGATGTTCCTCCAGTCATAATAAAAGAAAAAACGTTGATACCAGCCAGGGCATTATTTGAAAAAATGGGAGGAAAAGTTACATGGCAGAATGATACCCAGACTGTACATGTTGCATATGATAACACGGAGGTAGTACTTACTATTGGATCAGATAAAGCTTTGGTTAATGGAAAAACAGAAACACTGGATGTTCCTGCACTGATAATTGATAATGACGGTGATTATTATGGAAGTACCATGATACCTGTTCGATTTACAGCCGAGGCTTTGGGTTGTGGGGTTGCGTGGCAGGATTCAACTAGAAGTGTATTAATTTCTTCACCAGCAAAGGTAGATATACCGGTCGTTGATTCAAATACAGGAAATAATAATCAAAATAACAATACAAACAATAACACAAATTCAAATCCTAACTCAAATATAACGTGGCAGTTTGAGCAGCTAAATGAAGCGGCAAAAGGCAAAATAGTTGCTATCGATATGGGACATGGAGGTCATGATAGTGGATCGATTGGTCATAAAGGTCAGCCTGATCAGTTGAACGAGAAGGATGTGAATCTTCCGATTGGACTTAGATTGAATGAATATTTAAAAAGTGCAGGAGTAAGTACATATATGATTCGTGAATCGGATGTTTATTACACTTTATTAGAAAGAGCACAAAAGGCCAATGATGCTGGTGCAACTATATTTATCTCAGTACACAATAATTCAAGCGAGACTTCTGCTGCTCATGGAACAGAAGTATTATATAATAGTAAGATAAATGCTGATGGTAAGAGTGAAATGGATCTTTATGGAATACAAAGCAAAGATATTGCAAAAAATGTAGAAAGTGAAATGGTACAATCCTTAGGGACTTTAGAAAGGGGCATAAAAAACAGCCCTGAAATGGCTGTTCTTAATAAAACTACTATGCCGGCCATAATTGTGGAGGGAGCTTTTCTTTCAAATGAAAGTGAGCTGTCCATGATGAGAAAAGATGACTATGCAGATAAATATGCTCTTGGTGTAGCAAAAGGTATAGTCAAATCTTTAAATGAAGCGTATAAATAGTAGAACTCAGAAAGCGAGCGTAACGTGAAACTTTTAATACTATACTTAGGAATGGCATTGGCAGGTTATTTTGTTGGTGCCAGATTTACTGATAAGGAAAAAAGCTATAACTGGATTAATAAAATTACCATGGGGAGTCTTATCATTTTAATCTTTACCATGGGGGCAAGAATTGGTTCAGATAAAAGGGTTATCAGTTCTCTTCAGACTATTGGAATTAAGGCAGCTGTAATTACTGTTTTTGCATTTGCAGGAAGTATTACAGCCTGTTTTATTGTAAGGAAGATATTCCGTATTGACAGAAAGGGTGTTAAAATAGATGACTAAGCTGATTATAACATTTTTGACACTTGGAGTGGTATCGGGATATTTCTTTATTCCAGATTTCATCATAACACATGTTTCAGGCAATCTTTTAATTGTGGGGCTTTGTGTTATGCTGTTTTTTGTGGGTATGGATTTGGGAAGAACGGGAACTGTAGTAGAGAATTTTAAAAAAGTTGGCATAAGAATTCTGGTATTCCCCCTTGCTTCTATTATTGGCTGCCTTACTTTTGCTGCCGTAGGATCTTTATTTTTGCCCATGACTGCAAAAGAAACCATGGCAGTTGCCTCTGGATTTGGGTGGTATACTCTGGCACCAGTAATGCTGGCTGACTGCTCTGCAGAATTAAGTGCCATATCTTTTTTACATAATGTTATGAGAGAAATGGTTGGAATTATGATTATTCCCATTGTTGCAAAATATATAGGCTATATTGAATCATGCAGTGTGCCCGGAGCCGCTGCTGCGGATGTGTGTCTGCCCATTATAGAAAAATCCACAGATAGTGATACAACAGTGTATGCTTTTGTAATGGGTGTTGTACTTAGTACGACTGTTCCAGTTTTGGTGGGTGCTTTCATATCTATGGGCTTATAATTTCTATGAATTAAAAATGAGTATCAGAGAGGTTAAAGGAAAAAAATGAAAAATAAATTAAATAAATTTACTGGCAGCAACGATTATGTAGTGTCAAAAGAACTGATGAATGCGGTAAACGTTGCCATTGCGTTAAAAAAACCTTTACTAATTAAAGGAGAACCGGGAACCGGCAAAACCATGCTGGCAGAGTCTATAGCCAAGGCTATGAACATGAAGCTGTTGGTTTGGAGTATTAAATCCACTACCAAGGCGCAGGAAGGACTTTATGTGTATGATACAGTCCAGAGACTCTATGACAGTCAATTTGGTGAGGGGGATGTCTCTGATATAAAACAGTATATTAAGCTTGGAAAAATGGGTGAGGCTTTTGATTCAGAAGAGCAGGTGGTTTTGTTAATTGATGAAATTGATAAAGCAGATTTAGAGTTTCCAAATGACCTTCTATGGGAGTTGGATAAAATGGAGTTTTATATTAATGAAACAAAAGAAACCATTAAAACTAAGAACAGACCAATCGTTATTATTACTTCAAATGCGGAAAAGGAACTGCCGGATGCTTTTTTAAGAAGGTGTATATTTCATTATATAGAATTTCCTACGAAGGATAAAATGGAAGAAATAATAAAGGTTCACTTTGGTGATATAGATAAAAATCTGGCAGAGGCAGCCATGAATGCGTTCTATCAGATCAGGGAAATGAAGGATATTCAGAAAAAACCCAGCACCTCTGAGCTTCTTGACTGGTTACAGGCTCTTATGATAAGTGGTATTTCAATAGATAAAATCACAAAGGAAATACCTTATGTTGGTGTACTATTAAAAAAGAATCAGGACATTGATATAATGTATGAGATTAAGGAAAGAGGATACTCACTAAAAAGGTGGTAATAAGATGTTTTTGGAATTTTTCTATTTATTAAGAGCAAGAGGGCTTGCAGTATCCCTGAATGAATGGATGTCTCTTGTAGAGGCATTGGATTTAGGATTAGCAGAATGCAGCCTGATGAGTTTTTACCATCTGTGCAGAAGTGTTTTGATAAAAAGTGAAGCAGATTATGACAAATTTGATGCAGTTTTCGCAGAGTATTTTAAGGGCATTGAAAGCCCAGAGGAATTGCCAGAAGAATTCTGGAGGTGGCTTCATGAAGATACAAGAGAACGGGACCTGAATGACAGGCCTGTGCCAGAGGAAGCTTTAATGGAGCTTGAAGAACTGTTAAAAAGATTCCAGGAAAGAATTCAAGAGCAAAAAGAACAGCACAATGGTGGAAACTATTGGATTGGCACTGGCGGAACCTCCCGAATGGGGCATGGAGGGTATAATAACCAGGGAATCCGCACTGGAGGCACAGGCCGGCACAAGTCCGCAGTGCAAGTGGCTGGAGAACGGAATTTTAAAGATTTCAGGCAGGATAACATTTTAGACATCAGACAGTTTCAGATGGCATTCAGAAAGCTGAGGCAGTTTTCTGCCCGGGTAGAAGGTGCTAAAACGGAACTAGATGTAGACGGAACTATTGACGAGACCTGTCATAATGCGGGAAGGTTGAAGCTGGTATTTGATAAACCAAGAAAGAACACAATAAAACTGTTACTGCTCTTTGATTCGGATGGTTCTATGATGCCTTACGGAAGATTGTGCAACAGGCTGTTTCAGGCGGTAAGTAAATCCAGTCATTTTAAGGATTTAAAAGTGTATTATTTTCATAACTGTATATATGATCAGCTCTATACTACGCCATACTGCCGAAAAGGAGAATGGGTAAATACTGACTGGGTTCTTGCTAATCTGGACAGTGAGTATAAAGTAATTCTTGTAGGTGATGGGACAATGGCGCCCTCTGAATTGTTACGGCCTGGTGGAAATTCAGTTTTTAGCCTGTATAATGAGGAACCTGGTATAGAGTGGTTAAAGAAATTTAAAAGGCGCTATAAGAAACAGATTTGGTTGAATCCAATACAAAAGGAAGATTGGGAATTTGTATATGGGAGTTATACCCTTGGAATCATAAAAGAGGTTTTTCCTATGTTTGAACTTACTATAGATGGTCTTGAAGAAGGAATCAGAAGACTTTTAGTAAGGTAGAAGAAATTTTTCACATTTTAAAATTGGAGCAATATAATGCTGCTTTGGTGCATCGCTATATTGCTTTTTATTTTATTGACTATTTACAAGATATAGAACATAATTTCAGAACACATGTTTACAGAACACAATATCTGTGCTATACTACATAAAGAATTGGTCTGAAGTTTATTGAAACTTAAATTTATAAATAATGGAGGCGGAAATATGGAACAGCTAAAAGAGAGAGAACAGCGAATACTTGAGTATATGAAAAAAGAAATCAGTCAAAAAGGATATCCACCTACAGTAAGAGAAATCTGCTCCGCCTTGAATATTAAATCAACGTCTACAGTTCACAAGGATATTGAAAACCTGGAGCTGAAAGGCTTCCTAAAAAAAGACCCATCTAAGCCCCGTGCATTGATGATAGTAGATTCGGAGTCAAGTGAAAAAATCAAATCGGATAATCATGAAATAAAAGATACAGTTTACCATGATACAGAAAGAATTGATGTTATTGATATACCGGTAGTGGGAAGGATAGCAGCAGGTACCCCCATACTGGCAGAACAAAATATCGAAGAGTCCTTTCCAATCCCCTCCAGATTTGCAGGCAAAGGCACCAATTTCATGCTGACAGTAAAGGGTGAAAGTATGATAGAAGCAGGTATTTTTGACGGAGATTATATATTGGTTGAGCAGCAAAATACTGCGAAAAATGGAGAAATCGTAGTAGCCATGATAGATGGATTTGAGAGTGAAGCCACTGTTAAAACTTTTTATAAAGAAACAGATCATATCAGGCTGCAGCCAGAGAACTCCAGTATGAGTCCTATTATTGTCAAGGAAGTGAAGATATTGGGCAAAGTAAAAGGTGTATTTCGATATTTTTAATATATTCAATTATTTTCTTGACATAGTTAAGGATAAATGGTATAGTGTTTTAGTAATAAAGAAGAAGTTATCCGCTTCTCACCTTATTGGTCTGGCTGATAGGGTTAATAAAACAACTGTAACACTTATGTGTTTTGTGGAGCGGGTACTGTAGTATCCGCTTATTTTATTTGCAGGAGGTGCAAGAACATTAGCAAGGAAAATCTGATCAACGAAGAAATTCGTGACAAGGAATTAAGAGTTATCGACAATGATGGAACGCAGCTTGGAATTATAAGTCTTGAAGAAGCCTTAGCGTTAGCTAATGAAAAAAAGCTTGACTTAGTAAATATTTCACCAAATGCTAACCCGCCAGTTTGTAAGATTCTTGATTACGGTAAGTACCGTTATGAACTTCAAAAAAGAGAAAAGGAAGCAAAGAAGAAGCAGAAGATTACTTCAGTAAAAGAAATTCGTTTAAGTACATTTATTGAGGTGCATGACATTCAGGTTAAAGCTAATACTGCGATAAAGTTCCTTAAGGACGGAGACAGGGTTAAAGTCAGTTTGAGGTTTAAAGGAAGAGAAAAGGATTATGCAAGCAAGGGTTTAGATGTTATGAACCGGTTTGCGGATTCAGTGGCTTCTGTAGGTACAATTGAGAAAAAGCCTGAGTTTGAAGGCAGAAGTTTGATTATGATTGTTGCACCTAAAACAGATAAATAGATAGTAGATAACAGAAATAAATTTTACGTAGGAGGAACATTACCATGGCTAAAAATAAGATGAAATCTCATAGAGGCGCAAGCAAGAGATTTAAATTAACAGGTACAGGAAAAGTAAAGAGAAATAAGGCATACAAGAGCCATATTCTTACTAAGAAATGTGCAAAGAGAAAAAGAGGATTAAGAAAGGCAACTCTTCTTGGTAGCGCAGATCACAAGAGAATTAAAGCTGTATTAGATAAATAGTATTAGGAGGTTTGAATAATGGCAAGAGTAAAAAAGGGCGTTAATGCTCATAAAAGACATAAGAAAATATTAAAGTTAGCAAGAGGTTTCTACGGACAGAAGAGCAAGGTATTTAGAGCTGCAAATCCTGCAGTTATGCGTTCACTTCGTTCTGCATATATTGGAAGAAAGAACAAAAAGAGAGAATACAGAAGACTTTGGATCGCAAGAATCAATGCTGGTGCAAGAATGAATGATATTTCATACAGCAGATTAATGGACGGTCTGAAGAAGTCAGGTGTTGAAATCAACAGAAAAATGCTTTCTGAAATGGCTATCTATGACGCAGCTGCATTTACACAGTTATGTGACACTGCAAAGAAGGCAGTAAAATAATTAAAATTAAATTTATTATTCGACATTTGAATATGACAATTTTTCCCCTTTGTGAGGTCTATAATCATTTATGATATAGCTTGCAAGGGGGTTTTTTATGTGGAGATATACGGAGAATACTTATTTGCCGAGAACTTTCTTATGGGAATTCTTATTTTATACTTATCAAGTAAAATAGCTAACTTACCAACTAGTAAGAAGAGGTTAATTGCAGGAGGCATGCTATGTGGTGTCTTTTCCTTTATAATATTTGTCCAAAACATAGGTATCCTGTTAGGAATCTTAGTTAAAGTTTTGTTTTCGCTGCTTTTGGCTTATGTAGCATTTGACAGGAAGATATTTAAAGGAACAATACTTATATATATCGTATCGGCTTTCATGGGTGGAATGACCATTATAATATTGTACATAATCAGAATAAGAGGAATGACTAATAATGCAGTTCTTTATGTAGGGGATATAACCTATATGAATGTTGTTTTTGGTGCAGTAGTATCGTACATCATTATCATGGCATTTTCTAAAATTATTACGGCAAAACAACTTAAAGAACGAATATTTACTGATATTACAATAGAAATAGAGGGACATACCGTAACCCATAGAGCACTTATTGATTCCGGAAATTTTCTGAAAGAGCCGTTATCAGGGAAAGCAGTTGCTATTATCAGCAAGTCTGCGGCAGCAAAGCTTAAAAGTATGGAAAACATTGATTTCAGTAAAAGATATTGCTTAGTACCGTATAACAGCATTGGCATGAAAAACGGAATTTTGGAGGGATACAGAGTGGATAATGCATATGTAAACAACAAAGCTCTGGGGAGTATTATAGTAGCTGTATATAATATGGAATTTTGTAAGCTGGGAGAAGAAGAATATCAGATGCTGTTAAGTAAAGACTTTTTATTGGGAGGAGTAGCATAATGAACTGGAATATAAAACAATGGGTGTTAGAACAAATTTCGACACTGATTAAAAGACTGAGTATCACTAAGTCGGACGAAATTTTCTATATTGGAGGGACTGAGGTATTACCGCCACCACTCAACAGTGATGAAGAGAAGAACCTGTTGGAAGAGTTTTCTAAGGGCAGTGAGGATGCAAGAGCCATACTGATTGAAAGAAATTTAAGATTAGTGGTTTATATAGCAAAGAAATTTGAAGGGTCCAAGATAAATATTGAAGATCTCATATCAATTGGCACAATTGGTCTGATAAAAGCTGTTAATACATTTAACGCTGATAAAAATATAAAGCTGGCTACATATGCTTCAAGATGCATCGAAAATGAAATACTGATGTATATCAGAAGGAATAATAAAATAAAAAGTGAAGTATCCTTTGATGAACCTTTAAATGTGGACTGGGATGGAAACGAATTACTTTTATCCGATATTTTAGGAACAGAGAATGATGTAGTATATGGACATATAGAAGAGGAAGTTAACCGTAAGCTTTTAATATATGCACTGAAAAAGTTAAATAACAGGGAGAAACAGATTATGGAAATGAGGTTTGGGCTGATTAGCGGCAGGGAAATGACCCAGAAAGAAGTAGCTGATAAAATGGGAATTTCCCAATCCTATATATCCAGGCTTGAAAAAAAGATAATTAACAGGCTGAGAAGGGAAATAAAGAAATTAGGTTAAATATGAATTTCGCATAAAGTCATAAAGGTGATTAATCATACATAAAGTGCCTTTATGACTTTCCTTTTAATGTTCATACATTTTTAAAATTTTTTCGGCTATTTTTTTCTTTGACATTCGTCTTTCCATTGCCTGCTGTTCAATGTATTTGTGGGCCTGGCCTTCGGTCATATTAAGATATTGGATTAAAACCCATTTTGCTCTGTTTACCAGTTTCATCTGGACAATTTTATCCTGAAGCTTCAGGTTTTCTTCATTTAGGGTCATTACTCTGTTTTTAGAGAGTTCAGCGAATTTTATCGCCTGATTAAGAACTACTTTTAAAACAGGTTTATTAATAACAATGATTCCGTGTTTTTCCAGACGTTCAGACAGTGCATCGATTTCCCTACTTTTTAAAAGTGCTATAACTCCAGCAGAAGTACTTTGGGCGCAGTAGATAGAAAAAGAAGCATCGGTGTTGGAATCAAGAGGATAATTTACTATGATTAAATCAAAGGTGGACTCAGACAGTTTCTGCTTTCCAGATTCAACACTATCGGCAGTTTCTACAGTTTGATTTAAATCATTTACCAGATAATCTAATAGGGCATCTTTACTTTTGGTATTTCTTGTAACAAGCAATATTTTTTCCAATACTGGCACCACCTTTCTTATAATATAGTGTTTGAAAAAATAATTCTAGCATACATTTAACCGGCCAGCAATTAAAATTTCAAGATTTAAATGAAAGAATCTATGCATTTGCATAGATTCTTTCATTCTTTTCTTAAGTTGAGTTATATATTAAGTAAAAAGAAGCGAACCATAAGTTGGCATAGGCCAGTATTTTGCTGCAGTAATTGTTTCAAGTTCGTCAGTTATAGCACGTAACTCGTTCATGGCCGGAAGTACTTTAGCACAGAAATAATTTGCAGCATCACTTATTTCTTCAATAGTATTTACTTCAAGTAAATACTGGTCCAGAGTGCCGGCTTTTGCATATAAACAGTCACAGGCTGAGGACAGATTAACAATCAGGTTTTTTTCCATTTCGCATGGAACATCTTCTGAAATAGCCTTTTTACTCATTACTACATCAGATAAATCTTTTACATAAGATGAAACAGCAGGAAGAATATCTTTGTTAATCATGTCAAGCATGGTAAGTGCTTCGATGTTAACTAATTTACAGTATTCTTCATATAAGATTTCCTGTCTGGCTGTAGCTTCAATTTCGTTGAAAATGTGGTGCCTTTTAAATAATTCAAGATTCTTTTTGTCAGTAAAATGTGGGTATGCTTCAACTGCTGATTTTAAGTTTAGAAGGCCTCTGCTCTCAGCTTCTTTAACCCACTCGTCAGAATAGTTATTACCATTGAAGACAATCCGTTTATGTTTTATATATATTTCCTTGACAAGATTAATAGCATCCGTTTTAATATCGGAAGAATCAGCAAGCTTGTTGGCTATTTCCATCAGGGCATCTGCTACAATCGTGTTTAACATATAAGAAGGGCACGCAACAGATGTGGTGGAACCTGGCATACGGAACTCAAAACGACTGCCTGTAAAGGCAAAAGGAGAAGTTCTGTTCCTGTCTGTAGTGTCTTTTTTAAAGTCAGGAAGAACCTGAACACCAATACCCATTTTACGGTTTCTTGCAGGTACTTCTGATTTTCCTTCAGTTATTGCATCCAGAACCTCTTTCAAATCATCCCCCAGGAACATGGAAATAATAGCAGGAGGAGCTTCATGCCCCCAAGACGGTGGTCGTTACTTGGACTGGCCACAGACACTCTTAGTAGATCCTGATATTCATCCACGGCTTTAATCACGGCACTTAGGAATAGTAAAAACTGGATATTTTCAATAGGATTTTTTCCCGGTTTTAACAGGTTTTCGCCCATGTCTGTTGCAAGTGACCAGTTAATATGCTTACCGCTGCCATTGATCCCTGCAAAAGGCTTTTCATGTAATAAACACACAAGACCGTGTTTGCCTGCGATTTTTTTCATTAATTCCATGGTTAACTGGTTATGGTCTGCCGCAACATTTAAACTTGAGAAGATTGGAGCCAGTTCGTGCTGTGCAGGAGCAACTTCATTATGTTCAGTATTTGCAAGAACACCAAGCTTCCAAAGCTCCTGGTCCAGCTCTTCCATAAATTCGTTTACTTTTGGTTTAATCGCTCCAAAATAATGATCTTCCAGTTCCTGTCTTTTTGGAGGTTTTGCACCAAGTAGTGTTCTGCCGCAATAGATTAAATCTTTACGTTTTTCATAAAGTTCTTTTGAAACAAGGAAATATTCCTGTTCTGGTCCTACAGTAGTAATAACTCTTCTTACAGAATTATTTCCAAGTAGCTGGAGAATTCTTAGTGCCTGCTTTTCAATAGCTTCCATGGAACGCAGCAATGGAGTTTTCTTATCCAGGGCTTCGCCACCATAAGAACAGAATGCAGTTGGTATGCAAAGGGTATTTTCTTTAATAAAAGCATATGAACTTGGATCCCAGTTTGTATAACCTCTTGCTTCAAAAGTAGCACGGATACCGCCAGAAGGGAAACTTGATGCATCCGGTTCACCTTTAATTAATTCTTTACCAGAGAAATTCATCACAATTCCTCCGCCTTCTGTAGGGGAAATAAAACTATCGTGCTTTTCAGCAGTTATGCCTGTCATGGGTTGGAACCAATGGGTAAAATGAGTGGCACCATGTTCTAAGGCCCAATCTTTCATGGCACTTGCGATAACATTAGCAGTCTCCATTGATAAAGGTGTTCCTTTATCAATATGGGACTGAAGAGCTTTATAAGTATCTTTTGGTAATTTTTCTCTCATAACAGCATCATTGAAAACCATGCTGCCAAATAGTTCTGAAATCTTATTCATATATGTCCTCCTCTGTCTATCTTTAGTAAAAACTGTACTACCTGTAGTAAAAATATTATAAAAAAAGGCACTACGAGTAAGAAAACTCATAGCGCCTTTGCTAATCAATGATGTGAGTATACTAGAAAAAATTATATCTGTCAATAACTTTTTGTATTTTTTTTTGTTTGCAAAAACAAAGCTCATTTTTAAAATAAAATCAAAAAAATTTCCAGTATCGAAACGGTATTTGAAATGATATAGTAATTTATAGTATGCAGAAATATACATGAAAGACACAATATAAAATACATTGCATTTGTTCAATAGTGGGAGTATAGATTAGAGAAATATATTTGTCAAGGTTACAATTTTCAAAATTGTTTTACAAAACAAAAATGCTTGACTAAATTGGGCATTCGGTATAAAATATCAAAGTGTTTTAAGAATTGTCTGAAAATTGTATATGCACTTTATTGCATATACAATTCTAGATATGAAAGATTATGCACTAATATGCATATAAAAGGAGGACTTTAATAAAAATGAAACATGTACATCAACCAGATTTGAAAATAACAGGAAGTTTATATGATAAAAATTTTGAACATGACAATTGCGGTATTGGAGCTGTTGTAAACATAAAGGGAATAAAATCTCATAAAACAGTAGAGGATGCACTGACAATAGTTGAAAAACTTGAGCACAGAGCAGGTAAGGATTCCACAGGAGAAACCGGAGATGGTGTGGGAATTCTGACGCAAATTCCTCACAGCTATTTTATTAAACACGTAAAGAATATTGAATTTCCTTCCAATGGAGATTTTGCTGTGGGTATGTTTTTTCTGCCACAGCAGGAGCTGCTTAGAAATCAGATAAAGAAACGATTTGAAGTTATCATAGAAAAAGAAGGATTAAATTTCCTTGGCTGGCGGGAAGTGCCTACCCGTAATGATGTCCTGGGAAATCGCGCTTTGGAGTGCAAGCCTGCCATCTATCAGGCTTTCGTAGGCAGACCAAGAAATTTAAAACCTGGCATTGAGTTTGACAGGAAATTATATGTTGCCAGAAGAATATTTGAGAATAGTAACGATAACGAGTCTAACGACACCTATGTATGTTCTCTTTCAAGCAGAACTATTGTATATAAGGGCATGTTTCTTGTAAAACAGCTAAGAATGTTTTATCTGGATTTACAGGAAAAAGATTATATCTCGGCTATTGCTATTGTTCATTCCAGATTCTCTACAAATACCATGCCTTCTTGGGAAAAGGCACATCCAAACCGTTACATTGTGCACAATGGAGAAATAAATACCATTCGTGGAAATGTAAATAAAATGCTGTCCAGAGAAGAAAATATGCATTCAGATGCCTTAGGACAGGATTTTTACAGAGTTCTTCCAGTAGTACCAAAGTGGGGTTCAGACTCCGCCATGCTAGACAATACTTTAGAATTTTTATATATGTCCGGTATGGATTTCCCAAAGGCAGTAATGCTATGCATTCCAGAGCCTTGGTGCAATGACAGAAACATGCGTCAGAAGAAGAAAGATTTTTATTTATATCATGGAACCATGATGGAGCCTTGGGATGGACCGGCTTCTATTGTCTTCAGTGATGGAGATATTGTAGGGGCTGTTCTGGACAGAAATGGATTAAGACCATCCAGATACTACATAACCAAGGATGGAAACTTAATTCTGTCTTCGGAGGTAGGGGTTTTGGATATTCTGCCGGAAGAAATCGAAGTGAAAGAGCGACTGAGACCTGGCAGAATGCTACTTGTAGACACAAAATCAGGAAAATTAATAAATGATAAAGATTTGAAAGATTATTATGCAGGAAGTCAGCCTTATGGTGAATGGCTGGAAAATAATTTAGTGCATCTAAAGGAATTACAGATTCCGAATCAGAGAGTTCCCTTTTATAAAAACCAGGAACTTGCCAAAATGCAAAAAGCTTTCGGTTATTCATACGAAGATGTTATAGATTACTTAAAGCCGATGGCTTTAACTGGAAATGAGCCTGTAATCGCCATGGGTGCAGACACCCCATTGGCTGCGTTGTCTGAAAAGCATCCTCCGCTTTTCAACTATTTTAAGCAACTTTTTGCCCAGGTTACTAATCCGCCTATTGATGCCATCAGGGAAGAAATCGTAACATCAACATACAGCTATTTAGGGAAGGACGGCAATTTGCTGAATGATGTTCCAGAGAATTGCAGGCTTCTTTCTGTGAGAAACCCTATTTTAACCAATACTGACTTACTGAAAATTAAAAATATGAAGGCAGAAGGCTTTAAAGTGGCCACGGTTTCAATAAATTATTATAAGGGAACTTCTTTGGAAAAAGCTGTGAATAATGTGTTCATACAAATCGACAGAGCTTTAAAAGATGGTGCTAATATAATCATTTTATCAGACCGAGATGTGGATGAATTCAGTGTACCAATTCCATCTCTTCTGGCTGTTTCTGCAGTACAGCAGTACTTAGTAAGAAACAGAAAGCGTATGTCTTTATCTCTGGTGCTTGAAAGTGGTGAACCTAGAGAAGTTCATCATTTCGCAACATTACTTGGTTATGGAGCAAGTGCCATTAACCCTTATCTGGCTCAGGATACAATCAAACAAATGATAGAGGATAATATCCTGGAAAAAGATTATTATGCGGCCGTGAATGATTATGCAGAAGGTATTCTTCACGGAATAGTAAAGATTGCTTCTAAAATGGGTATTTCTACTATTCAATCCTATCAGGGATCACAAATATTTGAAGCTGTAGGCATTAGTAAAGAAGTGATTAATAAATATTTTACCAATACTGTAAGCAGAGTGGGTGGAATCACCTTAAAGGAAATAGAGGAACAGATTAATACAAGACATTCCAGGGCTTTTGATCCCCTAGGATTAAACCAGGATTATGTTCTGGATAGTCTGGGGGACATAAAGTACGAAGCGGAGAAGAAGAGCACTTATATAACCCTCAAACGATTCATTTACTTCAGATGGCGACGAGAACTGGTGATTACAAGCTGTTTAAAGAATATACCAGAATGATAAATGAAGAAATGGGTGCTACTCATTTAAGAAATTTAATGGAATTTGATCCAAAGAATAAATCCATTCCTATTGAGCAGGTAGAAAGTGTTGATTCTATTGTCAGAAGATTTAAAACAGGGGCGATGTCTTATGGATCCATATCCAAAGAGGCACATGAGACTATGGCCATAGCCATGAATAAATTACAGGGAAAATCCAATAGTGGTGAAGGTGGAGAAGACTCTGAGAGATTTAAGCCAGATGCAGATGGAGTGAACAGATGCAGCAAAATAAAGCAGGTTGCGTCCGGCAGATTCGGAGTAACCTCTGAATATCTGGTAAGCGCGGAAGAAATCCAGATAAAACTGGCCCAGGGAGCCAAGCCAGGAGAAGGAGGTCAGTTACCTGCCGATAAAGTATATCCATGGATTGCTAAGACTAGACATAGCACCACAGGTGTGGGCCTGATTTCACCACCACCTCATCACGATATATATTCCATAGAAGATCTGGCACAGTTAATTTATGATTGCAAGTGTGCAAATTCAGATGCCAGAATCTCAGTGAAATTAGTTTCTGAAGCAGGTGTAGGTACGATTGCAGCGGGAGTAGCCAAAGCGGGAGCACAAGTTATCCTGATTTCCGGGTATGATGGTGGTACAGGAGCAGCTCCGAAAAATTCGGTATATAATGCAGGACTTCCATGGGAGCTGGGATTGGCAGAAGCTCATCAGACTCTACTGATGAATGGACTGAGAAGCAGAGTTATTCTGGAAACCGACGGAAAATTAATGAGCGGCAGAGAAGTGGCAATAGCAGCATTACTAGGAGCAGAAGAATTTGGATTTGCCACCGCTCCACTTATTTCCATGGGTTGCGTTATGATGAGAGTATGTAATCTGGACACTTGCCCTGTGGGAATTGCAACACAAAATCCGGAACTCAGAAAACGATTTTCAGGAAAGCCTGAATATGTAATGAACTTTATGAGATTTGTTGCAGAAGAACTGAGAGAATATATGGCTTTACTGGGCTTTAAGACTGTAGATGAAATGGTTGGCAGAACTGATGTATTAAAACCAAAGAATTTAAAAAGTGCAGAGAAAAAACTGTTAGATATCAGATGCATTTTAAACAATGGAATCGAAGATGGAATGCTCAACAGTATTCATACAAAAGGGGATGACTTTGACTTTAAACTGAGTGATAGTAAAGACATGACCATTTTATACAAAAATCTGAAAGATTCTATAGAAAAAAGTGAAAGAAAATCCATAGAAGTTCAGGTAAACAATCAGGACAGAACCTTCGGAACTGTACTGGGATCCATATTAACTAAAAAGTTTGGAAATAAACTGGGAGATGATACCTATCACATCAAATGTACTGGATACGGGGGACAGAGTTTTGGTGCCTTTATACCAAAAGGTCTGACTCTGGAACTGGAAGGGGACAGTAATGACTATATTGGAAAAGGGCTGTCTGGTGGTAAAATTATCGTTTATCCAAATAAGAAGTCAACCTTTAAACATGATGAAAACATTATCATAGGAAATGTGGCACTTTACGGGGCTACTTCAGGAAAAGCCTTTTTCAGCGGTGTGGCAGGTGAAAGATTCTGTGTAAGAAATTCAGGTGCAGATGCTGTAGTTGAAGGCGTTGGAGATCATGGGCTTGAGTATATGACAGGGGGCAGGGTAGTCATCCTTGGTTCCACAGGTAATAATTTAGCAGCTGGTATGTCTGGCGGTATAGCTTATGTTCTTGATGAAAAAGGGGATTTATACTCAAAATTAAACAAAGAAATTATTTCCCTGGAAAACGTAAGTAAAAGTGAAGATGTACTTGAATTAAACGAACTGATTAAGGAACATGTTAAAGCTACAAACTCCATTAAAGGAAAAGAAATACTGAAGAAATTTACAGAATATCTGCCTATGTTTAAGAAAATAATGCCTTATGATTATAAAAATGTTCTTAATCTGATTACGAAGTATGAAGAAATGGGTGTAGATGAGAAGACGGCACAAATAAAGGCTTTCTATGAAATAAAAGGAGGTATGCATTAATGGGAATGTCAACAGGCTTTTTAAAATATGAAAAGCGGACCAGTGAGGCACTGGAACCCTTAGAAAGAATAAAGAATTTTAATGAGTTTCATATCGCTCTTTCCAAAGAAGAGCAAATGGAACAGGGAGCACGATGTATGGACTGTGGTGTACCATTCTGCCAGTCAGGAATGATGATTGGTGGTATGGTATCTGGCTGCCCATTAAATAATTTAATACCTGAATGGAATGACCTGGTTTATCATGGAAATTACAGAGCTGCACTAACAAGGCTATTGAAACGAAATAATTTCCCTGAATTTACAGCAAGAGTATGTCCTGCACTCTGCGAAAAAGCGTGTACCTGCTCTTTACATGGTGATAGTGTCTCTGTAAGAGAAAATGAGCTGGCAATCATTGAAGAAGGTTATGATAACAGGATTATGCAGCCAAGAAAAATACTTAACCGTTCCGGTAAAAAAATTGCAGTGATTGGTTCAGGTCCCGCTGGGCTTGCAGCAGCAGACCAATTAAATTCCAGGGGACATCAGGTAACTGTTTTTGAAAAAGATGACAGGGCTGGCGGGCTTCTCATGTATGGGATTCCCAGCATGAAACTGGAAAAGCATATCATTAAAAGAAGAATAGATTTAATGAGAACTGAAGGTGTTGAATTCAGGATGAATGAAGGAATATCCGGGAAAAAACAGGCAGAAAAACTCTTAAAGGACTATGATGCTGTTGTTCTTGCATGTGGCGCAGCTCATCCACGAGATATCAACGTACCAGGCAGAAACGGAAAAGGAATCTATTATGCTGTAGATTTTTTAACTTCAACAACCAAAGCTCTTCTTGACAACTTCTTAGAGGAGGGTACGTATATTTCAGCCAAGGATAAAAATGTAATTGTACTTGGGGTGGAGACACCGGAAATGATTGTGTGGGTACAGCTATAAGACATGGTGCAAAATCTGTGATACAGCTGGAAATGATGCCAAAACCTTCTGAAGAGAGACTTGACAGTAATCCCTGGCCCAATGGCCTAAAACCCTTAAAACAGATTATGGGCAGGAAGAAGCCATTGCAGTTTTTGGAAAGGATCCTAGAGAATACCAGACGACAATAAAAGAGTTCATCTGTGATAAGGAAGGAAATGTGAAACAGGCCGTGCTTGTTAAACTGGAACAGAGAGTGGACAAAGAAACAGGAAAGATGCTCATGAAAGAGGTTCCAAAATCAGAAAAGACAGTTCCGGCGGATTTGGTTCTGATTGCTGCAGGGTTCTTAGGATGTGATATAGAAGTTGCTAAAACCTTTGGTGTTGAAGCAAATGACCAACTTAATGTCAGAACAGAGAATCAAGGGGAATATAATTATATGACCACCAGAGATAAAATCTTTGTGGCAGGAGACATGAGAAGAGGCCCCTCTTTGGTAGTATGGGCCATAAGAGAAGGCAGAGAAGTAGCAAGAGAAGTAGATAAATACCTGATGGGGTATACGAATCTGTAATATGGCAAAAATGACGTATTAAGCGTCATTTTTGTTTTTTACACATAAAAAACTAGATGAAAATAGTGAATTATCACTAAAAAATATTGCAAAATGAAATTAAAGATGATATGCTATAACGTATGTTTTTTAGGGAATATTATTATTCAGCAAATATTTAGGATGGAAGGAAAGAGGTCTAATTATGATTATTACGGATAGTCTGATTGATTATATCAGTGATTTATCCAGACTGGAACTGGAGGAAGAAGAAAAACAAAGAGCCAAAAAGGATTTGACTGATATATTAAATTACATGGACAAACTCAATGAACTTGATACAAAAGGCATGAGTGAAATGTCACATCCATTTGATAACCTAAACTGCTTTAGGGAAGATGATGTGACCAATAGGGATAAACGGGAAGAGATGCTTATGAATGCTCCTGATTGTAAAGGAGATTATTTCAAGGTACACAAAACAGTTGAGTAGAAAGAAGGTGTAGAAATGGCAGTAAAAGAGCTTAAGACTTTGTCTGCAGTTGAAATTGGCAGACTTATTAAGAACAGAGAAGTAAGTTGTAAAGAAGTAACCCATTATTATTTAGGAGAGATAAATAATAATAACAATAATATCAATGCGGTTTTAACTGTTAATGAAGAAAAAGCTGTTAAAACTGCAGAATCTATACAAAAAAGAATAAATAGCGGTGAAAATATATCCATCCTTGCAGGCGTTCCAGTAATCATAAAAGACAATATCTGTACAAAAGACATCAGAACTACGGCTGCATCAAGGATGCTTGAAAACTTTATTCCTCCATACAGTGCCGGAGTTGTAGAAAAGCTGAATCAGGCAGGTGCGGTTGTTATAGGAAAAGCGAATATGGATGAATTTGCTATGGGTGGCTCCACAGAAACTTCTTATTTTGGAATAACGAAGAATCCATGGAATGAGGCCTATGTACCGGGAGGATCCTCAGGAGGTTCTGCGGCAGCTGTTGCAGCAGATATGTCCCCTATGCTATCGGTTCTGATACCGGTGGATCTATCAGGCAGCCCTGTGCTTTTTGCAATTTAACAGGGATAAAGCCATCTTATGGAAGCGTATCCAGATATGGACTCATGGCCTATGCATCTTCCTTAGATCAGATTGGACCCATAGGAAAAAATGTTGAAGATTGCGCAGAAGCACTTGCTCTTATTTCCGGTCCGGACAACAGAGACAGTACATCTGTTATGAATAAGCCTTTTGATTTCACCGAATCTTATAAAGAAAATCTGAAAGGCATTAAAATTGGTATTCCAAAGAATTATTTTGGAAATGGATTAGATACCCAGGTAGCAGAAAAGGTTTTATCCGGGGCAGGGGTTTTAAAAGGTCTGGGTGCTGAACTGGAAGAATTTGAGATGCCGGGGATTGATTACGCTGTTCCGGCATATTACATTATAGCATGTGCTGAAGCCAGCTCCAATCTGTCAAGGTATGACGGAATAAAATATGGCTTTCGTTCAGAAAAGGCAAAGGACTTACTGGAAACCTATTATAAATCCAGAAGTGAGGGTTTTGGCTCTGAAGTGAAAAGAAGGATTATGCTGGGCTCTTTTGTTTTAAGTTCAGGATATTTTGATGCATATTATAAGAAAGCGTTACAGGTAAGAGCTATGATAAAGGAAAGCTTTAATAAAGCTTTTCAGAGATATGATATGATTTTAAGTCCTGTAAGCCCTACTACAGCTTATAAAATCGGAGAACAGATTTCAGATCCCATAGCCATGTATATGGCTGACATCTATACGGTTTCTGTAAATCTGGCAGGAGTGCCGGCTGTTGCTCTGCCCTGCGGTATTTCGGCAGATAATCATATGCCGGTGGGAATGCAGCTGATTGGTAATAGCTTTTCTGAACCTGTATTGGTAAAAGCGGCCTATGCATATCAGAAGGTAACAGATTTCCATAAGAGAGGAGGGATTTTGTAATGAATTATGAAATAGTAATGGGACTAGAAGTTCATGTAGAACTCGCTACAAAAACCAAAATCTTTTGTGGATGCAGCACTGAATTTGGAGGAGAACCGAACTCGCATGTTTGTCCTGTATGTATGGGCTTACCTGGAAGTCTTCCTGTTTTAAATAAAGAGGTTGTAAACTGTGCTATTAAGGCAGGGCTTGCATTGAACTGTAATATACAAAAAGAGAACCGGTTTGACAGAAAGAATTATTTTTATCCTGATTTACCAAAAGATTATCAGATTTCACAGCTTTATCATCCAATATGCAGAAATGGGTATATGGATATTAATGTGGATGGGGAGTCCAGCAGAATCACTCTTTGCGAGATTCACATGGAAGAAGATGCAGGTAAACTGGTTCATGATGCAGGAGGAACTTTAGTAGATTACAATCGATGCGGAGTGCCTCTTATTGAAATTGTTACCAATCCGGATTTTAGAAATGCAAAGCAAGTAGTGGCATTTCTGGAAAATCTTCAGCAAATGTTGCGGTATTTAGATGTTTCAGACTGTAAGATGCAAGAGGGTTCCATGCGTGCAGATGTGAATCTGTCAGTGCGACCTATAGGTGCGGAACAGTTTGGTACCCGGACGGAAATGAAAAACCTCAATTCCTTTAAAGCCATACAAAGAGCCATAGAATTTGAGAGTAAAAGGCAGATGGAACTTGTGGAGGCGGGTGGCATTGTTACACAGGAAACCAGAAGATGGGATGATGAAACCGGGGAAAGCTATGCTATGCGTTCCAAAGAAAATGCTCAGGATTACAGATACTTCCCTGATCCTGATTTACTTCCAGTTTTGCTTCAGGAAGAGTGGATTTGCCGCTTAAGGAATCGTATGCCTGAACTTCCTATGGAAAAAAAGGAAAGATATCAAAAACAACTGGGACTTTCTGAAGATATAGCAAAGACAATTATTGCCGTAAAGCAAATTGCAGAGCTGTTTGAATCCGCTGCAGCAAAGTCTGGGGAGGCAAAGCTTGCTGCTAACTTTATTGTAGGTGATGTACTAAGACTTCTAAAGGAAAGAGGGGTTGAACCTGAAAATATTTCCATAGATCCTAAGAAACTGGCAGCAGTAATCACTATGACTGAAGAGGGAAAAATTAACAGGAATGTTGCAAAACAAGTAATTGAAGAAGTTTTTGATCATAACACTGACCCGGTACAATACGTAAGAGAAAAAGGATTATTAGCCATTGAAAATCTGGAAATGATTCAAAAGGCCGTTGATGAAGCTATCTCAGAAAATCCTAAATCCATTGAAGATTATAAGTCAGGAAAACAAAAAGCGTTTGGCTTTTTAGTTGGGCAGGCTATGAGGAAGCTTTCTGGAAAGGCAAGCCCTCAGACTATTAATAAACTTGTCCAGGAAAAGTTGCAGAAGATACAATACGTTGCAATAGAGGAACAGGAAAAAAGGAAGAGGCAAAAAAAGCAGCTGAAGCTAAGAAATATGATGTTAAAGAATGGAATATTGCAATTGATGATAGTGAATCGGACGGATGTTACAGAACGGTAAACTGTAACCAGCTGAATGTTTCTAATGTTCATATGGAAGTTAAACTGGCAGGATGGGTAAGAAACATCAGAAATCATGGTGGCATTGCTTTTATAGACTTGCGAGATCATTATGGCGTTACACAAATTGTGGTTACGGAGAGTATGGTAGACAGACTGAATAAGGAAACGGTTATTTCTGTAACAGGTACGGTTTTAAAGAGAGATGAGGATACAGTAAATCCTAAGATTGATACTGGCGAAGTGGAAGTAAAAGCTTCTTCCATAAGAATTCTGGGTGCAGCACAGAACAATCTGCCTTTTGAAATTGATAATTCAGTGGATACGAGGGAAGATGTAAGGCTTAAGTATAGATTCCTCGACCTGAGAAATCCTAAAGTTCATGATAAAATGATATTGCGGTCACAGGTTATAAAGTATCTGCGAAATCAAATGGAAGAGCTGGGTTTTATGGAGATACAGACACCTATACTGGGAAATTCTTCACCAGAAGGAGCCAGGGACTATCTGGTACCCAGCAGAAAGCACAGAGGAACATTTTATGCATTACCTCAGGCACCTCAGCAGTTTAAACAGATGCTGATGGCGTCTGGGTTTGATAAATACTTTCAGATTGCTCCATGCTTCAGGGATGAAGATGCCAGAGCAGACCGTTCTCCGGGAGAATTTTATCAATTAGATTTTGAAATGGCCTTTGCCAACCAGGAGGATGTATTTGAAGTAGCCGAGAAGGTGCTTTACGCTACATTTAAACAATTTTCTGATTTGGAAGTGTCAAAACCCCCTTTCAGAAAGATTACCTTTGAAGAATCGATGTTGAAATACGGAAATGATAAACCAGATCTTAGAAATCCATTGATTATCACGGATTTGAGCGATTTTTTCAGGAATGTTGACTTTGCACCTTTTAAAGGGAAAACCGTAAGAGCAATCAGGGTTCCGGGAAAAGCCAGGATGCCGAAATCTTTTTTTGAGAAAATGGAGATT